>NZ_JBEZHQ010000019.1:0-148991 GCF_040650675.1 Streptomyces sp. NPDC048637
GCCGGACCGATCAGGCGTTGGACGACATTGTCGGGTTCTTTGTGAACACGTTGGTGTTGCGGGCGGATACGTCGGGCGATCCGTCGTTCGGTGAGCTGTTGGGCCGGGTTCGGGAAGGTGATCTGGCGGCGTTCGCCCACCAGGATCTGCCGTTCGAGCAGCTGGTGGAGAAGCTGAATCCGGACCGGAGTACCGCCCGCCACCCCCTCTTCCAGACCATGCTGGTCCTCCAGAACAACGCCGAGGGCACCCTCGATCTCCCCGGCACCACCATCACCCCCCAACCCCTCGACACCGCCCCTACCAAATTCGACCTCGACTTCACCTTCACGGAGCGGCACGGCGCCGACGGCACCCCCAGCGGTATCGACGGCCTGCTGCACTACTCGGCCGACCTGTTCGAACGTTCCTCCGCCGAGGCGCTGACCCAGCGGCTGCTGCGTCTCCTCACCCTCGCCGGCGCCGCCCCGGACACTCCCCTCGGGGCGATGGAACTGCTCTCCCCGCAGGAGCGTGTCCGCGTCCTCTCCCGGTGGAACGACACCGCCCGTCCGCTGCCGGACGACCGGCTGGTGCACGAGATCTTCGAGGAGCACGTACGGAACAGCCCCGATGCTACGGCGGTGGTCGACGCCGACGGCACCCTGACCTTCGGGGAACTGAATGCCCGTGCGAACCAGCTGGCCTGGCTGCTGATCGGCCAGGGCATCCGGCCGGAACAGCGCGTGGCGACCCTGCTCCCACGGGCCGGCGAGCACATGGTCGCGCTGCTGGCCGCGTTCAAAGCGGGCTGCTGCTATGTGCCCATGGACCCGGAGTACCCCGAGGACCGGATCGCCCTGATGCTGGCGGACGCCGAGCCGGCCTTCCTGCTGACCGACAGGGAGAACACGGCCCGGCTCCGGCCGGGGGCCGAATCCTCGCTCGAGGTTCTGGTCCTCGACGATCCGGCCATGCGCCAGAGCCTCAGCCGGTACGCGTCGGTCGACCCGCGCCGTGCGGACCGGCCCGTACCGCTGCGCCCGGACCATCTCGCCTACGTCATCTACACCTCGGGTTCGACGGGCCGGCCGAAGGGGGTGGCGGTGGAGCACCGCAACCTCAGCAACCTGTTCCACGCCCACTTCGCGGTGTTCGCGCCACAGGTGGCGGCCGCCGGGGACCACCGGTTCCGTGCACTGCTGACCGGGCCGCTGACCTTCGACTCCTCCTGGGAACCGGTCCTGTGGCTGCTGGGCGGCCATGAACTGCATCTCGTGCACGACGAGGTCCGCCGCGACCCGGAGGCGATGGTCGAGTACATCGGCGCCGCGGGCATCGACTACATGGAGATCTCGCCGACGTACTGCCGGCAGCTGATGACGGCGGGCATGCTGTCCGCAGGGCAGCCCTCGCAACCGAGCATCGTCGAGCTCGGCGGCGAGGCCGTCGACCAGGCGCTGTGGAGCGAACTCCGCGCCGCATCCGGGACCGAGGGCTTCAACAGCTACGGCCCGACGGAGTGCACGGTGTACGTCTCGTACTTCGCGGCGGCCGAACACGAGCGGCCGGCGATCGGCCGGCCCATCGGCAACAACCGTATGTACGTCCTCGACGTGGGCCTGCGGCCCCTGCCCGCCGGGGTGGTCGGCGAGCTGTATCTGGCCGGGGCGGGGACGGCCCGCGGCTACCTGGGCAGGCCGGGGCTGACGGCGCAGCGGTTCGTGGCCTGCCCGTTCGGAGAGCCGGGGGAGCGTATGTACCGGACGGGGGATCTGGCGCGCTGGCGCGCCGACGGCGTACTGGAATACGTGGGCCGCACCGACGACCAGGTGAAGATCCGCGGCTTCCGGATCGAACCCGGCGAGGTGGAGTCGGTGCTCGCCGGACACGACGCGGTCCGCCAGGTGACCGTGATCGTCCGCGAGGACCGGCCGGGGGAGCGCAAGCTGGTGGCTTATGTGGTTCCCACGGTGCAGGGCTGGGCGGACGCCCCGGAGCTACGCCGCCTCGCGACGGCGTCGCTGCCCCGCCACATGGTGCCGTCGTCGTTCGTGTTCCTGGACGCCCTGCCGCTGACCTCGCGCGGAAAGCTCGACCGGCAGATGCTGCCGGCGCCGGGTGACGGGGCGGCGGCGGAGCACCGCCGAGGTCCGCGAACCGTGCGAGAGGAGCTGTTGTGCGGGTTGTTCGCGGAGGTTCTCGGGGCGCCCGACGTGGGCATCGACGACGACTTCTTCGCCCTGGGTGGCCACTCGATGCTTGCCACCCGGCTGATCGCCCGGGTGCGTTCGGTGCTCGGCGCCGACCTGGGCATCCGGACCCTGTTCGATGCCCCCACCGTCGCCGGACTCGCCGATCGGCTCTCGCAGGACACACCCGACGACTCCCTCGCCGTCCTGCTCCCGCTCCGCTCCGTACGCCGGGCGGGCACACCGTCCCGCACACGGGGCGCCACGCCGCCTGAGCCGCTCTTCTGCGTCCACCCGGCGGCCGGAGTCAGCTGGGTGTACTCCGGACTGCTCCGCCACCTGACACCCGACCAGCCCGTGTACGGCCTCCAGGCACACGGGCTCACCGAGCCCGATGCGGCTCCGGGGAGCATGGCGGAGATGGTGGAGGCGTACCTCGCGCAGATCAGGTCGGTACAGCCGGACGGCCCCTGCTCGCTCCTCGGCTGGTCCTTCGGCGGGGTGGTTGCCCATGAGATGGCGGTACGGCTCCAGGAGGCCGGACAAAAGGTCAACTCGCTGCTACTGATGGACAGTTACCCGCCGAGCACGGCCGTCGACGGTCACGACAAGGGCCGGGTGACGCGGCGGGGACCCGGGACGGACGGGGGTGACGCGATGGACGCGGAAGTACTGCGGCAGGCCCTGTTCGACTCTCTTGGGCACCAGGCGGACGACGCGACCGGCCCGCTCGCGCTGCTCGGGGAGCAAGGCCTGGCGGCCATGGTCCGGGTGTTCGCGCGCAACAGTCGCCTGGAGAGCGGATTCGCTCCGCGCCCGTTCCGGGGTGATGTGCTGTTCTTCGAGGCCACCGAGGGCCGTGCTCCGGGCATGCAGCGGCCGCAGGCGTGGCGGCCCCACGTGACGGGCCGGATCGCCGTGACACCCGTACGTGGCGCGCACGGCGAGCTGACCCGCCCCGAGCAGCTCGCACAGATCGGCCCGGTGCTGGCCGACTGGTGTGCCAGGCGCCGGGACTGAGGCCACACCCCGCGCAGTTGATCGCGTCCCGCCCGTATCCCAGAGGTGTCCGGGCGGGACGCGATCAGTGACCGACGACGGCCCCGGCGCCCGTATGAAGCCTGAGGAGCCGGTACAGTTCGGCGGCCTTCTCCAGATGATCCGCCGCTTCCCCGTCCTCCTGCGTGGCCCGCACCGCCTGCAGGGCTTTGCCGAGAGCCTGGTGACTGCGCGCCATCAGCAGGTGTTCCTGGAAGAGTTGAGCGCCTTGAAGAGCACGCCGCGCATAATCGACGGCGGCATCGGTGTCCCCGGTCAGCAGGAGTGCCTCGGCGAGCCGGTACAGGCACTCGGTCTCGTTCCGGGCATGTCCGCTGGTCCGGGTCCGCTCCAGCACCTGCCGGTAGAGCGCGGCCGCCTCCGCGGGACGGCCGCCGAACAACAGGGTGTCCGCCTCCGTCGCCCACACCCGGATCAGCCACTTCACGTCATTGCCACAGGTCAGCAGACCGGCCAGCTCCCGGCACTGTGCGCCGATCCGGGCCAGGTCCGTCCTGCTGTCGGGGTCCTGGGCCAGGATCTGGAGCAGGAGGGTACGCCGCCGCGTGACCAGCCCCTGATCGCCGGTGACCGCCGCCATCTCCACCGACCGCTCCGCATGGGCGCGGGCCGAGGCGAAGTCGGCGCGCATCACGTCGAGTTGGGCCAGCATCGCATGGGTGAAGAGAACCGTCAGGAAGGGCCGGTTGCCATCGGCGGGTGCGGGAGAATCGCCGAAGATCTCCAGCGCCTTCAGCAGATGCGCCCGTGAACGGTCGATGCAGTCGAGCGAGGAGTGCTTCTTGAGGATCACTCCGGCCGCGTAATGAGCGGTGCCCACCACGTCCTCGTCGCAGTGCGCCACCGCGGCCCGGACCAGAGCGGTGGCCGCCGGCGCCAGCGTCCCGAGGGGCACGGTCTCCTCGAAGCAGGGCATCAGCATCAGCCCGTCCACGGCGAGCGCCACCGCCTCCGGGTCTCCGCTGCCGGCCGCCTGCTCTGCCACCGCGGCCACGGTGGGCAGCGCGCCCCGTATCCACCTCACCGCCTCCTGACCGGTCCCCACGTCCTCGCCCGCCGACCGCCGCGGTCGCAGTTCAGCGGTCAGCGGGCTGCCCAGCGGCTGGGACGCCAGGACCGCTCCGGCGACACTGGCACACATGAAGTCGGCCGCGCGACACACCACGTGGCGGCGCTCCTCCTCGGTCAGCTCCACTCGGGCCGTCGCCCGCGCGTACGCCCCGACCAGATCGTGATAGCGGTAGCGGCCCGGTGCGCGGGTCTCCAGGAGCACGGCGTCGACCAGGGCTTCCAGGACGTCCTCCGTCTCCCGCTCCGGCAGTTCGAGAACCGCGGCGGCGCCGTTCACACCGAACTCGACGCAGTGCGGAAGGGACAACTCCAGAAACGCCCGGGCCCGCTGCGGGGAGAGTTGCGCGTACGACTGCTCGAACACCGCCTCGACCGTCAGCTCGCCCACCCGCAGTTCCCCGAGCAGCCTGGCCTCGTCGGACATCCGGGACAGCAGCGTGGCGACGGGCCAGGCCGGCCGGAGTGCGAGTCGAGCGCCGATCGCCCGCAGCGCCAACGGCAGGTAGCCGCTGGCGGCGGCGAGTGCCGCGACGGCGTCCGGCTCCTCCTCGATCCGCCGGGTACCGGCGACCTTGCCGATCAGGTCCATGGAATCGTGGGGTGCGAGGCCCTTCAGCGACACCTTGACGGCGGCCGGCAGCGCCGCCAGGGCGCGGGCGGTGACCAATACCGCGCACTGGTCGGCGCCGGGCAGCAGCGGTTCCACCTGGGCGACGCTGGAGGCGTTGTCCAGCACTACCAGCACGGCACGGTCCGACAGCAGGGTGCGGAACAGCGCCGCGCGGTTGCTCACCGAAGCGGGGAGGCGGTCGTGCGGCACGCCCAGCGCGGTCAGGAAACCGGCCAGAACTTCGGCCGGGTCACCAGGAGATCCGCACGGTGTGCGCAGTTCGGCGTACAGCTGGCCATCGGGGAAGGCCCCCATGACCGCATGCCCGGTGCGCAGTGCCAGTGAGGTTTTGCCGATACCGCCCATCCCGGTGATGACCGCGACGGGGTGCGGGGTATTCCCGCTGAGCGCGGCGACCAGCGTGCAGACCTCGTCGTGCCGCCCGGTGAAGTCGCACGGTACGGCCGGCAACTGGGCAGGCACCCCCAGCGCCGGGACGGCCCGCCGTACCGGCACGTCGGCCGGGGCGGCAGCGACCCTCGCCGTATCAGGAACCGCCAAGAGAGTCCGGTCACCCGCCAAAACCGCGGCGTGCAGCTCGTCGAGGGCAGGGCCCGTATCGATGCCCAGCTCGTCCGCGAGTACCTGGCGGGCGCGATCGTAGGCCAGCAGCGCATCGGCGCTCCGCCCTGACCGGTACAGGGCCAGCATCAGCGCACCGTGCAGCCGCTCCCGGTACGGATAGGCCTCCAGAGCACGCAGGATCTCCGGCACCACCTCCTCATGGCGCCCGCACGCCAGCGACAGCTCCAGGTGGTGCTCTGTCGCCGAGGCCCGCTGTTCGGCCAGTGCCCGGCGCTGTTCCTGTGCGTAGGGTCCGGGAAGCCCGGCCAGCGCCGGGCCCTGCCACATACCGAGCGCCCCCTGCAGGACGGATGAGGCGTATGCGGGATCGCCGTCTGCGGCCTCGCGCCTGGCCTGCAGGGCGAGTTGGCCGAAGCGCAGAGCGTCGATACGCTCGGCCGGCAGCCGCAGGACATAGCCGTCCGCCATGGTCCCGATGACGGTGGCTCCACCGTCTCCACCTGCTTGGGCGCCGCCCTCCCCGCCCGCGGTGTGCGCGCGGTCGAGGTATGTCCGCAGCCGATGGACATAGTTCACGATCACTCGGCGGGCGGAGACAGGCGGATCTTCGTCGTACAGACCGTCCACCAGCTGGTCGATCGTCACCAGGGTCCCCGCACGGAGTGCCAGCGCCGCCAGCACGGCCTGCGGCCCCGGCGCTCCGGGCCGTCCGGCCGTTCCGTGAGCCGAAACATATTCGACAGGACCGAGCAGCCGGAGATGGGCCACTCCGTGCAGTGCGGATAAGTATGACATTGCTCCTGTATACCAACTAACCGGTAAAAAACTTGTGTTGGCATACCAGCGCTCACGAGTACGGCCAATTGCCTACCGGAATACCGATCTTCGGCGGTGGCGGTGGCGGTGGCGGTGGCGCCGGCCAGGGCGGTGGCGCTGATGCGGGATGTGCGCATGCTGAGGTCCCCCGTGTGATCGTGCGGGGCGTGCGGAGTCGCTTTCCTGCTGTGAGACCAGCCTGGCCGGACCCGCTGGCGATTGGCTTACGCGCGGCTGATGTCTCGCTAACGACCGGGCCCGGGACGTTGCGGACTCAGCCAGTCGATGGAGCCCGTCGGCTTTGATGACCTTGGGCTTCTTGGACACTGAAGTCGGCAGAGCGTTGGTCCGTGCATGGTCCGGATCTTGCCTTCAGCTAACCGCATGCTGGGGGTAGGTAACTCGCGTTCAAAGATCTGGATGCTTCGTCGCCACCTGGTAGTACCCCGAGTGGAACACCAGAGGGGTGCCGCCGTCGGCCTCGTACTGTTCGACCTCGCCGAGGAAGATGATGTGGTCGCCCGCGTCGAGGCGTTGGACGGTGCGGCATTGGAAGCGGGCGACCGCGCCCTCCAGGAGGGGGGTGCCGGCGATGCCGGGGGTGGTAGGGGTACCGCGGAATTTGTCGTCGGCCGGGGTGGCGAACTGGCGGGAGAGGTGGTGCTGGTCGGCGGCCAGTATGTGGACGGCGAAGTGCGAGGCGTCGGTGAAGTCCGGGAGGCTCTGGCTGTTTTTGCCGGGGCACCACAGGACGAGGGGCGGGTTCAACGAGACGGAGGTGAAGGAGTTCGCAGTCATGCCGACGTTGCGGCCGTCGGGGGCGCGGGCCGTCACCACGGTCACTCCGGTGGCGTACTGGCCCAGCGCACGGCGCAGTTCGCGGCCGTCGAAGCGGGCGGCGTGCTGGGCGCGCTTCTCGGCGAGGAAGCGGTGCGCCTCGGCCTCCTCGAACCACCAGCGGTAGAGGGTGCGCGGGTCGTCGAATCCCGCGGCGAGCGCACCGGCGACAGAGGGGATTTCGCCCGCCGCTGTCAGGAGGTCGCGATGGTGGGGACTCAGTTCGGTCAGGAGGGAGTTGGTCCAGCCGACGGCCCATTGAGCCCAGCCGCGCCAGAAGTTGTCGAAGGTGCGCTGCATCCACTGCGGGGTGAATTCGTCGGTGCCGTGGCGGAGGATGCTGTCGAGGTAGTGGGTCGCGGCCTGGGCCGCGTTGTTCGAACCCTGGCCGGTGATGGGATCGTTGAGGACGACGGCGTCGGCCATGCCGAGGACGTGCCGGCCGGAGGCCAGGCGGGCGACGGGGTGCCGGACGGTCGGAGTGAGCCTGCCGCGCAACACACCGCCGCTGTCGGTGAGTCGGGAGTGCCGGTAGTGCTCGTATGCGTCGGGGAAGAACCGGTGGAGGATTTCCAGTGAGCGGGCGAGGTGGCCTTCAGACGTGCGGATGTCGTCCCAGCAGTCCATCGGGCCACCGGGGACTCCTTCGAAGACCATGATGTCGCAGGGGCCGGTGGTGGTGAGTGCCGGGAAGGAGAAGAATTCGCCGACGCCGGGGACCAGGCGGTAGTGGACGGCGTTCTCCCCCTCCCGCGGTGCCGTTCCCGTGACGTACGTCAGAGCCAGCGCACGGCGCGGCCGGTCGTACGGGGAGAGTTCGGAGTTGCGCGGGAAGAGTTGGCTCAGCTCGCCCTTGCCCGTGGAGACCACGACGAGATCGTGCGTACGGGCGTACCATTCGAGGTCGTTGACGCCCGCCTCGTGCAGCACGACCTCGCCGCGGCCGCCGTCCGCGAACTGCTCGATCCAGGCGGCAGACTTCACCCGCTGGTCGACGGAGTGCGCAGGGCCCTCCAGCGGCGCGCGCCAGGTGACGTCCGGAGTACCGTGCGGACCGATGAGAGAGAACGCGATGCCGGAGATGTCCGGGGCCTGGTCCTCCCAGTGATGCAGGCCGAGATCGCGCTCGCTCTGCAGCGCGGTGTCGAACATGCACTGGCTGGACATGACCGGGCCGCGACGTATCTCATCGGGGTCGCGGTCGGTGACCAAGGTGACGTCATAACCGTGCGCCTGGAGTCCCAGGGCGAGTTGGGCACCCGCCTGCCCGGCGCCGACCACCGCGATCCTTCTCATGTCCTGCTGTCCTGCTCTCGTGACGTATCTATCGCTGATTTGGCGTCCGTTTGCTGTGGTCCGCTCTTGACGGCCGTTCAGGCGCCGACCTCGGTCAGATAGTTCTTCGCGGCGACCGGGTCCATGAACCAGCGGAGCAAGTCGCGCGGGTCATCGAAGCCGTTGACGAAGCGGGCGGCGATACGGGAGTTGGCGCTCGCCGCGCCGAAGATCTCCAGGACGTGCTGCGGCGGGGCGCCGAGCATCGCGTTGGTCCAGGCCGTGGCGGACTCCGCGTTGTCCCAGAAGCGGCCGAAGGCCAGCTCCATGAATGCGGCGTCGTACGGGCGCTCGCCGTGGTCCAGGATGGTGGCGAGGTAGGAGGCCGCGCACTTCGAGGCGTTGTTGGACCCCTGGCCGGTGATCGGGTCGTTGAGGACGACGACATCGGCGAGGCCGAGCACCTGCGCGCCGGAGGGCAGCGTGGCGACGGGCTTGCGGACGGTGGGCGCGAAGCGGCCCGCGAGGGTGCCGTTCCCGTCGGTGAGCGTGATATCGGTGCAGCGCTCGGCCTCCCACGGAACGTACGTCCGCAGCAGCTCCTGGAACTTCGCCAGCTGCTGGTGGGGGGTGAGCCCGTCGAAGCAGTCGAGCGGGCCGCCCGGGATGCCCTCGAAGAACATGATGTCGCAAGGGCCGCTGGTGGTGAGGCTGGGCATGGTGAAGTACTCACCCACACCGGGGATGACGTTGAAGCTGACGCCGGGGCGGTCGGGCAGCGCTGCCATGCCGGTGACGTACGCCAGGGCCAGCGCGCGCTGCGGAGCGTCGTACGGGGAACGCATGGCGTCCCGCTCGAACAGCCCGGCGATCTCGCCCTTGCCGGCCGCGACGATGACCAGGTCGGACTCGGCGGCGTAGCGCTCCAGGTCCTCGATGCCGGCCTCGCAGAGGTCCAGACGGCCGCCGCGGCGCGCGAACTCGCCCATCCAGAGCGGCATTTTGACGCGCTGGTCGATGGAACGGGCGGTGGCATCGAGGCGGGCGTCGAAGGAGAGCGCCCGGCCACCCTGGCCGTCGGCGATGCTCACGCCGAGACCGGCAATGGACGGGCAGGCGTCGCCCCAGAAGTCGAGGCCGAGGTTGCGCTCGTGGGCCAGCGCGGTGCCGAACATGGCCTGGCTGGACATGACCCGGCCCTCGCGGATCTGGTCCCCGGTGCGGTTGGACACGAGGGTGACGTCAAAACCGTGGTTGATCAGGCCGATGCCGAGCTGGAGACCGGCCTGGCCGGCTCCGACGATGGTGATCTTGCGCATGAGGGGGATCTCCGGGGGTTGGGTGTGCGGTTTCTTGAGCGGGGCCGTGCAGTGCCGTGCGCTGTGCAGCGTTTCGGCACGTGGCGGCGTCAACGAGCGGGCGGCGGTGGTGTGGAATGCGGCTGCCCGCCGGAGGGGGGCCGGCGGGCAGCCGTGGGAGGCCGGGTCACCCGTAGGACCGGGGGATGGGCCCGGGTAACCCGGCCGGCTAAAGGGGCCCGGCCGAATCGGCGAGCCGGGGCAGCAGAGGCAAGGGTGCCGCGACGTGCGCGGGTACGGCAGAGGCGGCCCTCGCCGCGCCAGTCGCGCGTAATACGCGCAGCACGCATGCGACGGGCTGTCCACTGGGCGTGACTCCGCCTCTGACGAGCGCAGTCCGGCCCGGCACTCCCTGCATTGCTGATTCCCAGGATTTTCTCGGGGTCCGCGGTGGTCAGGGCTCAATCTTGGTATGGCAAGATCACCGTCGCTATCCGGATCACGCGGGTTGCTGTCCCGATCGCGCATCTCGGCGGTGGAGGTTTACATGCCCGCTGAAAAGTCCCCCCTCGCAAATCACCAGCGGTTCCATACAGCGGACATTTGGGAGGCACGGGCCGAGGTCGGCCGTGCCTTCTGTCCGCATGAGCTGCGCATCATGCGGCGCTCGGCGACGCTCGACGCCCGGCTGCACGGCGCACCCTTCGATCGGACAGGTCTCTATTACCTCGATTACGGAACGGAAGTCCGGATCACACCGGGCGATCTGGAGAGCTTTTTCCTCGTTCAGATCCCGCTCGCCGGTTACGCCGAAATCACCTGTGGCCGCGAGGAGATCATTTCCTCCCCAGAACTCGCTTCTGTCCCCTCTCCGACCGGAAAGTTGGACATGCGCTGGGGTGACGGCAATCCGCAGCTGATCGTGTGGTTCGACCGATCGTCACTGGAATCGCACCTGGGCAGTTTGCTCGGCCGCACCGTGCGCCGCCCGCTCTTCTTCTCGCTCGGCATGAACCTCACCACGCCGGGCTCCCGATCCTGGCTCAACATCGTCGACCTCATGCGCCGGGAGGCGGAGGGGCCTGGTGGGATGACAAGCCAGCCCCTCGTGACAAAGCAACTTGAATCACTCCTCATGACCCAGCTGCTGATGGCCCAGCCCAACAACTACACGTCGGCGCTGCTGGGCGAGCAGCCGCGCGTCGCACCGCCCGCGGTCCGCCGCGCCATGGAGGTCATCGAGGGACACGCCGCCGAGCCGCTCACGGTCGCAGAGATCGCGGAATGCGTCGGCGTCGGCGTACGGGCCCTTCAGGAAGGCTTCCGCCGGCACCTCGACACGACACCGCTCGCGTACCTGCGCGAGGTCCGCCTGGACCGCGTACGCAAGGAACTCCTGGCCTCCGACCCTGGTGCCGCGACCGTCACGGCCGTCGCCTCCCGCTGGGGCTTCCTGCACCCGGGTCGATTCTCACTCGCGTACCGCCACCAGTTCGGGGAGTCGCCTTCGGAGACGTTGCGGTCATAGGAGAAATCGATGAGGTCTTCCCGGCCCCGGGGCTGCCGGACAGCCGGTCGAGGTCGTGGCAGATGACGCATCGACTTTGACCCCGCTGCCAAGCGGTGGCGTCGCAACAGGCACCATGAAATCCGGGAGCCGGGCGAACGCCGGCTCCCTTTCGTACCGGTGCGCACTCGCCGACCTGGTGGTCACGGCGTCAAGTCGAGAAATTCCCAGTGCGCTTGGGGTTGCGCGCCGCTGAGCCATTTCCCGCAGTTCTGCAGGACCGTGGGGCTTGAGGTGATGTGCTGGGTACCGGTGCCGAGATCACGCAGAAACCGGTCGATCGGCCCGCGCCGGATCGCCGCCGTCCCCGCCCATCGGTGCACCGTCTGACCCACGTCCTGCACGGTCCACGTCGCGTGGTTGAGCGCCAGCCTGAGCAGAGTGTCCTGCTCGGTACTTGGCAACTCCCCTGCATCCAGGGTGCCTTCGATATCTCGCCATACCTCCATCGCCCACGCCCGTGCCGAACGGAGCTTGGCTTCGGCGGTCGCGTACGCCGCGTGGAACTGCGTGGTGTCGACGGCGGCGTTACGTGTGCCGGATTTGGCCGCGGCGACCAATTTCAGTTCATCGAGCAGGCGCCGCCCGACACCGAGTGCCCAACCGGTGTGTCCGATGGCGGACATGTTGACCAATCCGAGGCGGTAGATCGCGCCGCCGTTGGCCGGGTTCGTCGTCGTGGCGAGATAGGTGCACGTCGCCGGGACAAGCACATCGGCGCAGTGGTAATCAATACTGTGCGTCGCACGCAGCCCGAGCACATCCCAGTTGTCGACGAGTTCCACCTGCGACTTGGGCATCGCCAGCACCCGCAGCTCCCCGGTGCCCTCGACCTGGATCGCACTGTGGATATGGGTGGCGTGCGCCATACCGGAGGCGAACTGCCAACTGCCGCTCACCAGATAGCCACCCTCCACCGGGACGGCCCGGCCGGGCCGGGTGCCGTGCCCGGCCAACAACGCGTGGTCCCCACCCGCGACATCCGGGAACAAGTCGGCCGCCGCAACGGTATCGAGATAGGCCGCAGTGGTCCCGGTCATCAACTGCAGCGCCATCATCGTCCAACCGGCCGCGGAATCGTGGTAACTGACCCGCTCGACTGTCTCTATCAATTGGCGTGGGGAGAACTCGTAGCCGCCGAGGCTCTGCGGCAGTGCGGCCCCCACGACCCCAGCACCCAGCAACGCCCGCCCGATGTCCTCGGTGAGTCTGCCGAGTTCCTCGGCCGCTTCCGCCTCCGCCTCAAGTACCCCGCCGAGAGCGTCAATCCGCTCGAGCATCGCGGGAAATTCCGGGCTGACATGCAATCCGATCGAGACCGCCATGGATGGTTGCTCCTCGCTATCAGTATTGAGTCAGCGTCACCATAAGGGAGGAGGAGCCGCACAGTTCCTCGACCTGGCCAAGGAATTCGCGTACCGAGGCGAGGTGTTACCGCTCGATCTGCGCCGTGAGCCGCCGTTCGAGGTACGTGGCCAAACTCGGTGCCCGTGCGGTCCAGGTGGTCCAGGCCGGGGGTGTAAGCGCAGGAACTACCTCACGACCGACCCGAAGAACGTCGACCCGGTCCCCGGGTTCACCCGGGACGTGCCGGGACTCGGCCACCACGGCACGGGCAGTTTGGAGGTGCGGTTGGGGACCTGGAGGGAGCCCAGGACCTGTTCCGGCCCAGCTATGGCGCGGTGTAGCGGTGGGCGTTAGACCGCGGCGAGGAAGCCGCGGACCGCAGTCGCGAAGCAGGCCGGGTCGTTGGCGTATACGAAGTGGTCGGTCTCCAGCTCGACGAGGTGGGTGCCGGGGCGTCGGGTGACCATCTGTGCTGCCTGCTCCGCTGGCAGCACGCCGCCCCTGGCGCCACGCACCAGCAGCGCCGGGCAGGTGGAGCCGGTCCAGTCGGCCCAGTGGTCGCCGTGTACTTGGTCCTCGGAGTCGTAGATGTCCTGGGGGCGGAAGTGCAGGCCCCAGGTGCCGTCCGGCCGCTCGCGGACCGCTGACTCGAAGTGCGGTGCGAGCGGGCCGAGTTGCGCGACGAACGCCTCCCGGTCGGGGGCGCTGCCCTCCGGCAGGTTCAGGACGAACGCCAGCGGATTGCTGCCGTCCAGGCCGAGTTCGGCGCATCCCTCGGCATTGATCAGCGCGGTGACGCGCTCGGGGTGGCGGGCTGCGAACTGGTAGGCGTTGATCGCGCCGAGCGAGTGGCCGAGGAGGGCCGCCCGGTCCAGACCCAGGTGATCCATGAGGGCTTCCAGGTCGGCGAGGTAGCCCTCCCGGCTGTAGTCGGCCGCCCGGTCGGACTCGCCGTGGCCCCGCTGATCGGGGGCTACGACTCGCCACTCCGGGGCGAGACGGGCGGCGAGGTCGGCGTACGACAGGCCCTCGGACATATGCCCGTGCAGGGCGAGCAGCGGGCGGCCGGGGCCGCCGAAGTCCACGTAGGAAAGGGCGCGGCCGTCGACGGTGAGCGCGGAGCGCTTGGCGATGTCGGTGTCCATGGCTTCACCGTAGAGTAGATCTATACGCACGTACAAGACGCACGTACAAGACGCTCGTGTGAATCTCGGTGCGCCGCGCACACGCCGCCACCTATCGCGCTCGACTCGCCAAGCGCCGCGCTAATCCGCCAACTGAATTCCACATCAACCTCGTTGCGCGGAATCCGGCGGAGCTCCATCCCGTTGGAAGGCCCGCGTCGCGCGGGGATCCGCAATGCGGGCCCTCGGAACGCACCCCGAGAGTGGGGTGGCGTGTAGTCGGCGTCCCCCAGGCCGACGGCTGGGGGGTTGTTGCCGTCAGCAGCGGGTGGGGCTCTCCGCGGGTACTCTAGACCGAACGGATCGGGAAGCCAGACTGGGCCTCGATGGCGGATGCGTCGACGAAGCCGAGGGGCTGAGGGGGGCGACGACGTCGACGTCCCAGTTCGCTTCCTGGGCGGACGTGATCAGCTTGCCGACGGCGGCGGCGATTCCCGCGGCGCACACGACGATGTAGAGGGAGGGTTCTTCGCCACCGCTGGGAAGACCGCCCCACCCGCGCCCCTGACACGTACCTGGACCCCGACCCCGTACCTGGACCCTGACCCCGTACCTGTCCGAGCGAGCGCTTAGCCACCGGAGATGTCTCTCCTACGGGCCGTCACCCGTGGATGTACTGGTCGGCCCAGGCGCTGATTATGTGGGCGGCTCGCTGTGCTTGTCCTCGGGCGGTCAGGAGATGGTCTGCGCCTTCGAGTGAGACGAAGCTTCGCGGGTGTCGTGCCTCGCGGAAGATCTCCCCGGCGTTGGCGATGTCGACGGTGTTGTCGGTCGGCGAATGCAGGACGAGCAGCGGCAGGTCCAACTCGCCGATCCGGTCCCGCAGGTGAGCACGGCGGACGTCTTCGACGAAGGCGCGCTTGAGGACCAGGGTCCTCCCGCCGACGAACCACTCGTGCGACCCTTCGCTGAGCACGCGATCCACGACCGCGTCGTACTGTCGCTCGACGTGGCTGGGATCGACCGGCGCCCCGATCGTGGCGACCGCGCGGACGCCGGTTGCCTCGGCCGCCGCGGCGAGGACGGCGGCGCCTCCCCATGAGTGCCCCACCAGTAGGTCTGCCGGAGTCCCTCGCTCCGCCATCATGGCTGCGGCACGGATCGTGTCCTGGACCTTGACGGTGAAGGAACCGTCCCCCCAGTCGCCGTCGGAGTCCCCGATCCCGAGGTTGTCGAAGCGCAGCATTCCGATCCCCTCGCGTGCCAGCTGCTTGCTGACGCGCGACGCGGCCGGCGAGCCCTTGCCGAGCGTGAATCCGTGCACGAAGATCCCCCAGCCGCGGATCTCGCCGTCCGGCAGGTCGATCGCGCCGGCCAGTTCGGGGCCGACGACGCTCGGGAATCTCACTTTTTCGCTCATGTTGTGATCACCTAGGCAGGGGCTGTTCGTGGAGCAGGGAAGACGAGGGTGACACAGGCCGGCGCCACGCGCGCGCTCCGGGCAGGGGAGCGGCGAGCGCGGTGCCTGCCGTGATCGGTGCGTCAGGCGGTCGGCGTCTGATCGGAGGACTGCTCGGCGGTGAGCAGCGCGGTGATCTTCGCGGCGAGGTGCGGGCCGAGCTCGCCCCAGCCGTCCTTGTAGCCGTAGACGCCGGCCAGGGTGCGGGCCTCGTAGTCGCCGTTCATGATCTCGATGTCGGTGGCGGTGATGAGCGCCGGGTGGGCGACGCCGACGGCCGCCGAGACCTTCTTCAGCTCCTTGCGGAGGGTGCGCAGGTAGACGGCGGCCCGGGTGGCCTTCGAGGTCGGGTCGAGGCCGCGGGCCAGCCACGGGCTCTGGGTGGCGATGCCGGTGGGGCACTTGTCGGTGTGGCACTTCTGCGCCTGGATGCAGCCGATCGACAGCATCGCCTCACGGGCCACGTTGATCATGTCGGCACCCAGAGCGAAGGCGACCGCGGCGTTCTCGGGCAGGCCGAGCTTGCCGGAGGCGATGAAAGTCAGGTCGTCGGTCAGCCCCAGCTCGGCGAAGGCGCCGTAGACCCGGGAGAAGCCCATCCGGAAGGGCAGCGACACCGAGTCGGAGAAGGTGAGCGGCGCCGCCCCGGTACCGCCCTCGCCGCCGTCGACGGTCACGAAGTCGACACCACGGTCACCACGCGCCATCAGCGTGGCCAGCTCCTGCCAGAACTCCATCTCTCCCACCGCGCTCTTGATCCCGACCGGCAGGCCGGTCTCGGTGGCGAGCAGTTCGACGAAGTCGAGCATCGAGTCGACGTCGCCGAACGCGGTGTGCCGGGACGGGGAAGCGCAGTCCTCGCCGAGCGGGATGCCACGGATCTCGGCGATTTCCGGGGTCACCTTCGCGCCCGGCAGCATTCCGCCCAGCCCGGGCTTGGCACCCTGGGAGAGCTTGATCTCTATCGCCTTGACCGGGGCGCCGGCGACCACATCCTTGAGCTTGTCGATGTTGAAGCTGCCGTCCTCGTTGCGGCAGCCGAAGTAGGACGTACCGATTTGCAGGACGAGGTCGCCGCCGTTGCGGTGGTACGGCGAGAGACCGCCCTCACCCGTGTTCTGCAGGGTGCCCGCCAGCGCCGCCCCCTTGTTGAGCGCCGTGATCGCCGCGCCGGAGAGCGATCCGAAGCTCATCGCCGAGATGTTCACCACGCTCGCCGGTCGGAACGCCTTGGCGCGCCCGCGCGGCCCGCCCAGCACCTTGGCTGACGGCAGTGGGGCCTGCGGGTCGTCCATGTCGGGCAGCGTGCCGGCGAACGTGCGCTGCTTCAGGTAAGCGTGCCCCTGCATGTGTTCAACGTCGTTGTCGGTGCCGAACCCGAAGTAGTTGTTCTCCCCCTTCGCCGACGCGTAGATCCAGGTGCGCTGGTCACGACTGAACGGGCGCTCCTCGTCGTTGGAGGTCACTATGTACTGCCGCAGCTCAGGCCCGATCGTCTCCAACAGGTACCGGGCGTGACCGAGCACGGGGAAGTTCCGGAGCAATGCGTGCTTCTTCTGGACAAGGTCACGAGCGGCCACCAGTGCCAATGCTGTTGCGGTGGCCGTGGCGATGGTCCGGGCGCGCATGAACGTTCCTCTCCTCGGTGCTCGACTCCATTGCCATGCGGTGGAGTCGTCGTGCCGGGCGTTGGGCGGCGAGCACGACCCAGCAGGCGGCAGCGTCCGTCGGAGGACGCCAAATGATATTAGGGGCTCGCCCGGATAGAGGGTTGTCTGGGGGAGTCCGCACAGCCGGTGAGAGCGGTGTGAGAGCACACGAGACGAGCAGGCTTCGCCGCGGAGTGCTCCGGTGGGGCCTTTGCGCCCGGCGGGCTACGACGGCACGCCACCGTGACCGGCACGTTCAACATCTCCGGGCCGCACCCGTTTCACCGGGAGGACGGCCTTGCCCGTCACCGCGATGGAGAGGGCCGTCACCGGCCACGGCGCCTCGACCACCACCGGCGCGAAGAACGACCAACAGAATGAGGGTGTCGTCTTTCGCGGGGGCAGCCGGTCGTGTGTCAGTGATCGTTGCTCGCGTCTGGCAGCCGCAAGGCGATGGTGTGGGATCCCGGTGTGAAGCCGACGATGGCGTGTTGGCCCCGGCCTCCACCCTCGGAGGCCGGGGCTCGGGGCTGTTCGGGCGCGGACAGAACAGCACGCCGCACCGCAGGATCACCTTCGCGTACGGCGTCGCGTCATCGAGCTCGGTCTCCTGTCAGCCTTTCGGCCATGATCGGCGGCTCGCCCGCGGACGGGCTGTCGTGGCTTCGGTCAGCCGGAGCAGGAGGAGCAGGAAGAGCAGGAGCAGCAGGACCCGACCCTCACGTTGTCGATCACCGGACCGTAGGCGCCGCCGGCAGTGGTGCTGGCGAACGACAAGGTCGTGGAGGCACCGGTGGCCACGAACGTCACCTGACGTCCCACGTAACCCATCCGGGCAAAGGTCTTGCCCGTGGTGTCGAACGAGAAGTTCTGGAAGTTCTGTCCGTCGATGAGAACCTGACCTGTCTTCACGCCCTGATTGCCCGCCGGGTTGCCGGCCAGTGCGTAGGACACCGTGTACGTCTTGCCCGCTGTCGTCGTGAAGGTCTGCGACACCTTGCCCGGGCCCTGGCCGTTGAGGTCGACGGACTGCTCCCTGTCAGCCGCCTGCCAAAAGCCGCTGCCGATCAGGTCCACCGAACCGCTGTCGATCGTCCAGGGACCGATGGACTGCCCCGCCGTCAGCGCACTGAAGGAGTTCGCAGGGGCGGTCGGGTATTCGAAGCTGCCGTCATCGAGCGCGACCGGGGCCGCCAGCGCGGTACCGGGCATGAGAGCCAGCAGGCCGGCAGCGGCAACGGTTGTGACGCATGCGCGTAAGGACACCATGAGTTCCTCCAGGCGAGAAGGCATTCGGGCGTACTGGTGGAGCACACGAAGTCTGTAGCGCGGGCCTCGCCAGGGACAGATCGCGAAGACGGCGCCCGGGGGTAATGGCCCTGGTGAGTTTCCCGTCGCGCGCCGCGCTCGCGCATCAGCGCGCCGATAAAAATCAGCCAGCGCCGGCCGCGGGCACGTCACCAGATGCGAGTGGCCGCTGACTGATCCAGAGGCCATTCCGCTCGTTCCACGTCTTCCGCCACTCGTCAGTCCCGCGCCGTGCACCACCGGTACCGGGCGGCCGGGCTTCAGTAGCGTCGTGGCCAGCCACAAACTGGCCGCCGCCACCACGACCAGGCCAAAAGCCACCACGTACCCGGTCATTGGCACGAACGTGATCACCCGATGCCAGGTCTCGGAGCGGGCCACGAACCACGGCTTCACGACCCAGCACGAACCGAGCAGCAGGAGAGCCGAGAGGACGCCCGAGCAGCGGAACAGTGTCGGCGAAGTACTGCCCAGCGCCACAACCGGGTTACTTGGCCGCCGCGGGCATAGCGGGGACCTCGAAGTCCTCCCAGACGGTGGGGGCTGCTGTTGGCACGATGTCGGCTCCTGGTGCTCGGTGGCTCCCGATACCGGGCACTCTCCGCCGAACTCAGGGGTTTGGTGGTGCCGTGGATCCGCTGTAAGATCCGCGGCCGCTTCCTGGATACTGATCACCATGCGCATTGATTTTGATCCCGCTGCCATGTCCCGCAACGAGTTCTACAAGCTCCTGACCGCGACGGTGGTACCGCGGCCCATCGCCTGGGTCTCGACGATCAGCCCTGATGGTGATTCTGCGAACCTGGCCCCGCACTCTTTCTTCACGATCGCCAGCGTCGCGCCGCCCGTCGTGCAGTTCAGTTCCATCGGGCGCAAGGACACCTTGCGCAACGTCGAGGCGACCGGACAATTCGTGGTGAACCTCGCCCCGGAGGGGCTCTTCGAGCAGATCAATGACACGGGTACGGATTTCCCGCACGGGGTGAGTGAGTTCGAGGCGGCCGGGGTGGGTTCCGAGCCAAGTCTGCGGGTCAAGCCGCCGCGGGTGGCGGCCTCGCCGGTGGCGTTGGAGTGCGAGGTGCACACCACGCTGGGAATTGGGGACGCCACCATTGTGTTCGGGCGCGTGGTGCATGCGGTCGTGTCGCAGGACGCGCTGGTCGAAGGGCACCCCGAAATCTCCCGGATGAAGCCTCTGTCACGGCTGGGGAAGGACGAGTGGGGGACGATCGGCGACGTACGGGAGATCTCCCGCATTCGGCACGCGGACTGGCGGGGGCCGGCGGGCGATCGATAGGGAAGAGGGCGGAGGAGCTGGTGTCCCCGGTGTCGCGGCGCGCCACGATCAATACGTACTCCGCGCACGGTCAGTTTCCGAGCGATCACCTACCGGTTCAGACGCTGGTCGATTGTGGATCGTGACTAGCGGTGCGCGAGTCGTAGCGTTGGTGCGCGGTGCGCGGTGCGCGGTGCGCGGTGCGCGGTGCGCGGTGCCCGGTGCATGGCGGCGCGGGCGGTGGGCAGTGGGGCAGGGGCAGAGGCTGCATCGGCGGGTGTGCAGGGCGGGCTGAGGGCTGCCGGTGCCGGTGATACTGCTGCTGCTCAGGAGTGCGTGTGCCGGCGGGCGGCGGAGCCGCGGATCTGCAGGCCGTCGAGAAGTTCCTGGGTCGCGGCCGCCACGGCGTCCACGGCCTGGTCGAATACCTCGCGGTTGTGTGTGGCCGGGGCGCGGAATCCGGAGACCTTGCGGACGTACTGCAGGGCTGCGGCCCGGATGTCCTCGTCGGTGACCTCGGGGGTGGTGGGCGGACGGAGCGTCTTGATGCTGCGGCACATGAGTCCAGTGTGCCTCGTGGTGCCGGAGTCAGCCGTCGAGTCCGGTCACCCGCATCGTGATGTTGAGGCGGCCGCCGGACAGACCGGACGCCGGGTCGCCGGTGCCCGGTCGGACCTTGGGAACGCCGTGGTAGGCGAAGCGGGACGGTTCGCCGAAGACGAAGAGGTCACCGGAGGCCAGCTCGATATCGGTGTACGGCTTGGTACGCGTCTCGGTGTTGCCGAACCGGAAGACACAGGTGTCGCCGATGCTGAGGGAGACGACCGGTGCGCTGGAGCGCTCTTCCTTGTCCTGGTGCATGCCGAGCTTCGCCTGGTCGTCGTAGAAGTTGATCAGTGCGGTGTCCGGTGTGTAGCCGTCGCCCGCAGCGGAGTCCTGATACGCCTCGACCAGCGCGCGACGGCCCAACTCGACCATCCAGTGCGGGAATTCGGCCACCCGGGCGCCGTTCACATCGTCGGCGGTGCGGGTGTACGCGTACGGCTGCCAGTGCCAGCCGATGCACACCGTCTGGACGGACATCACTCCGCCACGCGGGAGCTTGGTGTGCCGGATCGGAGCCGGGCCGCGCGCCCAGTCACGGCACGCCGTGACCAGCTCGCGCTGCTGGGCCATGGGCAGCCAGCCGGGTACGTGGACGGCACCGGGGGCAATTTCTTGCCGGCTGCCGGTACGGGTACGGCTCTGGGCGGCCACCGGGGAGCGGAGGTCTCCAGGCCCGCCGGATTCTCCCGCTCCGCCGGAGCCGTACGAACCTCCAGGTCCTCCGGGGACATCCGGCAGACCGGACCCTTTGGTGCCCGCAGGCTCCCCGAAGTCCCCGAAGTCCTCGAAGCCGGGAAGTGGCGTACTCATCTGCTCCTGCCTCATCGCTAGCTGCTTACAGCGTGCCACGGGGATGCAGCGGTGGCGTACGGGCCGGTAGCTGCTGGGTGACCCAGCCACGGTCGATGGCCCAGGTGCCGCCGTCCACCGTGGCACCGCGCATGCCCTGCAGCGTTGCCGGGCCTGCCAGGGCGGGGACGCGGGAGTCGCCGAGTGCCGCAAACCCGAAGGTGCGGGCGGGGTCCCAGTCGGTGCTGTGACGCAGCCGGCGGCTCATCTGGGCCCAGCCGAACGCCGCCGCGGATGAACGCGACGCGGAGTCCCGGCTGTGCCCGACGACCACCGTGGATATACGAGTACGCGGGGCGGTCAACAGGTAGAGGAGGGCGGAGAGTTCTGGCTCGGAGTGCGGGGCGGGGGGAGGGGAGGCCACCGTAGGCGGCCACCTCAGCCGGGGGAATGAGGGGCGAGGTCATCGGAGAGGGATACCGGGCGCGGCCGGGCTCAGATGAGGGTGGGTTGGAGGGCGCCCTCATGCGTGAGCAGCGCAATCTTGCGTTCGACGCCCGCCGCGTAGCCGCGCATCGTGCCGTCCGCGCCGATCACACGATGGCAGGGGCGCAGGATCAGCAGAGGATTTGCGCCGATCGCGGCCCCCAGAGCCCGTACGTCGCCCCGCGGCACTCCGACACCGTCGGCGAGTCGGCCGTAGGTGGTCGTAGTGCCATACGGAATCGCTTCCAGGGCTCGCCAGACGCGCTCCTGGAATTCCGTACCAGCAGTGCGGAACGTCAGCTCGAAGCGGGTGAGCTCACCGGCGAAGTAGGCGCGGAGCTGACGGACGGCCGCGGCGAAGGGGCCTGGGTGGCGCCGCCAGTGCGGCTGTACGGTGACGCCCCGCTGTTGCGGCATGGAGAGGGAGGCGAGGGCGGTGCCGCCGGGGGCGGTGGCCGACTCCTCTCCGACGAGCAGGAGCTCGCCCAGGGGGCTGTCTACGGTTGTGTAGCTGGTGGTGACGGTGTTCGTCTCGGGGGAGATCATGGCGCGTCCTCGTTCGTGTCCGCTGCTTTCACTCTTTGAGTCTGCGGCGGCGGGGGCGCGTCGGCTGGCGGAAATCGGACGTGACGGTAGCGGGCTTGCTGGCTGGGTGACGGGTGACGGGTGACGGGTGACGGGTGACGGGTGACGGGTGACGGGTGAGGGGTGACGGTGGCGGCCATTGGCCGGCGGGCGGTGGTTCGGAGGGGCAGTCAGCGATAGGTGATGAGCCAGGCCCGGGAGGTCGGGCCGCCAGCCGGCCTTACCCACCGTGCTCAGCAGCGGTAGCGCTCGACAATCTGCGACGCGACGCCGCCCTCGACGGTGACCCGCACGAGCAGGGCCAGAAGCAGGAGCCGGTGCAGAACCGTCCGCCAACTCCCGCAAGGGGGCCGGGCGGACGTTGCACCGGCATGAGGCCGGGACAGGCCCTTGCCTCCGCCGTCGTGGGTCTAGGCCGCCTCGACGACCTCCGAGCGCACCGCCAACGTCCATATCTCCAGCAGCACCGCATACTCCGCCATGTCCTGAGCCGACCACGCCAGGCCGCGCCGGGCGCGCACAAATCGCCGGATCGATTCGTTCGCCTCGGAAGCAGGAACGGGCACACCTTTAGGGGCAGAAGGAGTTGGGGACATATGAGCAATGCTAGGGGCAGACACTGACAACGCGGCCCCGCTCGCACTGGCCCACGGCCCGCAGCTCCTGCCCGTGCCGAGATTCCGACGGTGCCTCAACTTCCTGACCAGCAAGGACCGTCGGGCTTCCACGCCACCCTCGCTGCCTGCATGTGTCCCTTCCCACACGCTCCGCGGTCACCCGGGTCACCTGCGGTCACGACGGAAGCCCGTATTGACGACAGGCTCCCCCCTCGACACCTCTGCCCATCAAGGGAGGAAGAGGCAGAACGGGTGCCCCGCCGGATCGAGCAACACCCGGACATCCTTCTGCGGTTGGAACGGGGCGCGCGTCGCCCCCGTCGCGACCGCATGGGCCTCGGCGCCGTCAAGGTCATCGACCCGGAAATCAAGATGGAGCATCTTCTGCTGCTCCTCAGGCCGTTCCGGCCACACGGGGGCCTGATATCCGGGCTCGGACTGGAACGAGAGCCCGGTACCGCCATCCGGGCAGCCGAGCAGGACCCAGTCCGGTTCGCTGTCTTTCACCTCCCAGCCGAGCAGGTGCCGGTAGAAGTCCGCAAGTGCATGAGCATCCGGGCAGTCCAATACCACCGTCGCAAGCGAAATCCGAGGTCGCCCAGCCATCATCGGTCCCATCATTCCGCTGCTCCCCACTACTTCGACCATTCCTCTCGGCCCACTGCTTCCATCGCCCCCACGGCTCTCAGCCCCCACATCGACATAGCGACTTGCCAGATCGGCACCTCTCCGTACGGCCCGGCTTCTTTCCTCAGTACCTGCCGAGACCTGAGAACGGATGAAGACTGGGCTGCAGCTGCCCAGGGTGATATCCCGATCGGGTGATTTATCGCGAGCCCCGTTGGCGCCGGTGCGGCTGGGCCGGACGCACGGCGTTACCAAGGGAAGCCCTCTGAGGTTAGCCTCCATCCCCTCATCGAACGCGTGCGGCGGCGATCTCCGGAGACCGGCCCTTGGGCGCGCCGCCGTGTTCCGCCGGCCCGCGTTGTCAGTGGTGCCCCGTACCGTGGTTTCCGTAACTATCCGAGCTGCTGGCGCTCCTCGGACCCGCTCCGCTCCCGTGACAGCGCACGGGAGCGGAGCACATCCGTGTGGCCGAGCGGACCTGGTGACGCTGCTGGAACTGGTGGAGCCAGGCGAATGTCCTCTCTACTCTCCAAGGTGTACCGGCCGAGTCCAGAGCCTTGGGCGGCGCCGCGTCGAGCGATGAGCGGTTTGATGCCGCGCTTCCACATCGGGCACCGGTACTTGTCGTAGTCGTAGTCGCAGTCGTTGTCGTAGCCCCGTCGGCGAACAGTCGCTTCGGCCTGTTGCGCTGGCGACCAGGCAGCCCGGAGATCCGGAGTATTGCTTCCAGCAGGGGTCAACTGGGTGGCGTCGTGACCGGGTCCTGGTCACCGACAGTGCCCCCTCGCAGAAGCCGAAGGCTGAAGCGCCGCTGGGTGAGCCCACGCCTGGCACGAACGACCGCGGCGCCAGTCGTCACAGCGGATCTGCGTGGAGCAGGCCAACGCCGAAAGTAAGCAGTGGCGGGTCCTGCAACGGTTCACCGGACGCTGCCGTCCGGGGCGCCGGTGGCGGCGGGCCGACCGGGCCGGCAGGAGTGGGGCAATGCGGCTCCAAAGGTCATCGGGAACAGGTTCACCAGGCGCTCTGCTGAAGCCGGCCCGGACATCCGGTCAATCGCCAGCCGACATGCCGTCTACTTCTGCGTCGTCTTGGCGGTGGCGTTTCGGAGGCCGACCAGTAGGGCGTCCAGTGCGATGTCGAAGCGGGCCTGGTGGTCGGCTGGAGTGCCGAGTCCGCCCGCGACCGCTTCGGACAGTGTGGGGAACGCGGTGAGGTCCGGGACATCGTCGGTGGGCTGCTCGGGGTGCCCGGGGGTGTCAGCTGCTTCGGCAAGGCAGTGCCCGATCACCAGCGTGGTGACGGAGTTGACGATCCGCATGGCCTCGACAGGTGCGATCCCGGCGCGCCCGAGTGCTGCTGCCGTGTCCTCAACTGCCTGGAGTGCTGCGGGGGACCGCACGGGACGCGTGGCGACCAGCGCGATTACTCCGGCATGCCGAAGCAGTTCAGCTCGGAAGGCGACGGCAAACTCCTTCAGCCGCAGTGGCCATTCGTCTGCCGGCCCGTCGAAGGAGGGGCGCACGGCCGAGACCACCAGCTCGACCAGGCCGTCAAGCAGGGCGGCTTTGTTGGGCAGGTAGTGGTAGAGGGTCATTGCCTCGACGCTGAGCTCGGCGCCCAGGCGGCGCATGGACAGCTTCTCGATGCCGTCCCGGTCGGCGGCTTCCAGGGCCGCGCGCAGCACTTTGTCGCGAGTGAGCCCCACCCGCTTGTTGGTCGTTCCCATTTATCGGCAGCTCCAGTTGACTTTCTTACACCGTAAGGCAAGAGTAGCGCCCAGCCGGAGACTTACGCCGTAAGAGAAGGAGGGGAGCATGTCCACCAACGAGAACAAGCAGCTCGTCAGAGACTTCTTCACCGCGCTCAACCAAGCGCGCGTTGCCGACCTGGGCGACTATCTGGCGGCGGACGTGGTGGACCACAACAAGGTCATCCACGGTGAACCGGATGAGCCCGGCGCAGCCTTCGCGGCCATCGCCACCCAGCTCTCGGCGCTGGCGCCCTACCGGGCGCAGATCGACGAACTGATCGCTGAGGGCGCCAAGGTTGTCGCCCGGATCACCCAGAGTGGCGTCAGCTCCGGTAGTCACCCCCGGATGCCAGTGCCTACCGGCCGCAGCTTTGAGAACGAGGCAATCTTCGTCTTCACCGTCACCGCCGGCCGGATCAGCGAGATCCGTGGTGTCTCCGACCGGCTCGGCCTCTTCCTGCAGCTGGGGTGGGACTGGCCGACCGTCGACTGACCGATCGACGCAGGGCGGCTGCCCATCGGGTGCCCCGGCAGGGCTTCCCGGCAAAGGCCCGCCACGTCCACGCCCGGTCAGGAGGCCTCACCTCTGTGGCCTCCTGAGGCGCCGTGGGCGGGAGTGGGCGACGATGGAATGGCCGAGGTGCAGCGGCGCGCTGAGAGCGGCGCCGGGGAGCGTTGCCGGGAGCACCTGCCCAGTTTTATCGGGAGGCCCTGATGGATTACCCGGAATGCTACGAGCTCGTATTTCAAGCCCCCGCGGTGGAGGACGACGTAGTGATCGTCCATCGCACCGAGCGGGCGGGAGCGGGCGGGTATCCGGTCTACGAGGATGAGTCGGGGATCGTACGCGCAGAGATCAGCGACCGGGGCGAGGTCCGCATGCTGGCCAGTGGGGGGCACCAGATGCTTCGTACGCCGCTCCTGGCGCGCCCCCTCACCCCGTGAGCTTCAGGAGCCCATCCGGCAGCCAGCCCTGCGCATCCGCGCACACACTCTGTCGACCACTGCTTGCGCTGTGTTGCACGATCACGACTGCGAGGCGCCCTCGCTTCGGTGTCGGACTCCCGGACGTCGACCGGCTTCGGTGACCTTCTGCGTTTCGTTCGTTGCGGCATGTGCGGCATGTGCGAGGTGCGGGTGTGCGCTGAGCGGCGGGCCTGTGCTCCGGGCAGCCAAAGGGTCGAGGAGGAGCGGGAAGCTCTGGACCGAGCTCGATCGCTCGCCCGCCCGGGCCGCACAGGGCGTGCGGCCTGTCGCCGGTCAGCGTTGTCCGGGCCCGTGCCTGGGCTCCGGGCGAATTACTGCCAGGCCGGAGTGCAGGTCCACGGTGCTTCGGGGCGGCGCACCGGACTCGACATCATCACGGAGGGCGAGCCGGCGTTCCTTCTCCTCCCGGACGTGTTGCCGTGAGGGTTGGAAGAGTTCGTCCCATGCGCCGGATGTCGCGCCGCCCGGACGGCCCGGGCGGCCACTCCGGCACGTGGCACCTGAGAGCCGAGACGCCCGCAGGGCCTTGAGTGCTGTTTCCCCACCCGGCTGAACGGATATCAGAGGCCGCGAAGATGGCCTCGGCTCTGAGGTGTGCGTCGGGTGTTGGGCTTTGACGCTTTCTCGCTGACCGCGTTGCTTTGGTTGGTCTCGCTCGCCGTGCCGGCTTCGTCTGCCTCGCCGTTCTCGGCCTCAGCGTTCTCGAGGTCGCTGCTTTCGGCGGTGTCAGGCTCGGTGGCGGGTTCGGATTGCGGTGTGGGGGCGGCGGTGTGGCCTTCGAGCACGGCCATGGCGCGTTCGAGCGTCTCACCGGTGACCTGCATCCGGATCCTGGCCAGTCGTTCTAAGTCGGTACGCGGCACCACGTCAGGGTACCTGGAGTCAGTTCAAACCTCGGCACGACACAAGAATCTGTGGAGAGAGGGAAGTTGGTAAGGGCTATTTCTCCAACCTGGGGTTTCGGCGGACTACTGGAATTACCGGGCCGTGCCGCTACGGGGCGTCAGCGAGAGCGCGGGTGACGGCTGCTTCGGCATGCAGCCGTGTGGTCGGAAAGACCGGGACCGGGCTGTGCTCCGGCCCGATGAGCAGCTCGATCTCGGTGCAGCCCAGCACGATGCCCTCGGCTCCGGCGGCGATGAGGTCCCTGATGACGGCCATGAATGCCTGTCGGGATTCCTCATGGACGATGCCGAGGCACAGCTCCTCGTAGATCACACGATGGACGGTGCTGCGCCCGGTGGCGTCCGGGACGAGTACGTCCAGCCCGTGGCTTTCCAGCCGGCCGCGGTAGAAATCCTGCTCCATGGTGAAGGCGGTGCCCAGCAGTCCGACGCGGCGCAGGCCGCTCGCACGGACGGCGTCGGCCGTGGTGTCGGCGAGGTGCAGCAGCGGGACGGTGACGGCGGCGGCCACTTGGCCGGCGACCTTGTGCACTACTGCGATGCCAGCCAGCCGTATGGGTGCCCCGCCGGCCAGGCGGCCTACTACGGCCGCGGGCCGATACAGCTCAGCTGGAACTTCAACTACAAGGCGGCGGGCGATGCGCTCGGCATCGACCTGCTGAACAATCCCTACCTGGTGGAGCAGGATGCCGCCGTCGCTTGGAAGACCGCCCTCTGGTACTGGAACACACAGACCGGGCCGGGCACCATGACCCCGCATCATGCGATGGTCAGCGGCGCCGGCTTCGGAGAGACGATCCGCAGCATCAACGGTTCCCTCGAATGCAACGGTGGCAACCCCGGCCAGGTGCAGAGCCGAATCAACAGCTACCAGAGCTTTGTGCAGATCCTGGGGACCACACCCGGCGACAATTTGAGCTG
Organism: Streptomyces sp. NPDC048637; assembly: GCF_040650675.1. Lineage (NCBI taxonomy): Bacteria > Bacillati > Actinomycetota > Actinomycetes > Kitasatosporales > Streptomycetaceae > Streptomyces > Streptomyces sp. NPDC048637. The sequence goes on from NZ_JBEZHQ010000019.1 coordinate 27,729, forward strand.
CTGACGCGGAGTGCGGCAGCCGCCCCACAGCGGTCGGCGATGGGAGCTTCCCCGGGCCGGCCCTGGCCGTTCGGTCCTGGCGCATCAGGCCGCGGCGTCCGGTGCGCCGCAGGCCTTTGCCGGCAGCCTTCTCGCGACACCGCACCAGGAGCACAGTCAGGCCGGACGGGAGAAGCCCTCAGGCGGTGTGCCCTCGATGAACAGCATCCCCACCCGAACCTTGCCCTCGCGTATCTCCCGGGCCCGCCGGTACGCGGGGGAGTGGTACCACTGCCGGATCCGGTCCATGTCGGGAAACTCGATGACCACGATCCGGGAGGAGTCCCAGGCACCTTCGACGGGCTGAGGTGTGGGGGTCGCGACCAGGTAGCGGCCACCGTGGCTGAGGATGGACTTCTGGGCCACGGACGCATAGGCCAGGCCGGCCTCCTCGTCGAGCACATCGATGTTGACGATGACGTAAGCGGGCATGGGTACTCCCGTTCCCTTGGATACGGCGTGTATTCATTTTGCGGTAGGGACTGTTGACCACCGCTGTCCTGCTCGGCGGGCGCGGCTCCCCGCGCCCGCCGATGACGGCCCGGGCCCGGGTTCGGGTCTTGGGGGCGACGTCTCCCACGCGGGCGGGGTTCTGCACGGGGCGGAACGTCAGGGCGCGTGGGAGCCGACAGCTCCGCCGGTCCTGGGGTGAGCGACAATGCCGCGGTCGTGTGCGTCGGCCGCCGCATCGGTGTGTGTGTGTGAGCGACTGCCCGAGGTTCGCCGAGGCGTGTCCGATGCGTCATCCACGACCCACCGGACACCCCCTAGGGGTGTCTCGCCGATCACGTTCTGAGGCAGACGATGATCTGGAAAAGGCGAGGCGTCCTCACGTACATCTGTGCACACTGGCACGCATGTTGATCGACATCTGGCCGCTCAGGGCGCTGTGTGTGCGGTCGCCCCGTCTTGAGTTGCGGCTTCCTTCCGACGAAGAGCTCGCGGCGGTGGCCGAAGTGGCAGCACGAGGCGTGCATGCCCCTGGCGCGCGTCCGTTTCTGACGCCGTGGACGGATCGTCCGCCGGTTGAGCGTGCTCGACACGTCGTGCAGCAGCATTGGAGCCGCTTGGGTTCATGGTCACCCGAGGCCTGGGCTCTGGATCTCATCGTCTTCTTCGAAGGACAGCCCGTGGGCATCCAGGAGATGCGGGCTGAGAACTTCGGCATCCGACGCGAGATCGTTTCAGGTTCATGGCTGGGGGTTGATCACCAGGGCCAGGGGCTTGGCACCGAGATGCGGGTCGCCCTGCTGCACCTGGCGTTCGTGGAACTTGGCGCAGCGTTCGCCAGGTCGGCGTCCTTCACCGACAATCACGCATCGCTGGCCGTCTCACGAAAGCTCGGCTACGAACCTGACGGCCTGTCTCGCGACGTCCTCGATGGACGGGTCGTCGAGTCTCAGTACTTGCGCCTCTCCCGGCAGGTTTGGAACTCTCAGAAGCATCTGCCCGTGACCGTGAGCGGACTGGCAGACTGTGCGGCCTTCTTCGGTATCGACGATCACGCCACAGCCTCGGATCCCGCCAGGGCGTTGTGATCACGAGCGGAGCCAGATGAGGAGTGCGGCGGCCGTGACGGTGCCGAGGTAGACGTACCGACGCTTGTCATAACGGGTGGCGACGGCCCGGAACTGTTTGATCTTGTTGATCGCTCGCTCGACGGTGTTCCTGGCTTTGTACCGGGTCTTGTCGAAGCCGGGCGGTCGGCCGCCGCCCGAGCCTTTGCGCTGACGGGCGGTTCTGGAGTCGCTCTTCTCGGGGATGACGTGTCGGATGCCGCGTCGTCTCAAGTAGGAGCAGATCAGGTTGTTGCTGTACGCCTTGTCGGCGGCGACGCTGTCCGGCATCCGTCTGGGCCGGCCCGCGCCGAGGCGGGGGACGCGGATCTTGTCCATGACCGGCTCGAACTGTGTGCAGTCCGCCCGCTGGCCGGGCGTGACGATCAGCGAGAGCGGGCGGCATCTGCCGTCCGCGCTCAGGCGGATCTTCGTGGTCAGTCCGCCGCGGGATCGGCCGAGAGCCTCGCCCGCTGCACCGCCTCCGCCAAGAACAGTCGCAGGCGCATGTGCGCGCGCACGTGAACTGATCTTTGCAGGGCCCCCTTTGAAGCGCCGCCAGGTGCCGGTGGCGGATCGGTCGGGGCGCCGGCGGCGTGCTGGTGGGCGCGGATCGAGGTGGAGTCGACGTTGATGTTCCAGTCCAGGTCGCCTGCGGAGTCGGCGACGGCCTGGACATGCTGGACCAGTCGTTCCCAGGCGCCGTCGGCCGACCACAGCGCATGGCGCTTGTGGACGGTCTTCCACGGACCGAAGCGTTCAGGCCGCATCCGCCACTGGCAGCCGGTGCTGAGACGGTGGATGATCCCGTTGATCACCTGCCGTTGATCACGCCACCGGCCGCACCGCTTGTTACTCCTGGGCAGCAGCGGCTCCAGCACCACCCACTCGCCGTCCGTGAGATCCCCCCTGCTGAGCATGACCAGACAACGAGTCTCTGATCGAAGAGACACCCCCTAGCTGTTCCAGCGCACCGGAAGTTGCTCCGTTCCCCGGATGAGCATCCCGGTGCGCCAGGTGAGGTCGTCGACATCGGCGTCCATGGCGAGGCCGGGGCAGCGTTCCAGGAGGGACCGGAGGGCGACGCGGGCTTCCAGCCGGGCCAGCGGGGCGCCGAGGCAGAAGTGGATGCCGTGGCCGAAGGCGGTGTGTCCACGAGCGTCGCGGGTGATGTCGAAGTCATCGGCGGCGGCGAAGTGTTCGCGGTCCCGGGAGGCGGAGACAAGGGCGATCACCACGGTGTCGCCGGCGGGAATCAGTGTGCCGCCGATCTCGACCGGCTCCGCGGCGAAGCGCCAGGTGGCGGTCGCCACCGGGCCGTCGTAACGCAGCATCTCCTCCACGGTGTTGTCGAGAAGGGAGTAATCGGCGCGCAGGGCCGCCAGTTGGGCAGGGTGCTGGAGCAGGGCGCGTACACCATTGGCCAGGAGACTGACGGTCGTCTCATGGCCGGCGACCAGCAGCAGGAACGCCGTGCCGACCAGCTCGTCACGGGAGAGCTGGTCGCCGTCCTCGTCGCTGGTGCGGATCAGGGCGCTGAGCAGGCCGTCGCCAGGAGCGTGGCGCTTGGTTTCGATGAGGTCGACGAGGTAGCCGGACATCGCGAGAACCGCCTGCTGCGCCGCCTGCTCGCTGGTCGGCGCGATGATCTCGTTCGACCAGGCGCGGAAGTCGCTCCGGTCCATGGCGGGGACGCCGAGCAGTTCGCAGATGACGGTCATGGGCAGCGGGAAGGCGAGGGCCTCCACCAGGTCGGCACGGCTCTCCGGGGCGGCGAGCATCGCGTCCAGCAGCGTGTCGGTGATCTGCTGTACCCGCGGCCGGAGTGCCTCGACGCGGCGGGGCGTGAATTCCTTGGCCACCAGCTTCCGCAGCCGGGTGTGCTGGGGTGGATCCGCGTCCAGCATGTTCGTGAACAGGGCCGACTCGTCGCCCGCATCGCTCTGCAGCGCGGCATTGCGCCAGTCCTTGTTGAGGCGAGGGTCGGTGAGCGCGGCTCTGACCGCCTGGTGCCCGACGATCAGCCACACTTCGTGGCCGAGGGGTGCACGCACCCGGTGTACGGGCCCCTGGGCGCGCAGCTTGGCGTAGTACGGGTAAGGGTCTGCGGTGAAGTCCTTACCGTAGGCCCCCAGATCGACAATGTCCCCCATGCGTTCCCTGCCCCTTTCGATGATCCCCGACCCCCGATGATGCACGACGTCCGGCACCGGTCAGACCGTACGCACGGGATCGCTGCGTCAACATCGGCCCAACGGAGGAGTCGCACCGGTCCCTGTCCTCCCTCTGCAGTGCTTCGGCTCTCGTCCTGGCGTCCAGCCGAGGCCCGGAGGCCCAGGGGCCCAGCGGGATGGGGCCCGGCCCGAGGAACGGTGCGCGGCGGCGGGCGGCCGGAGCCGACGGCCGCCACGCTGGGGGCGACCCACGCTGGGGGCGACCCACGGGCCCACACCGGGGCGGGCTCAGCAGCGGGCGTGGGCGCCCGCGCCGACGCCGATCGCCTCCAGGTCCCGCTCGAACGACGTCTGGGCGGCCACCCGGGCAGCGTGCTCGATATCGGCCGGGGTGAACAGCTCACTGGCCGCCACCAGCGCAGCGACATCCACATCGGGCCGGCCGTCCGTATACCGCGACCAGATCGCCGACCGGGCCGCCGTGTCCGGCGTACCGATCGGGATGAGGTAGTCGAACCGGCCGGGCCGCAGAAACGCCGGATCGAGCGAGCGGACGGAGTTGGTCGCGCACACCAGCAGCCGCTCGTCCCGCTCCCGGAAGCCGGGTATCAGCGTGAGCAGCTCATTCGTCACCCCGTGCAGCCCGCCCGGCTGTGCCGGCTCCAGGCGTACCGGAGCGATCTCCTCGACTTCGTCGATGAAGACGAGGACCCGCTCCAGCTCGGCGATCCGGGTGAACGCGCTGCGCAGCGCCGCCGCCAGATTGCCCTCGTCGGCCAGCCGCGACGGCAGCAGCTCGACGAACGGCCAGCCGAGCCTGGCCGCGATACCGCGGGCGAAAGTGGTCTTCCCGGTTCCTGGCGGGCCGAACAGGGCGATGGCGCGCGGCGGCCGTACCCCGTGCCGGGCGGCTCGCTCCAGCTCCACCAGCAGCGCACTCGCCAGCCCCCGCCCACGCCAGGCCGAGGAGATCGCGATCAGCGTCACCCAGCCCCGCTCACCCGCCACACAAGCGAGCGCTGCCCCGATAGGAGCGCCCCTGGTGCACGGCCACCACGGCGGGCTGCCGAGAAGTCAGCGCTACTACGGGAATGGCGGGCGGGGCGCTGGTGTGACCCTCGCGTCCCGCCCGTCGCCTGCCGTGCCTGCCGCGCCTGCCGCGCCGGGCGCCCGAGCAGCCAGCCCGCCCTTGCGCCTCTGACCGGCAGGAATCCGCTGGCTGGCGTGGCTCGCCCGATGGCATGCTGTCCGGCGTGAACGGACCCGAGATCCACTTCAGCTTCGACCCTGCGCTGCACCTTTTCGTCGGTTCAGCGCACAGCACCGCCGGCACGCCCGTGGTGACCGATGGCTCATCGACGCTCGGCCATGTCGTCGAGTCGCTCGGCGTCCCGCTCACCGAAGTCGGCCGGCTTGTCGTGGACGGCGCCGAGGCCCCCGTCTCCCATGTCCCGAAGGCGGGCGAGAGCATCGAGGTGCACGCCGTCGAGCGTCCGCAGCGGATTCCCGGTGCGCCGCTGAGGTTCCTTCTCGACGTACACCTCGGCACCCTGGCGCGCAGGTTGCGGCTGCTCGGCGTGGACGCGGCGTACACGAACGAGGACCCCGGCGACGCGGCACTGGCCGCGCTTTCGGCGGAGGAACAGCGGGTGCTGCTCTCCCGGGACCGTGGGCTGCTGCGACGGCGGGAGATCTGGGCGGGCGCGTTCATCTACAGCGACCGGCCCCATGACCAACTCCGGGACGTGTTGGGACGCTTCGCTCCCGCACTCGCACCGTGGACGCGCTGCACCGCCTGCAACGGCCCGCTCATGGATGCCGACAAGGACTCCGTCCGCGAGCACCTCGAACACGGTACCCAGCGTACGTATGACGTCTTCGCGCAGTGCAGTGCATGCGGCCGCGTCTACTGGCGAGGGGCGCACCACGCCCGGCTGGAGGCGATCGTCGCAGAGGCGCTCCGGGACAGCGCCACCTGAGTGGCGGGGCAGACAGGCCGCCCGATGTTTCACATGAAACATCGGGCGGCCTGTCTGCTGCGCCCGTCGGGCGTATGAATTCCTCAATCAGAGTGAGGGACTCTCGCTATAGGTGTGTACCGGGCCGGCCTTTCCGCATGAACGGGAGACGCCCGACAGGGCGGGAGAAGCTGCCCATGGCCAGGGACCTTGCGGGAGAGGGCGACGCTGGTCACGAGGTCGGCATTCCAGGGTTCGGCATTCTCGTCGGAGTCCGGGCCGGGCGCTGCGCACCATGATGGCTCCGCCCGCACCTTGCGAGGCCGAGCGGACCGGCGACCAGGGCCGCATCCGAACTCTCCCTGGTCGCGAGGTCAGAGCGGACCTCGGTGGTCAGATCCGGGCCGACCAATTTCGGGTGCGTTCAGGGCGTTGTGCCACCGGGGCGCTTCTCGACTCCGCCGATGAGGAGCTGCTTGTCATTTCCGTCGAAGGGGGAGGTGGGATAAGGCCATTGAGGAATGCGGGTCGGCATTCCGTGCGCCGTCGGCCGTCAACAGGCCGCCCGGTGCGGGCATTCCACCGATATGGATCAGCGCGGCCGTGCGGATTGGCCGGAGATGGCTGCCCATTCCGGACCGATTCTGCTTGGTTGTCGGTGGACGAAGGGGCTCTTTCCGTCGGGGAGTTCGTCCGGACGCGGCGCCCGCGGAGTCGTCGCAGTCCGATGGCCCGGGAAGCGACATCCGCGTGAGGGTGGTCGGCGAGTCGGCTCCCGTCGGTGGGCTCACGGGCCCGTAGTTGAGCGCACCGGCAGCCCCGCATGCCGAGGGCCGTGGCCCAGCGGATCCGGCTGGGTGCTGCCGTCTGCCGACGGTCCGGGGCGTGGATATCCGTGTGTGCGCCACCCCACGCGGCGGACCTGTTCAGTCCGTCAGGAACCGTCGGCGTGTCGCGGAAGGCCCCCGTCCGCCGTGCTCGTTGACCGGCGAATTGCCCGCCGCGGAAGGCCGCCGGAGCGCCTCTAGCCCACTCGTTACGCGACACGCCGACGACGCGCGCCGTCCAATGGGTGAATCCGCTGCCTTCCGCCACCCGAAGAGCCCATGCCGTACCTCGAATGCGACGTTCTCCGGTGGTGCGAGGTCGCAATCCGGCTGACGGTGATCACGTCGCCACTGCGATCCGATGAGCCGACAAAGAGTCAGCCTTCGCAGTTGCGCCGAAAGGAACATGTCCCCATGCGCACTGCTCGCACCCTGTTCGCCTCAGCCGCCATTACGGCGGTGCTTGCAATCTCTGCTCCGGCTGCGAACGCCATGATCACGGAGGACATTGCGTCGGACAGCGCTTCCTCCAGCAACCACGACCAGGCCACGAACGGCGACCGCGACCGGGACCGTGACCGTGACCGTGGCAACGGTCGGGACCGCGACCGCGACCGCGACCGTGACCGTGACCACCGTCGTGACCACTGCCGTGACGGCCGTGATGGTCGTGACGGTCGCGACGGCCGCGACGGCCGTGGCAACGGTCGGGACCGCGACCGCGACCGTGACCGCGGACGTGACGGCCGCGACGGCCGCGACGGTCGGGACCACGGACGTGGCTACGGACGTGACCACTGCCGTGACGACCACAGGCCGAGCGGCGGCATGCACACCGGTGGCGGTGCCATGGCCAAGACGACCGTGCTCGGTGACTGGGACCAGAGCGGCGGCTACGGCGACGACCACGACAAGCACGGGCGCGGCGACCGTGACCACGGCCGCGGCGGCGACCGTGACCACGGCCGCGGCGGCTACGGCGACCGCGACCACGGTCGTGACCACGGCCGCGGCGGCTACGGCGACCGCGACGGCGGCGGCTACGGCGACCACCGCAAGCCGCACGGCGGCATCCACACCGGTGGTGGCGGCCTGGCGACCAGCGGCGGGATGGCCGCAGGTTCCGTGCTGATGCTCGGCGGTCTCGGCGCCGGTGCGTACATGCTGCGTCGTCGCAACGCCTCGGGTACCGCGGCTGCCTGATCAGGCACCCGCACGGAGACCGAAGCGCTGTCGCGGCCACCGTTCCACGTGGACGGTGGCCGCGGCGATTGCGTTACCGATGCCCCCCTCACGCCCCGTCGCCTCGTTCATGAAAGGCACCCTCACATGACCGCCCCGCAGTCGCCCCAGCCGAATTCGAATCCCTCCCGGACCGCCCCCGCGTCCCGCCCCGTCGGTCGCGGTCTGCTGTGGTCTGCGGGAGCGTTTCTGCTGGGCTCACTCCTCGTCTACAACTCCGTGGACACCTCGGCAGACCCCAAGCCGCCGTCCTCCGCCGTGGCCCAGTCCGGCGCACCGCACAGCTCCGCCTCTCCGGCGGTCCCCGACCTGGCCCTGCCCCGTTCCGCACCGAAGCGAGTGTCGATTCCGGCGATCGCCGTCGATGCGCCCTTCACCCCGCTGACCATCGGCCCGACCGGGCAGCTCAACGCGCCGCCCGCGGGGGACAAGAATCTCGTCGGCTGGTACAAGGACGGAGCGGCGCCGGGCGAACGCGGATCGGCGATCATCGCCGGTCACGTGGATACCAAGACCGGACCGGCGGTGTTCCTGCAACTTGAATCGCTCAAGCCCGGCGGCACGATCAACATCACCCGTGAAGACGGCATCATCGCCACCTTCAAGGTGGACTCCGTCGAGACCTTCAACAAGGCGAGATTCCCCAGTGACAGGGTCTATGCCGACGCCCCCACCGCGCAGCTCCGCGTGATCACCTGTGGTGGCGCATACGACAGGAAGGTCAAGGACTACGTCGACAATGTGGTGGTGTTCGCCCACCTCTCCTCGTTCAGACACGCCTGAGCGGGGTCTCTTCGCAACTGCGGAGAGCACCCCCGTGTCTCAGACCAGCCCAGGCCGCCGCTCCACCGCCCGGCCTGGGCTTTGTCATGGGCGGAGCCGGGTTCTTGCCGTGCCGGCCGGCCCTTGCACGGCGGGAGTTCGCACGCGGGGATCCCCGTACGCCATCGTCGCCCAGAGGCCGGGCCGGACCGATGCGCTTTCACGAGGCACCCGGTGCACCCGGTGCACCCGGTTCCACTCTGTTGACGGGATGACAATTGACGGCACGGCATGAGCGCTGGACGCCACAGCCGTCGGACCCGCGCAAAAGCAGTCGGCCCCGCGCCGGAGCCGGAAGCCGACCTGCGGCGGCACCTACAACACCATCGGCTTCGCCGCACGATTTTGCTGCTGGTCTGCCGTCCGGTACAGGGGTTCCCCAGGGGCGGGGAATACGCGGGATCGACCACACCCATTGCCGAATCCGCACCGGACACCCGGCGCGGATTCCTCAGCAGCCGGCTCGACTTCGGGCACCTTCATCGGCTACGCGCTCGGCTCCGGACCGGTCACCCCGCTCACCGCCGGGCTCAGGGAGGACGGCCTGGTGGACCGGGGGCGGGTGGCTGCCGTGAGGGTGGCTGAGAGGGCGCTCCGCTGCCTGCCCGTTGCCCCGGCTCACCCGGGCGGCGCAGTCGCGCGGGACCTATCCCCGCACGCTCCCGTCCCAGCGCCAAGTGGTGCGCCGAGGGTGCCCCGGTAGCTCGGCGCGCCCGGTGGCCCACAGCAGGGTGAGCCAGGGATCGGCGGCCTCCGGGACGTCCGGAAACAGCCGGGCGAGCACCTGGGCACACAGGTCGGCGGGCGGGTTCCAGGGGAGTCCGAGGCCCTCCGCCAGGTCCTGCGTGTGCACCAGGGTTTCCACGGCGCCCATCGCGGCGAAGCCCTCCGGGTCCGACACCCCGAACACATGGTGCGCGCGGACCTCCGGCGTCGTCGTACGCACCATCGCCACCAGCAGCGCACCACTCGCCTCCAGGACCTGCAGCAGCCCCTCGGGACCGGCTGCACGGTCCGCATGTACGGCGTTCGCGGGGCCGCCGGCCCGGCGGCTCTCCCACACGAAGGGCACATTTCCCTCCAACGGCGGCTTTCTGGGGCCCAGTTGGACGGCGTAGGCGAAGAGATCGTCGCTGAGGTGTTCGACGGTCTCCCAGCAGTCCCACTCCAGCGAACCGGCTCTGCCGTCCCACGCCGTCGGCGGCGCCTGGCGCAGTACGGACACGGCGAGCTGCACGGCACGGTCCAGATCGTCCGCGGTGACGGCGGACGGCGGGAGCGCGGCTTCGGTGGACCGGGATATTGATCGGGACATGATGGGACCGTACCGCGCAGGAGCGGGAGGGTGCCTCCGCCGGGGCCTGCGGGTGGGCGGCACCGGGATCTGACGGTCTATCGTGGGCCCATGTCCGCCCCAGAACTGATCCGTATCGTCTCCCGCGACTCGCCCATGGCGCTGGCCCAGGTGGAGCGCGTGCGCGCCGAACTCGGCGCGCTGCACCCCGGCATCGCCACGGAGGTCATCCCGGTCAAGACCACCGGCGACCGCTGGATGGGTGCCCTCTCCCAGGTGGAGGGGAAGGGGGCGTTCACCAAGGAGGTCGACGCCGCCCTCCTGGCCGGTGAGGCGGACCTCGCGGTGCACTGCGTCAAGGACATCCCTGGCGACCGTCCGCTGCCGGCCGGCACGACCTTCGCCGCCTTCCTGGAGCGCGATGACGTCCGCGACGCGCTGATCGACCCCGGTGGGCGCACCCTCGACGAACTCCCCGCAGGCACCCGGATCGGCACCTCGTCGGTCCGCCGGATCGCGCAGCTCGCCGCCTCCCATCCGCATCTGCCGTGTGTGCCGATGCGCGGCAACGCCAATCGCCGCATGGAGAAGCTCGCAGCCGGTGAGGCGGACGCCCTCCTGCTGGCCGTCTCCGGTCTTGAGCGCATCGGCCGCACGGACGTGATCACCCAGATCCTCTCCGTGGACGAGATGTGCCCACCCGTCGGGGCCGGCGTGCTGGCCCTCCAGTGCCGTGAGGGCGATACCGACACCATCGACGCCGTCAGCGGACTGGGACACCCCCAGACGTTCCAGGAGACGACCGCCGAACGCATGCTGCTGCACGTCCTGCAGGGGCACTGCAACAGCCCGATCGCCGGCTACGCCAAGACGGACCGTCGCGGCGAACTGTCCCTGCGCGCCTGTGTCTTCACCCCGGACGGCAAGACGGTCCTCAACGCGCACGAATGGGCCGGCCCGCTCACCCCGGAGACCCTCGGCACGTCTGTGGCCGTCGCCCTGCTGCGTCAGGGCGCACGCGAACTCATCGACGGCATCGCGCACTGAGGCTCGCGCCTCCGGAGGGCCGGTCATGCCGGCCGACGGCTGTCACGCTGCTCCCCGGGCCGGGCCCCGGGGCCGGCGGTGCGGCGGCGTCCCTCATCGGCGTCCCGGCGGCCCCGACGCGCCGACCGCTTCCCGGAGGGCCTGTCGGCAGGCCTGAATAGCGGGGTGCCGGTCGCGGCCCCGGCGGATCGCGGTGAACAGTCTGCGGGCCCGCCGGCCGTGCGGGAGCTGGTGGAGGGGGACGGTCGCCGGGCGGCCGTCCCATACGAGGTCCGGGAGCAGAGCAGCGGCGTGGCCCTGTTCGACGAGGCGCAGATGCAGCAGCAGGTCCGTGGACTCGAACCGGACATCGGGCTCGAAGCCCGCGCTGCGGCACAGCGTCAGGGCCCAGTGCCGGGCCGCGGTGCCCTCGGGTTCCAGGACCCAGGGGTGCTCGGAAAGCGTGCGCAGCCGCGCCGTTGGCCCGGCGGCGGCCGTCGCTTCCGCCGGGCCGTCGGTACCCGCCGGAGGCGGGTGAGCCAGCCGCAGCGGGTCGTGACACAGATCCTCCTGCTCCAGCTCGGCCCGCCGGGGATTCAGGTTCCCGGGTACTCCTCGGCGATGACCAGATCGAAATCGCGGGCCAGCAACCCGGGCAGCACCCGTTCCGGCTCCATCTGTGTGACATGCACCCGCAGCCGGGGGTGGGAGGCACGCAGCAGCGTGAGCGCGGGCGGCACCAGGGCGAGGGCCGCGGTCTGGAAGGACGCGACGCGCAGGGTGCCGGTGAGTTCGGTGAGTTCGGTGAGGGAGGTGGCGATCTCCGCCTCGGCACGCTCCAGACGTTCGAGCACCGCCTCGGTGTGGGTGACCAGAATCTCCGCCTGCTGGGTCAGCCGCACCCGCCGTCCCACCGGCTCCAACAGCGGCACCCCGACCTCCGTCTCCAACTGTGACAGCTGCTGCGAGACGGAGGACGGGCTGTACGAGAGGGCGGCCGCGACGGCGGCGAGCGTGCCGCGGTGCTTGAGTTCGCGCAGCAGGCGGAGACGGTGGAGGTCGAACGTCGGCGGGCCCGGCCTTCCCAGATCCTTCGGCCTTTCTGACGAATATAGAGGGGAAACATTCGCTGGACCGAGCGATGGGAGGCACCGCACGCTGCTCAGGTGACTGAGACTCTTTCCTCCCTCCCCGCACCCTCATGGTTCGCGCACCCCGGCGCCCGTACCTGGACCTGCCCGCCCGCCCCCGCCGATGTGCACGGCTTCCACGCATCGTTCCCCGGCTACGCCCCGACTCCGCTCACCGAACTCCCCTCCCTTCCCGCTGAGTTGACAGTCGGCCGGGTCTTCGTCAAGGACGAGTCGTGCCGCCTCGGCCTGCCCGCTTTCAAGGCGCTGGGGGCCTCCTGGGCCGTTCACCGGGCTCTCGCCGAACGGGCGGGCAGCCAGGAAGCCGGCGGTCCGCTCACGCTCGTCACCGCCACCGACGGCAACCACGGCCGAGCCGTGGCCCGTATGGCCCGCCTGCTCGGGCAGCGCGCCCACGTCTTCGTCCCGGACGGTGTCCATCCGGCCGCCACGGCAGCCATCGCCGCCGAGGAGGCGCGGGTCACCGAAGTCGCCGGAAACTACGACGAGGCGGTACGGCAAGCGGCCGACGCGGTCGCCGGCACCCCGGCCGCGGTCCTCATCCAGGACACCGCCTGGCCGGGCTATGAGCGGATTCCGGGCTGGATCGTCGAGGGCTATGCGACCCTGTTCGCCGAAATCGACACACAACTGGCCGCGGTGGAAGCCGGATTGCCCGATCTCGTCGCCGTACCTGTGGGGGTGGGTTCACTTGCCCAGGCCGCCGTCACCCACTACCGAAGCCGCCCCGCAGGCGCGGCGGCCCTGCTGTCGGTCGAGCCCGACAGCGCGGCCGGCGTCCTGGCGAGCCTCACCCGGCAGACGCCGGTCACCGTGACGACCGGCGCGACCACCATGACCGGCCTGAACTGCGGCACCCCCTCCACCCTTGCCTGGCCCTATCTCCGTGACGGCCTGGATGCCGCCATCGCCGTCACCGACGCCGCCAGCGCCCGAGCCGCCGATGACCTCGCCGCCCTCGGCGTCCCCTCCGGCCCCTGCGGCGCTGCCTCGCTCGCCGGCGTCCGTGCCGCCCTCACCGGCGACGGCGCCGCCGCCCGCCGCACCGCCCTGGCCCTCGGCCCCGCCTCAACCCTCGTCCTGCTCAGCACCGAAGGCACCGCCGCCAACCCACACCACCCCGAGAACCCTTCATGACCGGCCCCGACCTGATCACCGTCAACGGCGAGCGCCTGTGGCAGTCCCTCAATGCACTTGCCCAGATCGGTGCGTACGAGGACCGGCGCACCGGCCTGCGCGGCGTGAACCGCCTGGCGCTCACCGACGCGGACGTGGCCGGGCGGCGCCTGGTCATCTCCTGGATGGAGCAGGCAGGACTGACCGTCCGCATCGATAGGGTGGGCAAAATCTACGGCCGCAGGGAAGGCGCCGACCCCGCTGCCCGTCCCGTGCTCACCGGCTCCCTCCTCGCGGCGGCTCACCTGATCGTGCAGCTGCGTGCCATGGTCGTCTCCGGCTCGTACGGCGACCTGCGCGCCACCGTCGGACACCCCCCATCGTCTACCCGGACCTCACCAACATCGTCCCGGCCCGCGCCGAGCTGACCGTCGATCTGCGCAACCCCGACGACGCCGACATGGCACGTGCGGAAGGGGACCTCGCCACCTATTTTCAGACGCTGGAGCGAGGGCAGCGCGGCCTCGCCGTCACCAGCCGCCGGATGGTCCGGACTGCCCATGTCCCCTTCAGCGACGGCTGGGGTCCGGCGCTGGACCGGAGCCGGGTCGGAGGTTGGGGGTGGGACGGCGCGCCCCACCCCCAACGGCCGCCCTCGGCTCAGCCCTTCAGTCCTTCAGTCGTTTGACGGCCGGTATGGGGTCGCCTACTTCCGCGATGCTGGCGGGCTCAGAGATCGGTGCCTCTGGCCACATCTCTTCTCCCTTCTGACTGGGCTTGGCGGGAATCTATGTCGCGATATAGCGTTAGTTCCTCACCACGCCGCTGACCCCAAGCGCGAAGACCTTCACAGGATCCGGAGGGCAAGCATGTCGGGAGAGATCTCGTCCGCTGGGCAGAGCCCTGGCCGCGGCTCGCTGCCCGAGCTGCGGGCCTCGCATATGGACCGGGACCGGGTGGTCGACGTCCTGCGAGTCGCGGCGGGCGACGGCCGACTGACCGCGGCCGAGCTGGACGAGCGCCTGGAGGCTGCTCTGTCGGCGCGGACGGTCAGCGAGCTGACCGTACTTACCGCTGACCTGCTGCCCGTGGCTGCGGCGGAGGTCAAGGATGTACTCCGGATCGACCAGAAGCACAGTGTGGTCGAGCGGGTGGGGCGCTGGGTGGTGCCGCGACGGCTGGAGCTTGCGACGGAATTTTGCGAGGTGACGCTCGACTTCACGCAGGCCGTGATCGCACAGGACACCTTGCGCATCGACATGAACATGCGCGGCAAGAACCTGACACTGATCACCAAACCAGGCATCGTGGTCGATACCGATGCTCTGAACCTGGCGTTCAGCAAGGTCACGAACCGTCAGGCTCCGGGCCCCGACAGGCCGGTCACGCTTCGCGTGGAGCTGGTCGGCAAGAAGACGTACGGCCGCGTCGTCGTACGACCCCCGAGGCGGACAGTCGGCCAGTGGTTGCTGAGGAAGCCCACGCCCCTGACTCCCGACAACTGACCTGCCGAAGTGGACAGATGCAGCCCGGATGGGTGGACAAGCACGCGAGGCTCCTGGCAGAGAAGTTGCTCTGGCCGACAATCGACCTACCAGGAGCTCCGCTGCTTCGTCGCATCAACCTCCCTGCCTCGCACGGAGGTTGGAAAGGGCTCAGTGCAGTGCCTGGCGATCAGTCCGGTCAGTTGCTGAGATCGACCCGGAACGTCAGCAGATTTGTCCCGAACGCTCGGACCGCCGTGCTGTTCAGCCGCGGCAAGGTTTTGAGCCGTGCACGGGCGTCGTCCTCCGGGACCGGATGGGCGGTACCGGCATGCCATCGCCCCTTGATCCGGACCCGGACCTGCGGATTCGCCTGGATGTTCCGCACGTACTGCGACTTGTCGCCGTACTCGGAGACGAACCAGAAGGCACGCCCGATGCGGCGTCCGCCGACCGGTGTCCGCCGGGGCAGTCCGGACTTCCGCCCCGTCGTCTCCAGAAGAGTCTGCTGCGGAAACCGAGAGAGGATCGGATTGCCGATCCTCCGCTGGAACGACGTAACGGCCCGGAACTTGATCTCGCGATAGCGCGACATCCACAGCCCTTTCTTTCGCTTCTTTCGCTGTTGTTCGTTGCTGGTGGTGCTCGCACTGCCGTACCGCTGCGGCGCGAGGATACGGCGCTGCCCGACCCGTCGTGAGTATTGAGCTCAATCCCAGTGAAAGTCGGAAGGAACTCGGGCCCTCGAATGACAATCCCGCGCCCGTCCTGCCCCGTCCTGCCCCGTCCGGCCCGGTCTGCCCCCGACCGGCCCGCCCCGCGCCCGATCTGCCCGACGTCGAGCGTCTGACCATAGGGGCGTCACATCCGCGCAGTCGGTTCATCGTCGCCGGGTGGCATCGTCTCCGTTCAGGGCGGTTCCCTCCTCCCATGGCACGACAACGACCTGCACATCATCCTCGTAAACAATCCGTCCGGGGGCTGTGGACTCGACCCGTTCGCAGGCCACTTCATGGGCGGCCAGGATCTCCCAATAGCCGTCCACCCGCTCGATGAGATGCACAGCAGTGGCTTTGAACCATGCCACCGCCCCCGGATTCAGGTTGTGGTCGTAGACGCTGGGGTCGGCGTGCGACGGATCGGGATAATTCGCGTCGTACCAATCGTTGCCGGCGCGCCAGAACCGGTACTGCTCGTCACTCAACTTGCCTTCCCGCGCAAGGCTGTTGGCGAGAGCGAAAACGCCGGGGAAGTGGCCTCGCGGGCTTCGCTTATCCCCCTGAAACCGCACGTACAAGGCCGCACTCATGAATCGCCTCCTGCTGCTGACAAATCGATATGGGATGGTCTCTGGCACGGCGGTGAATCGAATGCCGTAGGCGGAGGCCTTACCCGGGAGCCGGGAGCCGGGAGCCAGGACCCGGCGGCCTGTAACTCATGTTCGTCGTACCGGCCCACTCGACGTCGCGCTCTGCTTGCCATCGTCTGACGATCAAGTGCGTGTGTCGGCAGGCCCGTTGCACTGTCAACCCGAGTCGACGCCCTTCAGCTGGCAACCTACGGTTGCCTCGTGGTGCGCTCATTGTCCTCAGCAGACACGGCTGCGGTGGCGGGCACGAACACGCTCAACCGATGGGTGGTCGGCTCGACCAGGCGCCCGCAGAGCGTGTCCACGCGGGTCATTGACCAGTCGATCTGCTCAGGCTCGGCGCGGAGGCGCCGCATGTGGGCCCGCAACTCTGACTGGTCCTGGGTCTCGACGAGCACTTCCCAGCGGCCCGCATCTGCAGCGAAGCGTGTGGCCGTCCGCTGCTGAAGCTCCTGCTGGCGCCGTTTCCTCTTCCGCTGGCCTGGCATCGGCCCAGGATCGCGGACTGCCGGTGCTGCAGCAAGATTCTTTCCCCTGCGGCTTCGGCTCTCGCATCGATGAATCGCTGACCAGGAGGGTCCGGAGGCAGGCGCAGCCCTGGCGGTACAGCCTGCCGAGGAGCCGGTCGACGAGGTGGTCGCTGTCGCTCGGTGGGAGCGATCGAGGAGCGATCCGGGAGCGGGTAGCGCGCTTCGCGTGGTGGCGTCGGCGGTTGCGGGGTCTGGGATGATCTTTTGCGTGCTCGCCGCGCACATGACACGATGTCCAGCGCCGCACGGGGGAGCGGCACACGTGTGGGGACAACCTCCCTTTGCGCACCGCGTTCCACCGTGGTGCTCCCTTCTTCCCAGGGCGGCGAGAACCTACCAAGCCGCAGCACAAGGAATCACAAGGGAACGGGACCAGACATGACGACTTCCACACGCCCCTCCAGCCCCACGCCGATCTACGAAGAGCTCGTCGAGGAGCACGGAGACATTCTCGCCGAGGCCCGCGAGGCCGCGGAGCGGTCGCAGCTGACGGCGTCGCAAGCGCTGGACTGGAGTGATCTGCGCCGCCGGGACTGAGTTCTGCGCTCACCCGCGGTGGGGCGTCCGCCTGAGTGCGATGCCGCCTGCCCGATTTCGCCGAGAAGGGCGTCGGGCGTCAATGGCATCCATCGACGGTTCAGTCGCTCCCGGGGAAAGTATCCACCAGCCGTGTCGGTGCAGCCTGCTTCCATGAGTCCACGAGGATGTCCCGCAGCTCGGTCATGTCCTCAAGCTCGGCCAGTCGCACTCTCACCCAATGGGAGCTTGCCTCGTGCGGCGGCACCCAGAACTTTTCCGGTTCCGCTGCAATCAGCTCCTTTCGCTCATGAATGGGGCATCTCACGGCGAATGACGTCTCATCGTCGGGGATCGTGACGAACATCTTCCCGGCGACCCGGAAGGTGGGCATCTCCCAGGCTTCCTTCTCCACTGTCTCAGGCAGGGAGAGGGCGATACGGCGGACGTCAGCGGAATCGATCACGGTCACTACTTTAGACGCGCGGCGAACTACGCGAACAGGTGTTCCCTGGCCTCTCCGTGTGTGTGGAGATCCCGGTCGCTACGCTCCCCGTCGCTGCGTTCGCTTCCGCACGGCACCGAGGTGGCATTCCGCATTGCCTCCTGCCTGCCCGCGATGCCCGAGGCGGCGTTGGGCGCCCGCAGTCCCGTGTGGTCCGCACCCCGAGGCCGCCCGGCGCCCGCCCTTGCTCAGGAGGCGGAGTGTGTGCCCTTGTCCCGGATCAGATTCTCGACGTGATCGAAGCGCTCGTGCAGCGTACGCAGCTCCGTACGAAGTGCCTCCGCGTCCTCGCGGGCATGGCTCCCCACCGCTTTGCTCAGGCGGATCATGTCCTGCTCCGCGTGGCTGACGAACCAGGTGGCGAGGGCTGCTGTGATGACCCCGAATGCCGTAATGGCGCTGAGCATCAACAGGGCGGCGATGATGCGGCCCCACAGAGTGACGGGATAGAAATCCCCGTACCCAACAGTGGTCGCCGTCTCGATCGACCACCACAACGCCTTCGGATAAGACGTGATATTCGCGTGTGGTGCACCGGATTCGGCGACCACCACCAGAGCGGCACCGGCAAGAAGTACCGCGGTCATGACCACGGTGACCCAGAGCGCCGCTTGTGCGTGCAGCCGGCGCCATGCCTCATTACGGAAGAGGCGATTCAGTACGGACAAGAGAAACGACGGCACCAACGGGCGTCACCTTCCACTGCGGCCTGGTGGACAACCGGCCTTCCGCCATCGCTGACATTAACAGGAGCCAACGCCAGGGCCGTATATGCCGGTGGGTGACCGGTCGCAGTGTGGCGGTGGTGAAGGAGCTGCTTCACGTTCGCTCTTTCACCACCGCTCCTTCACCATCGCTCTTTCGCGACGGCTGCTGCCTTACGACTGTTACTCCGCTAATCCGCCGCCCACTATTCCGTACCCGCTACCCGCTACCCGCTACCCGCTACCTGCTCTCCGCGATCACCGTGAGGAATCGTCCTGGCGCGGCGTGGCAGGTGGATCGCCATGGACGGCGTGCAGATAGAGCGCCAGGGTGTCGGCCGTGAAGTACGAGCTGTAGGAGACGTCCGGGAAGTCACCGCCCGTGTGGTAACCGCCGATGACGCCGATCAGGGCGTAGCCGGTGAAGTCCCGTACCAGGAACGGTCCGCCGGAGGTGCCGCCGATATAGCCCGCGCAGGCGATCTCCAGGAAATCGCCGGGGGCGGCCGGATCGGTGCTGGTGTATCGGTGCGTGGAGGAGGTGCAGTCGAGCGGCTTGGGGTGGGTGGTGTCCTTGTTGCCGGGGTAGCCGATGAGCCGTACGTTCCGGTGGTCATAGCCCGGGTACGGCAGGAGGCCGAAGCCGCCGGTCACCTCCTCCACCTCGGCACCGTCCTCCCGCGCCCCGAGCCGCACGACCGCATAGTCCCAGCGGGCGCCCGCGTTCGTGCCGAGGTCGTAGTACCGCTGGTCGAGGTAGCTGCGCTCGATGGGGTAGATCCCGTGCGGCTTGCGTCCGTCGTGATACTGCGGCACGAACGACAGATGTCGCTTCGGGTCGGGGGAGCGCAGGCAGTGGGCGGCACTGACCACCAGATTGCGGTGCGGACTGCGGACGACCGTGCCGCCGCAGAACCGGCCGGTGTTGCTGCCGTCCGTCCAGAAGAACGTCCCCACCTGGGGGAGTCCGTCGAAGGGGTGGCTCGGCGGGGTTGCGGCCGTCGCCGGGCGCGGCGCCGCCGAACTCTTTCTCGCGGCGGCCGGTCGTGCTGCCCGCATCCGCTGCGGAGTCCAGTACGTGTCGGCCGGCTCGGCGGCGAGGCGTAACCCGTGCCCGTGCCCGTGCCCGTGGCCGTGCGGGGCATTCGCGGCGTGCGCCGGTGGTGCCGCGGCGAGGGTGGGCGACAGTCCGAGCAGCAGCGTGGTGAGCAGCAGGGCGTAGCGGCCGCGTACAGCAATCGGTCTGCTCATGATCCGGGTCCTCCCGAGGGCCGGCGTACGGAACGAGAGACATGCGCGAGGCGAGCGTGCCATGGTCCTACGGCCCGGGAACGTAGGGCGAGAGGCCGGGCCGAATTCGTAGCACATGGCATACCGTCAAGAGCCAGGGAACAACTGCACCCAGGTACGGACAGGGCCTCTCCGACGCCTTCGACGCATTCGGCGGATTCGGCGGGCTCGGCGGAACTGGCGGGCTCGACGGTGTGACGAGCCCAAGGATCCGCGCCGTCGGACAGGCCCCCGCCCGTCAGCTTGTGGGCAGGTGCCGGGCGAAGAACGAGAGCACGTGATGACGCACCAGGGGAACCGACACCGCCGGGTCGAGCGTGCCGACCAGCTTGATCCGGTTGGCGGTGGTCATCAGCCCGGCAGCCTGCAACTGGGGCGCAATGGCGGCGTAGTCGGTGAACACTCCGTGCGCGGTGTGGTCGAGCAGCCGGCGGCCGGTGCGTCCGTGGGGGTGGGCGAGCATCGCCGACCAGGAACGCTCCAGCTCCTTCCCGTAGGGGAATCCATCGGTTCCCAGTAGGAGCAGCGGCCGGTCCGTGCCGTACTGGGCGATCGGGAAGAGCTTCCCTTCCTGGCCGGGGGACTCCGGTGGGTGGTCCAGAAAGCCTTCCAGGTTGATCGCGGCGTGGATACGGCGGTCCTCGTACATCGTCTCGGCCGCGGTGGTGCCGCCGGCCGAGTGGCCGTAGATGCCCACCCGCCGCAGATCCAGCGCACGACCGAGGTGCTCCGGCAGCGGGCGTCCCGCCGCGTCCGGGTTCCGTCCGGCTGCCAGCGCTTCCAGCTGGTTCAGCACGAACCGGGTGTCCGCGATCCGGGTGTCGATCACGGTGCGGAACATCGTCGGATCGGTTCGGGGGTCTCCCCTGAAAACCGTTTCGCGGACCTTCTTTCTCCCCGCCCTCGCGTGGGGAAACTCGACCTCACTGCCATCGCCGGGGTGGTCGACGGTCACCACCACGTATCCGCGGCTCGCCAGTTCTTCGGCAATACCGGTGCCGAGGGTGCGCGGGTCGCCGCCTCCAGGGCTGTACAGCAGCACCGGCCGCCGCACGGCCTGCGCGGTTGCGCCCGTGTGTGCATGGGTCCTGGTGGCCGCCCAGTTCACCCCTTTCACCGGCAGCCCCTCATGGAAGAGGGGATCGATGAACGGCACACGCTCCGCGGCGCCCCTGGTCATCTGCGGTGCGACCGGACAGCCGCGGACGGTACGGGCCGGATAGCACACCGTCGCCATGACTTCCCGAACGGGGAGGGGCCCCCACGGGTCGCGCCTGGTGCGATCGACCAAATGCAGCGTGGTGACCCCGATCCGGTACGGCCCGGTCGGCGCCGGCAACCGTACGGTGAGGTCCTTCGCGGTGCGGGCCTTCCCGGGCTGGGCCTGCGCGACGCCGCCGCGCGCGAGCAGCATCGTGGCCGCCAGCGCGGCCGACTTGGTGACGGTCCGACGGTTCACTCCCGTCACACTTTCTCCGCCGGGCACGCCGTCAAGGCCGCGCTCAGGCACAGACGTTCGGCCTGCTGCCTCACCCTCGTTGATGCTCCTGCGGAACATGGCTCTCCCCTTGTGCCTCTTGTGCCTCTGTGACGTCGGTCCTTGTGCCTTCCGGCGGCCCCCTGAGTGAATGAAGGGGGCATGACCTGGAGGGTGGCGCCCAGCGGGGAGGGCGGACCATCGTTCAGGCCCTGCCCTGAACGATGGCGATTCGCCACCAGGGAGAGTAGTGATCCGGATCCAGTTCGAGGCTGCCGACTTCGCCCAGGTCCGGTTCGCGCCCCGGCCGGCCCCGCTGCAAGAGCTGAACGTGGCCCTCATGAAGATGTGCTCCCGGGACGGCGAGTTGCTGTTCGGCCGGTGGCGACGACGGTTGCTCCAGTCCTTGCCGCCGGCCGTCCAGCCGCTGGGTGACCTGGTTCCTGCCGCCGTGGCCCCCAACTTCCTCGATGTCTTCAGCGACACGCTGAAGGAGGGACTGGACACCGTCCGAGCGTCGCGCCCGGAACTGGTCCGCACCGAGATCGAGCGGGTGTACGCCCGGCAGCCGTCCCCGGCTCCGCTGTGGCTCCGCGATCTGTACCGGGGTGACGGCGCCGCCTGGCACCTCCTCCGCCGCGCACAGCATGCGGCGTTCGAAACGGCTCTGCGTCCTGTGTGGCCCTTGGTGCAGGACCTCCACCAGGCGGAGTTCACCCGCCATGCCGTGGCCGTCGCCGAGCACGGCATCGGCGCCGCACTCACTGAACTCGTCCCGGGCGCCCGGCTGCACGAGAACGTCTGGGCATTCGAGGCGCCCTACGACGACGACATCGAGCTGCGCGGTCGCGGTGTCCTGCTGCTGCCCACCTTCCACTGGACCGGCCATCCCCTCATCTCCGACCTGCCCGATCGCCCTGTGGCCGTGACCTATCCCGCCGGACCGGGGCTGCCGCTCTCGCCGGCCGAGGCGGCCGGCTCGGACGAGGCGCTCGCCGGCGTGCTCGGACGAACCCGTTTCGGCATCCTGCTTCTCCTCGCGGAGGAACACACCACCAGCGCACTGGCCCGGCGGCTGAAGGTCAGCAATGCCACGGCTTCCACCCACACCGCCGCACTGCGCGGCGCCGGCCTGATCACCACGGCCCGCGCGGGACGGGCGGTTCTGCACCGGCGCACTGCTCTGGGGAGCCTGCTGGTGCAGCGCCGCGGCCGATCGGGGAGCGAGCGCGGCTGACGCTGGGGCTTGGGCGCGGCGGTGCACTTGTGGGCAGTGGCAGTGGCAGTGGCAGTTGCAGTGGCTGGGCGAGCGGTGCCGGGTCAGGCGGTCCAGGCGGTCCAGGCGGTCCTCTGGTGCGCCGCCGGAGCCGCCTGCCCTGTCACGGTGAGTGACCGAGGTTCATCGTAGGGGTGAGGGGCGGCAACGGTCGTGGTCCGGCCGTTGGTCCGTCCTCGCGACGGGTGACGTCGTGGCGTCCGCCCCGGCATGGCGCGTCCCGTCCCCGCGGCGCGCCCCGTCCCCGTCCCCGTCCCCGTCCCCGGCTCCGTCGCTTCGCCCCGAAGCTGCTCGCTCGCCGCCCGCATTCCCCGGGAGGTAATCTGAATTCACTGCATCTTCTCCCCAATGCCGGGGAGGGCATATGACCGCCGGTGTGAGCCTCCGTCCCAGCAAGGCGGACGCACTCCGCTACACCCCCATCGCCGAGCACGGAATGATCGGCGATATGCGTACCGCTGCGCTCGTCGGTACCAACGGCACCATCGACTGGTATTGCTGCACACGATTCGACGCACCCAGCGTCTTCGGATCGCTGCTGGACGCCGATCGCGGCGGGGCCTTTGAGCTGGCCGCGGATGTGCCCGCCCGGACGAAGCAGTTCTACTTTCCCGACACCAATATCCTGATCACGCGGTTCTTCGCGGACAACGGTGTCGGTGAGGTCCAGGACTTCATGCCGATTGTCGACGACTCCCGCGAGGCGGACCGTCATCGGCTGATCCGGCGGGTGCTCTGTGTACGCGGGTCGCTGCCATTCGTCGCACGGGTGGCTCCCCGCTTCGATTACGGGCGAAGTGTGCACACCGTGAGCTCCCAGCAGGGCCAGATCGTGTTCGACTCCCCGGCGCTTTCGCTGGCGCTGTCGTCCAGCGTTCCGGTCGAGATCGACGGTCCGGATGCCCGGTGCTCGTTCATGCTGGACGAGGGCAGCGCCGCGGTGTTCGCCCTCGACCGCGTCGGTGACGGGGTGGCTCCACGGGCCTGTCCGCTGACCGAGGCAGAAGATTTGTTCGGCGCCACGGTGCGGTATTGGCGCAGCTGGCTGTCGCGCTCCCGCTATCGAGGGCGCTGGCGGGAAATGGTGCACCGCTCCGCGCTCACCCTCAAGCTCCTCACCTACGCGCCGACCGGCGCCATCGTGGCCGCTCCCACGACCAGCCTGCCCGAACAGATCGGCGGGGAGCGGAATTGGGACTATCGCTATGCATGGGTGAGGGACTCCGCGTTCTGCATCTATGCGCTGCTCAGACTGGGTTTCACCGATGAGGCCAAGGCCTTTGTGCACTTCCTGTCCCAGAACATCTGCCTCACGGACTGCGCCCACGGCCCGCTGCAGATCATGTACGGCATCGACGGCCGCAGCGAACTGCCCGAGGAGGAACTCCTCCACCTGGAGGGCCATCTGGGCTCAAGCCCTGTCCGGATCGGCAACGACGCCGTCAACCAGCTCCAACTGGATATCTACGGGGCACTTATCGACTCCCTCTATCTCTATGACAAATGGGGAGAGCCGCTGTCCAGCGACCACTGGGACACCATCGGCATGCTCGTGGACTGGGTCTGCGACAACTGGGACCAGCCGGACGAGGGCATTTGGGAGACCCGCGGCAAAACCCAGAACTTCCTGTACTCGCAGCTGATGTGCTGGGTGGCGCTGGAACGGGCGATGCGGATCGCGGTGCACCGGGGCCTGCCGGCGGACATGATCCGCTGGGGAGGGGCCCGGGACGCCATCTATCGGCGGATCATGGCGCGTGGCTGGTCCAGCGAGCGAAAGGCATTCGTTCAGCACGAGGGAGACGACGTTCTCGATGCCGCCGTTCTGATGATGCCGCTGGCCAAGTTCATCTCCCCGACGGATCCGAAATGGCTTTCCACTTTGGACGCATTGGGGGAGGAGCTGGTGTCCGACTCCCTGGTCTACCGCTATGACCCCCGCAGCAGCCCGGACGGGCTGCGCGGCGAGGAAGGCACCTTCTCGATCTGCTCGTTCTGGTATGTCGAGGCGCTGTCCCGCGCCGGCCGTGTGGACGAGGCCCGGCTCGCCTTCGAGAAGATGCTCACCTACGGAAATCACCTCGGCCTGTACGCCGAAGAAATCGGCCGCACCGGCGAACAGACCGGCAACTTCCCCCAGGCCTTCACCCATCTGGCACTCATCAGCGCCGCATTCAACCTCGACCGTGCCCTGGGCTGAGGCCGGCAGGCGAGGCCGCTCTGCCCGGTGAGCGAGAATCCCGTGGCTCGGCTGGCCCGGTGGGCACAAGCGGAGGGTGCGGATGGCGTCGTGTCACCCCGGGCGCCCCGTACGGCGTCCCCACATGGCGTGGTGATGCGCGCGGCTTTACCGTCGGCTGAGAACCCGTCCCGATGGCGGGGAAAGGCTGAGGCGCACTGCCCTTCGCACGTCGGTGCGCCCCAGCCGCTTTTTTCGAGTGAATTCGGAAACCCTTCGCCTGCACCGGCCGGTGCGAATTCAGCGCCTGGGGCGGCGGCTCGGATCCGGGCGGCCGAGGTGGCCGGGTTCGCGTTGTGCCTCGCCCAGCCAGAGGTGCGGCGGGGCGTACTGCCGGACCGCCGCTGTCACCTTCTCCTGGCTGCCGGGCGTTACCGGCAGCCGGTAACGCAGACGCGGCAGGCCGGGGCCGATCGGCTCCTCGTCGCGGACCAGGGCCCAGAGCACCGGATCACGGTCGTCGATCGGGCCGCTGGGGCACAGCTCGATGGAGTACTGCTTCACCCGCCGTCCGAACTGGCTCCACTGCATACCGACCCCGGCCAGCACCTCCCAGGGGATGATCTGCCGCGCCCTGCCGTTGTCCAGCCACACACCCGCGCGGTCGACAATGACCGCCGCGCGCCTGCCGTGCCAGGCCGGGATGCCGAAGAGCACACCGAGCGCGCCGAATACCAGCATCATCACCAGACCGGCCACGCCGGGCGCGGTGACCTCGCCCTGCGCCGTGCCCGTGGCGAGCATGATCAGCCCCACCACTCCAACCAGGCCCAGTGCGACCAGGATCAGACAGATGGGGAGGGCGGTCAGTGCGCCGCGGCGTCCGGTGCGTACCACGATCGCGTCCGGGGCCGGAGAATTCTGTGGCAGGGACATGACGCCGGAGTTTACGCACGCCCCGTCCGCCTCGCCTTCGGGGCCCCTCATAAGCTTCCGGCCATGACCGGAAGCGAAGACAGGGCCACCCGTGCCGAGCAATTGCGTGCAGGGTTTCAGCAGCAGGGCGTGCCGGGCCTTGCCGAGGACGAGGTGCGCAAGGAACGGCAGCGGCGGTTGGTCTACACCGTGCTGGCGGCCGTGCTGACCCTCGGCGGGCTGTCGCTGCTCGTTGTCCGGCTCCTGCGCGGCGACCAACTGGGTGCCTGGGCCGCCTTCTACGCGGCCGGCGCCGTCGTCACGGCTGTGGGCGGGGTACTCGCCAGGCGTATCTCCACTCGCCTGACGTTCACGGTGGTGCTCCTCGGCGTGGCGGTGATGTCGTTCGGTGACGCAGTGAGCCGTTGAGGCCGTCCCGCTCGGCGTGCGGTGACACCTCCTGAACGCGGAGAAGGCAACGGGCGAGGCCTCGGGGACCTTGGTGTGGCCAGGCCTCAACTGGTCTAAGGCATCTGCTACTTGATGAACAGTCAGTCCAACCCGCGGGCCCCGGCAGGGCGACCACCAGCATGGTGATCAACAGCAACCACACCCTCATCGATCACACCTGGGTCTGGCGGGCCGACCACGGGGACGGTGTGGGCTGGTAGACGAACCGGGCCGACTACGGGGTCCGCGTCAACGGTGACGACGTCCTGGCAACCGGGCTGTTCGTCGAACACTTCAACAAGTACGACGTGGAGTGGCGCGGCGAACGGGGACGTACGGTCGTCTTCCAGAACGAGAAGGCCTACGACGCGCCCAATCAGGCCGCGATACAGAACGGCGACATCAAGGGGTACGCCGCGTACAGGATCTCTGATGGCGTGACCACCCACGAAGGGTGGGGGCTGGGCAGCTACTGCTACTACAACGCGGATCCCACCATCCGCCAGGACCACGGCTTCCAGGCTCCCGGCGCACCGGGCGTGAAGCTGCACCATGTGCTGGTGGTCTCTCTGGGCGGCAAGGGGCAGTACGAGCACGTGATCAACAGCGTCGGAGCTCCTACCTCGGGCACCTCGACGGTGCCGTCCACGGTGGTTTCCTTTCCGTGACCCGTCCGAGAGCTGTCACCCGTGATTCCTGGTTCGCGGTTCCGGTGTGCACGAGTGCCGCCCCCGCTCCATGATCCCTGCGACGTGATCCCAGGTCTGTGCGCACGTGCGTGGTCCCCTGCGACCGGCTCGGCCGCCGTACGGTAACGGCGGCGGCGGCGGTGCCGTGCCAGGGGGCCGTGACGGGCGGGCCGACTGTCCGGCCTACCGTAGGGCGCATCTGTTGATGCCTGGAGAGTCATGACCATCGAAGAATCCGCCTTCCGAGGGCGGATGCCTGCCCGGCCCGGCGACCTGGCGGTCGAACGGCACGGAATCGGGCCGGTGCCCGAAAGCAACCGCTATGGAAGGGCTGCCCGTCTTTTCACCGTGTGGTTCGCCCCCAACCTCACCATGACCGGCGTGTTCTCCGGCACGGTGGGCGTCTCGCTGGGGCTGGACTTCTGGACGGCCTTCACCGCCATGGTGCTCGGCACGGTCGTCGGCGCGGTCCCGGCCGCATACCTGGGCACGTGGGGCAGTCAGACCGGAACCGGTCAGCTGCCGCTCTCGCGGCTCGCCTTCGGGCGCGGGGTGGCTCTGCCCGGCATCATGCAGTGGCTCTCCTCCGTCGCCTGGGATGCGCTCATCGGCCTCTTCGGCGGCGAGGCGCTGGCTCAGCTGCTCGGCTGGCCGTTCTGGCTGGGGGCGCTGGTGATCCTGCTGCTGCAGGGGGTCGTCGGCGTCTTCGGCTACGAGGCCCTCCATCAGCTCCAGACGGTGATGACCTTCGTCCTGGGCGCCGCGTTCCTGGTCCTCAGCGTGCAGCTGCTGTCCGGTGTACCGCTCCCCGTATCGGGCTCCGCGCACGGCGCCGATCGTCTGGGTGCCATTGTCCTGACCAGCACCATCGCGCTCAGCCTGGCCATCTCGTGGGCGCCCTACGCCTCGGACTTCAGCCGCTATCTGCCCCGTACGACGTCCCGGCCCCGGATGTTCTGGTACTCCCTGCTCGGCATGGTGCTCTCCTTCGCCTGGGTCCAGGCGCTGGGTCTGTGGGGAGCCGAGCTGTTCACCGACCAGACCGCCGCCGGGGTGCACGGGCTGCTGGGCGGAGGCGTCCTCGGCGCCTTCGGGCTGCTGGCCATTGCGGCCGCGGCGGTCTGCAGCAACGCCATGAACGACTACAGCGGCTCGCTGGCCCTTCAGGCGGCCGGCGTACGGGTTCCGCGGCCGCTCGCCGCGGCGGCGGCTGCCGTGCTCGGCTTCCTGCTCGTCCTCTGGATGCATGCCGAGGACACCACGCTCCGCTTCCAGAACCTGCTGCTCTTCGTCGGCTACTGGATCCCCGGGTTCGTGGGCATCGTGCTGGTCGACGCGCGGCTGCGCGCCAAGGCCCGGCGCGGCGCGCCGGTCGACGTCGAGGCCGAGTTCGGCCGCCCCCAGCCTTGGTGGCCCGCTTGCGTCGCTTTCGTCGTCGCCTTCGCCGCGGCCGTGCCCTTCATGGACACCACCCTGTTCGTCGGCCCGGTCGCGGCCGCGCTGCATGGTGCCGATTTCGCGTACTACGTGGCATTCCTGGTCTCTGTGGCGGTCTATGCGCCTTTGCGGCTTTTTGTGCGCACCGGTAGCGACGAGGCGGCGGAGATGGTCGCGGCTGCGCCGGGAACGGGCGGCTGAGCCGGGCTCACGGGTGGCCGGCCCGGAGTGCGGGGCGGGGCACGCACTCCGAGACGGTGTCCTAAGCGTGCGCTGAGCAGCGTGTTCAGGCCCGGCGCGCGGGTGGAGGGGGCGGCGACTCCGGCGCGCGCGAGTGACCGGGGCCGACGCCCCTCAGGCGGGGAGGCGGGTCCGGGACTGCCGTCATTCGCCCTGCCGCGCAACGAAAGGAACGCAGTCCCTTTTACCCGACGGATCGTGCAGCAAACCGGGGGTGATTTCCGATTGTCCGCGGCGGATACGGGCACCCGAATGTCCGGAGGATGACAACTGTGGTTCCCCTTCTTCTGTTGCATGCCGCACTGATCATTTCCGGTGCCGGAATCGCAGGGAAGGCCTGATGGTCGTGGCGGTCCTCGTGCTCACCGTGCGGCTACCGGCCCGGTGAGGTGTTCCGCGGCACTCCGCTTGTCCGTATCCGTTTGGGCAGGCCGGGGTTCGATCATTCCGATGTTGCGAAGAGCAAACATTTTCGTCCGAACTCGGAAATGTGTGGTTGATACCGCGGGGAGAGGGCACGCTTTCCGGCCTGAAGGCAAGTCGACGCGATACGAGGTGAGCTTTATCATGAGCACCGCCGAGGCTCCGCGCACAGTCACGGCGTCGCCGGTGCTGGAGCTTCAACTGGACTGCTATTCCGAAGCCGTCGGGCCCGCACGGCACCTTGCGGCCACGTTCCTGGAGCGCCTGGAACCCTCCCTGGAAAAGGATGCCAGGGACGCGGTGATCCTGGTCGTCTCCGAACTGGTCACCAACGCCGTACGTCATGCGGGCGGCAAGCTCTGCACTCTGCGGCTGACGACCGACCCGCAGTCGGTCGTGGTCGCCGTGGGCGACTCCAGCCCCGTTCTGCCGCGCCCCCGTACGCCCGACGTGACCGGAGAGGGCGGCGGCTTCGGCTGGTCGATGGTCTGTCGCCTCGCGGCATCCGTGGAGATCCGCAGGGAGCCGGCCGGCAAAACCGTGACGGTGGTCATCTCCCGTCAGGGTGCCTCGTGCAGCGGCGGCTCAGGCCGCGACGCAAGAGTCACGGCCTGAGCGGGAACCGTCCGCCCCGTATTTCTCCGTGATCCCTGTCACCCCTGAGTGGCCCGGCGGATATTGCCGGGGGTATGCACGGAATCCGCGCCACCGGCGGCGAGAAACGTGGGGCTATCAGTCTTCTTGCGGCATCCTGGGTGGCCCATCCGCCGGCATTGGGGGCGTCCCTGTTGGGTAAGGGCGGCGTGACCGAGCGTATTTGGGGAACCAGCAACTCCCCGCCGGCCATCGGGCCGGACCTCCACTGACGAGGTCGTCATGGCTGACGAAACCGGAATGGGTGAGGAAGCTGCCCAGTTGTCGTCCGAATTCCTTGACGGTGGAATCGACATCCGATGGTTCCGTGTCGCAGCCGGTCGAATCCATGGCACCGTCAACAGCCCGGTCGGCGCGCAGAGTTACCCGGCAAACCGGCGGAGGCGAAAGCGCGATCGCTGATCGCCCCGGTGAAGGCCACTCGGCGCCCTTGTCTTCACAGCTGTCGGGCGCGCGGCGGCATTCGTCCCGCGGTCAGGAGAGGGCGTCCGGCCAAGGGACCTGAGTGACGGTCGGGGCCGTGTAGTCGACCCCCGGTACCGCGAAACCGTAGAGCCGCTGGACCTCGGCGTGGAACCAGTCGAGGTCGGCGAGGCGGGTGATGGTCTCGGTGGTGGCCGTCTCCCACCGCTCGGTGACGGCGGCCTGCACCGCGCTGTTGAGTTCCCAGGCGTCGAGACGGACCCGGCCGTCATCGTCGACATCGAGGGGCCGGGCACCGGTGAGCTGGTCCCACAGGCCGGCCAGCTGGGCGATCGGGGGCACCATGGCGTCGCCGAGGACGCCGCGCAGCAGGCCCACATAGAGCGCGATGCCGGGGATGGCGGTGGAGGACTGGGTGACCGCTGCCCCGTTGACGGAGGTCACCGCGCGGCCGCCGACCAGCTTGTCCAGGCGCTCGTTGAGCGTACGGGCGGTCGCTTCCAGGTGGGACTTGGCGGCGCCGATGGTGCCCTGCCGGTAGTTCCCGTCGGTCAGAGGGGAGCCGATGTAGGAGAGGGCGGCGGTGGTGAATCCGTCGGCGAGCAGCTTGCGGTCGGCGAGATGGTCGATCCACCGCTCCCAGTCCGCGCCGCCCATCACCGCGACGGTCTGCTCGATGTCGTCCTCCGTGGCGGGCGGTGTCTCCACCACCTTGACCTCGGGAGTCCCGTCGCTGTCGAAGGCGAGGGTCTTGGTGCGGAACGCCTCACCGATGGGTTTGAGGACGGAGGTGTAGGTGGCACCGGTGTCCGGGTCGGTGCGGCGCGGGGCGGCGACCGAGTAGATCAGATGGTCCAGGCGGCCGAAGCGCTCCCGGAGCAGCTCCGCGACCTGGTCCTTCATCGCGTCGGAGAATGCGTCGCCGTTGAGGAAGACCATCTCGTGACCGTGCCGGCGGGCGAGTTCGGCCGTGGCGGCGGTGCGGTACCAGCCGGCCGTGGCGGTGCGCCGCTCGGTGGGGGCCTTCTCGAAGCAGACGCCGATGCCGCGGATGCCCACCCGTGCGAGGCCGGCGATCGTCGCGGCCAGCCCGTAGCCCGCCGAGGAGCCGACGATGAGCGCCACCGGAGCGCTGCCCGGGACCTCGGCGGGGGAGGGGACGGCCTGCCACATCTCCTGCACCAGGCGCTCGCAGCCGGCCGGATGGGAGTCGAGGAAGAGGAAACCGCGGCTGCGCGGGGTGATGACTCGTTCGCTCATGACGCACGTCCTTCGGGTTGTCGCGGAGGAAGAGGCGGCCGGCGCCGGAGCACGCACCGCACCCTGCAAGTCTGCGACCACGCACCCTCGCATGATCGGCGGGGCGGACACAGTAATGAGGAGGCGGTTTTGGAGGTTTTCCCTCAGTTCGGGCAGTGACGGGGGCGTGCCGATGCGTCCGCGGGTGGTCCGGTGGGCCCCCGCCGGCCTACCGGACAGGCCCTGGCTGCGCCCCCGCACCCCGCACGCCCCGGACCCGGCAAGACGACCCCTCAGCCCGTCGTGTGATCCCTCGTCGGCGGCAGACGGCGCAGCCAGTGATCCTCGGTGCTCCAGCCGAGGAAACGGCGGGCCCGGCCGCCGAGCGCCGTCCCGTCGGCGGTGAAGCTTCCCCCGGCCGCAACCAGGTGCAGCCCCGCCAGGGCGGGCGCGAGCCGGGCGGCGACATGCGCCGGGTGACGGGCCGTCTCCTCGCCCAGCCCGCCGAGCAGCCGTGTCTGCTCGGCGGGCGTGCACAGCGCGAGAAAGAAGAGCAGCTGCCGCCACGCGTAGGCCGCGTCCTTGATGGTGGCCAGGGGCCGCGGATTGTGGTGCACCCGGGCCGTCAGCCGGCAGACCGTCCGGAAGCAGCGACGGGCCAGATCCTCCCAGCCGGGCTCCGGAACGATGCCCACCTGGCGCACCAGCGTCGCCAGATTGTGCGTGGTGAGGATCTGCGCCTGCTCGATCACCGTGCCGTTCGCCGCCACCGGGCCCCGCGCGGACGCCCCGGCCCGCGCGGCGCACAGCCGCGCGAACTGCGGCGAGGTACGCGGCCGGTAGCTGCGGGTCAGCGCCTCAGCCGCCTCGGCGATCGCCAGGTTGCGGATCTCCGCGTAGTCGATTCCGTAGTAGTGCTCGTACAGCGTGCCACGCAGCAGCTCGCCCGCGATTCTCGCCGCCGTGAGGAACTTCGGGGTGAAGGTGCCCATGAAGATGTCCGCCGCCAGCTCCTCGACCATCGGTGCACCGAGGTCGGCCTGGCGGGCCAGCACACCGAGTTCGCGGACCAGAGGGTTGGGCAGCAGCGTGCCGGGAAACCCCTGCACGGCCAGCTCGCCGAGCTGCCGCAGCGCGGTATACGCGCCCTCCTGCGCCGCCTCGTCGCCCCGCTGCCCGGACACCGCCCGTACCCAGGGCAGCTCCTCGACCCGCACCTGCCGCTCCAGATGGAGCAGCAGCAGCGAACGGCGGTTACGGAACGCCCGGTAGTTCGCGGCCATCAGGGTCTGCAGCGCCTCGTCCGGAAAGGCCTGTGCGGTTGTGGCGGCGACCAGCTGCGGCACCAGTTCGGCCAGGACCTCGGCCGACGGCACCACGCCCCGTTCCACGAGTGTGCCGAGCGGAGCGCTCAGCGTCGCCTCGACGACCCCGCGGATCGACGCCGGAACCGGGGCTCCGCCGGGCAGCCCGGTCTCGCGGTGTTCCCGCTCGGTCACCCCGACCACCAGCGATCCGACATCGGCCGCGCCCACGTCCTGGGGGAGCGCGCCGAGCCGGCGGAGCACCAGCTGTGCCAGGGCGTGGTGCGAGGGGAGCGCGCCCTGTGCCGTCTGCCGGCCACGCAGCGTCAAGTGCCGTTCGGAACCAGGCATCCCGCGACGCCGCACCATGGACGCGACGGCGTGCCGCAGCAGACCGAGCCGGCGGGCATCGAGCGGACGCCCGGCGGCGGTGTCCTCCAGCGCCCCGCGCAGGATGCCCAGGTTCTCCTTGGGATTGCGGTGCTTTCCGCAGCGCCCATGGGCCGCCGCCAGCAGCCGGTAGCGGTGCAGCAGGGCGGCGCCGCGCTCGTACCAGCCCACGTCCGGCGTGCGCGCGAGGACCCGCTCGCCCTCGGCGGTCTCCAGCCAGTGGACCAGCAGTTCGTCGGCGAAGGGCTGCCAGACCGTGAGCGCTTCCCGCTGGGTCTCGACCGCCGCATGCGGCCGCCGTCGCGCCAGGGCCCGGCCGGCGTCGGCGACCGTCCGGCGGTGCACCGCGGAGGCGTCCGGCGCGGGCGCGGCCGACGGCCGGGGGGTGAACCGCAGCCGGTCGGCGAACGGTGCCAGCACCTCGACGAGGTCCAGCGCCTCGGCCACCTGCCCGGAGCGCATCAGCCAGGCGACGGTGAGCAGCGCGGCTTCCTCGGGCACCGACACCTCATAGCGCCCGTCGTCCAGCAGCGCGCACAGATCGGCCAGCCCGGCCTCGGTCAGCGCGTGCACGAAGAGCGCCCGGCGGTCGGCCGCCACGCCGGCCCGGCGCGCCGCCTCCTTCTCGTACGGCTGGAGCGGCCCACCGGCGCTCGGCTCACCGGTCGCGAAGCCGCCCCGGACGACCTCGGGGGTCACCCAGACCGGAAGGCCCGCCACCGGAGTGCGCGAACCCACCGTCAACGAGCCATCGGCCAGGCCGTCCAGCACTCCGCGCCAGCGGCGGGCCCGGTCCTCCGCGCGATGGCGGGTTGCGGGGTCCTCGTGGGTCAGCGCCGTGACGAAGGCCTTCGCCAACTGGTCCCGCGCATAGGGCGGGTTCCGGGTGAGGGGCTGCTGCTCAGCGTCGTCGTTCATAGCCGACGTGGCGGGTGCCGCCCCCGCGCCCTCCGGGTCCTGAGCCCGGCGCTCTGCTGCTGAGCTACACGTCGATGATCCGTGAGATTAGACGGATCCCCGGCGGCCGTACAAACGAGTTTTCGACAGCGGGCGCGGAGCCGGACTCCCCGCCCGATCCGGGCACCGGAGCCCGCCGTCCGGCGGGGCGCCGCTGCTTCGTAGACTCCCTGCATGCTCCCCGGACGTACACCTGCCCCTGACGCCGCCATGTTCCGCTTCGGCAAGCAGCGGATGCGCCGGACCCTGCCCGCTGCCGTTGCCGCTCTCGCCCTCGGATTCGCGATGCCGGCCGCCTGCGCGGTCTACGGATACGGCGTCGGCACCTGGGTGTTCGCGGTGATCTGGTTCCTGGTGCTCGGCGCGGTCGGGGTGTTCATGGCGTGGGTCGGCTGGGGGGACCGTGACGCCTACCTGGCGTTCGACGCGACCGGCGTGTGGTGGTGGCACGACACATCGGTACACGCGGTCCTCCCGTGGGACGCGCTGGACGCCGTGGGCCTGTTCTGGTGCCACCAGGAGTCGGGCAACTCCGGGCACCGGCTGGTGAGTCTGGAGCTGTGCCCCACCGGCGGCGTGCAGGAACCGCAGGATCCGGTGCTGGCTCCGCTGTTCGTCCAGGAGCAGGCCGGTGTGGCGGGCGTACCCGACCGGCGCTACCGCATCGGCATCCCGGTCTTCGCCCTCCGCCACTACGGCAGCCAGCTGACCGAGGCCGCCCGCTCCCGCGCCGCGCACCGCTGGTTCGGCGAGCACGAACGGCCCGCCGGTTACCTGCGCCACCAGGACCTCATCAGCTAGGACCCGGGGCCGCCCGCCCGGGCCTGCCCGGTCAAGCGCGCCCGGCGGGCGGACCGCATTGTCAGACCCTGCGGCTACGGTCTGTAGGTATGGACGAACTGTCACCGCACGCCGCGCAGTTGCGGGCTGCGATGGCCGGGCCGCAGCCCGACGCCGACTGGTCCGGCGGCATCCGGTCCGCCTGCGCACACCTGACGCCGGGGGAACTGGGCGCGCTGCTGCCCGCGGCCCACCGCACCCTCGCCGACGAGAGCGCCCCGGACCACGCCCGCCATGTCGCCCGCGAAGTGACCGGGGCCGCAGTGCAGCCGTCCTTCACCGCCGCCGCTCTCACCGAGTTCTACGCCGCGCTGGCCGAGTCCCCGCGGCCCACCGATGTGCGCCATGCGGCCGGGGCGTTGCTGCGCTGCACGGAGCCATGGGATCAGGAAGCACTGGCGGAGCCTGCCGCCCTCCTCGTCCGGGCGGCCGGGCCGAAGGCCGGCCAGGCCGACCAGACCGCTGACGCCGCGCTGGCCGTGGCTGTGCCGGCCGGCCCGGAGGTGGAGGAGGAACTCACCGCGCGTCTGCGGGTGCTGTACGCCGACAGCCCGCTGCGGCTCGCGGAGCTGGAGGTGATGCTCGCGACCGGCGCCCGGGACCGGGTGATGCTCGCCGAGAACCCGCGGTACGGGCCCCTGCCGGGCGACTGGCCGCCACTGCCGGAGCGGTACACAGAGCCGTCCGAAGCGCTGCATGCCGGGCTCGCCCGCCGCGCCCTGTGCACCGCGGCCGGCCACCTCGCCGCCATCCATGCCGGGCGGATCCCCTACGCCGCCGACAAGGCCTTCACCCCGGCCGACACGGACACCCTCCGCCGCGCCGCCCGGCTGGCCCTGCGGCGTGACGAACCATGGGCCGAAGAGGTCTTCGCCACCCTGCTGCCGCAGGTCGCCGTGGCGCCCACGAGCGCCAGGACCCTTCCCTCGCAGAGCGTCTGTATCGCCCTCGCGCAGGCCGTCGAGGCCTACCCGACGCCCGAGGCCATCGCCGCCCTGCGCGAAGCCCGCAGGGTCGTACGGCATGCCGGCGTCAGCAAGAAGCTCGACCGCCTCCTGCGCTGCGCCGAACGCCATCTCGGCCGGCGGACCGAGGTCGCGCTCCGCCTCCCCGACCTCGGCTACGGCCCCGACGGGATCCGGCGCATCCCCTGCGGCAGCTGCACCGCCGTGCTCACCGTCACCGACGAAGCCACGCTGACCTGGGAAGGCGCCGACGGACGCGCCGCGAAGTCGCCGCCGGCGTCCGTCCGGAGTGCGTACCACGAAGAAGTCGCTTTCGCCCGGGACCTGTTGGGGAAGACCCGGGCTCAGGTGCGCACCCTGACAAGGGCGCTGGAGGGCGGCTTCGCCGAAGGGACCGTCCATCGCTACGACCGCTGGCGCGCCGCGCTGGCCGGGCACCCCGTGGCCCGGGGGACCGCCCGTCGCCTTGTCTGGGAGATCGAGTACGCGCCGGGGATGTGGCGGGCGGTGCTGCCCGCGGCCGGACCGCTGGACTTCCCCGAGCCCGAGCCCTCCGCCGCAGTCCGGCTCTGGCACCCCGCCCGGGCCACTCCTGCCGAACGGCGGACCTGGCGCGACCGGATCGCCGCACGGCACCTGCGCCAGCCCTTACGGCAGGCTTACCGGGAGCACTACCTGCCCGAGGAGTCCGGTCACGCCACCTCGATGTTCCATGGACACCTCGTCCGCATCGAGGCCGTCCTGGGCCTTGCCGTGCGTCAGGGCTGGAACATTGAGGACGAGGAACTCACCCTGTCCGTAGGGGACATGAAGGCCCGCTTCGGTGTCGCCGGGAGCCTCTACCCCGGCGCTTCGGGCTGGGCGGAGGCGCAGGACGTCTTCCTCCAGCGCGCCGACGGAAGCCCCCAGCGCCTGGACGGCATCGATGCCGTCCGGCTGTCGGAGATCCTGCGCTCCGTCGACCTCCTCATCAGCGCCGGCAGCTTCGCCTGGTGCGCCGGCCACGACCAGGACCCTGACACCTGGCACGCACGGAACCGTCTCTACGCCCAGCCACTCGGCCGGACCGCACGACTCCGCCGGGCGGCACTGCGCCGCGTGCTCGCCGGGCACATAGCCTCCGGTCGCATCGAGTTGGGCGACCGGCACCTCCATCTGGACGACTACGACATCCACTTGGCCACCGGCCGGGTGACCCAGGAGGGCGATCCGGTCGACATCGTTCTGCCCATCGGCCGGCGCGCCGTCCCGCTGCCGTACCTGCCGTACGACGAGGCGCTGTTGGAGCGAGTCGTCCACACGGTGGGCCACCTCCTGGAGAATGGTCCGGTTCCCCGCCGGTAGCGGGGTGGCCGGTCCGGTCCGTCGCCCTGTCCGGGATGAAGAGGGCGGCCAACAGGGCGGAGATCTCGGCGTTGCGGAACGGGCGGCAGCCTCGATGTGACCGTCGCGCAAGGCGTCCTTCCTGCGGGGAAGGCGATTTACCCCGCCAGAAGCGGAGCGTGATGAAACCGATAGCAAGCAATTCGTGAAGAGGATGTGAGAGTCGGTGTGATGCGTGGCACACTCCCTTCACCGGTCGCGAACGACGAGGGGGGCGAGCGGGGTGCAGCGGATTCCTGTGCGGTTCGGGGCGGAGTTACGCCGGCGAAGGATTGAAGCGGGGCTGTCGCTGGGAGAACTGGCGAGCCTGATCTGTTTTTCCAAAGGACACTTGAGCAAGATCGAGCGCGGTGTGAAGGCACCCAGCCACGATCTTGCACAGTTATGTGACAGCGCTCTCCATGCCGGCGGACAACTCAGCAGCCTGATTTCCGCACCCGAAGAGCGCAGTACCACTGTGACGCCGATGACCGAGGCGGATGTCGCTACGCCCTGGACATTACGGATGCACGCCGGCGGCGAGAGCGATTTCGTGGCATTCGACCCCGCGTCGCCCGGTGGCGGGGCCCATCCCTCCACCATTGTGAGTTGGTCTCTCGCGCCGCCTCTCCTCGAAAGCGGAGAGACGAATGCGGCATTGCCGTACTTCCGTAATGTCTTCGACGAGTTCCGCCGGCTGGGACAGCTCTTCGGGCCGTCGGTCGTCGCACAGCTTTGTATCGCGGCCACCAGTGCGCTGCGCGGCATGGCGCACCAGGCACGGCCCGCCCACCGCGATGACGTGCTCCGGCTCGCCTCCCGGTTCGCCGAGTACACCGGCTGGATGGCGCAGGAGGCAGGCAGCGATGCGGCATCGCTGTGGTGGACCGAACAGGCCGTCCAGCTGGCCGCGGACGGCGGTGACGACGAACTGGCCGCCTACGCCCTGATCCGACGGGCGGAACTGGCCCTGTACACCGGCGATTCGGTGGCCACCGTACAGCTGGCGCGACGGGCCGCACAGCAGGCCCGCAGCGCACGCATCCGCGGACTCGCCGCGCAGCGCGAGGCGCAGGGGCACGCGCTGGTGGGGGACCGCGACGCCTGCCGCCGGGCACTCGACCGCGGCGCGGAGCTGACCTCCGGTGCGATGACGCCGGACGGCGCGGACCCGGTCCTCGGCAGTATCCATCTGCCGGATCTGACGGCCTTCGTCGCCGGCTGGTGCCTGCACGACCTCGGCTCCCCGGCGGAGGCCGTCACTTTGCTCGGCGACGGTCTGGAGGCCATTCCGCCGGAATCCCGCCGCGCCAGGGCCCGATATGGCGCCCGGCTGGCGCTTGCACTGGCGAACGTCGGGGAAATCGAACAGGCCTGTGCGATCGCGGAATTGGTCGCTTCCCATGTTGCCCTCATCGACTCTGCCACCATCCGCGCCGATCTTCTGCGCCTGAGTCGCGCACTCAATCGTTGGCCAAAGAATCCGACCGTCCGTCGGACCCTTCCGCACCTCGCGATCGGTCTGCACACCCACCGGACCGGTCCGGGAACTCCGGCCTGACTTCTCGACCACCGGCCCGCACGGTACGGAAGGCCGCCCGAAGAACCGCACTCCCGCCGAACCCGTGGTGTTCCGTTGCCCGGCCAAAAGGCCGTGGGCAACACGTTGACCACGCCTGAAACCCCTGTGAATCTCGGCTTTATCCCCCTGTGCCCGCGACAGCCCGAGTAACCCGCACAGCACCCGGCTGCCGCAATCCACCGCTGTCCTCATGAGGAAAGGCAGAACAATCATGGCCGGAGTATTCATCAACTACCGGACCGGCGACGGTGCCGTGGCGGCTGTCCTGCTCGACGAGGAATTGAAGGATGTATTCGGACCGGAGAACGTCTTCCGGGACCGCCGCACCACTCCGCCGGGTGCGCACTTTCCGCCCGAGCTGTGGCGCCACCTCGAAAGCTGCGGGGTCCTCCTCGTGCTCATCGGCCCGAACTGGCTCTCGCTGTGCGACGCCGACGGCCGGCGCCGGATCGACGTACCGGGCGACTACGTCCACGACGAGATCCACCGTGCCCTCAGGTGGCGCAAGACCGTCATCCCCGTGCTGATCGACTCGGCCGAGCTCCCGTCCAAGGAGCAACTGCCCGCAGAGATCGCCGAGCTGACGGAACGACAGTTCATGCAACTACGGGTGCCGTACGCCCATCTCGACCTCCCCGTCATCACGGAGGCACTGCGCAGCCACGTACCGGTGCGCAGGACGGACCCGCGGCCGGCACCTCCCGCGGGCGGCCTCCCGCAGCCCGGCGCGCACTCCACCTACCACGACTGCGCCGTGAGCAACGGGAGCGGCAACGCCACCGTGAACCAGGGCCGCGACGCACAGAGCGGAGGCCGGCAGTGAGCGAGACCGAACCGGCCGGGCCGGTGGGAGAGGCGGCGGAGGTGCCGGTCGACGAGCCCGCTGCCGCCGCGGAGGAAACAGCGCAGCCCGCGGCCGAAGCCCCGGAGCCTAGCCCGGCAGGGCCATCCGACGGCACCGGGGCCACCGGCGCGGGCGCTGTGAACGACCCCGCAGCGGGCCACAACGGCGACAGCCGGCCATCGGCCCAGGAAACCGTCCGGGCAGCTCCCCGCCGGGAGACCGGCGACGGCGGCGACTTCACCCGCTACCAGGAGGCCCGGCAGCAGAACGCCCTGAACAAGCTCAAGCGCAGTGCG
Organism: Streptomyces sp. NPDC048637; assembly: GCF_040650675.1. NCBI lineage: Bacteria > Bacillati > Actinomycetota > Actinomycetes > Kitasatosporales > Streptomycetaceae > Streptomyces > Streptomyces sp. NPDC048637. The sequence goes on from NZ_JBEZHQ010000019.1 coordinate 67,274, forward strand.
GTCGCCAACGGCAGCGGCTCCGCCTTCTACGCCGAGCAGCTGACCCTCGGCGGCGACAGCGGCGTCGAGATCCAGGTGCTGAACGTCGCCTCGCTGACCGTCGCCCAACAGCTGGACACCCATCAGGACGTCGACCAGCAGACACAGATGGCCGCCCGGCTCGCGGCCCAGCACGTCCTGGTGCTCGCCGGGCAGCCGGGAAGCGGCCGTCAGTCCACGGCTCTGACCCTGCTCGCCGGCTGCTGCCCCGACGACCGCATCAAGATCCTGCACAGCGAGGCCCAGGGCATCCTGCAGGCGCTGTGCCAACGCGCCGACGACCTGCTCACCCCCGGTGGCTTCGTGGTGGATCTGGACGATCAGCCGCTGAAGCTGTCGACGCTGGAGACACTCGGCCATCTCGCCCGCAAACACCGCGCCTTCCTCGTCATCATCGGCGAGCTGGGCCGGGTGGACCCCGACCGGCTGCGGCCCCACGCCTTCGAGCACCGGCGTCCGGACCCCGGCACGGTCCTGGCGGTACATCTGCGCAGACTGCTCGCGGGGCACCCCGGAGCATGCCCCCAGCAGGACTGCACCACCGAGCACACCACGGCATTCACCGCCCGGATGCTGGCGTCCCAGCAGGTGCAGCGCACCCTCGACGGGGCGCCGTCCGTGCGCAGCGTCGTCGAGTTCGCCGAGGTGCTGGCACAGAGCATCCACTCCGAGGACACCAGCCTCAGCGACATCATCGGCCAGTGGCGCGACCGGCTGCGCCGACTGGCCAAACAGCTGCTGCAGGTACCCGCCGAGACCTCGCACGGCCCGGTTCTGGATCCGCACCGCCAGGCGTTCCGTATCGCCTACGCGTTCTTCCACGGCCACCCGCTCTCCGATGTCTTCGAAGCCGGCGAAGTCCTCAGCAGGGCCGTGCTGCCGCGCTACGAGACCCGTGAACCGGCACCCACCAACCATGTCTTCGAGCGGGAACTGGACCAGCTGATCCCACAGGAGATGCGCGCCTCCGGCGACGCCATGTCCGGTGGCCGCACCGCTGACAACCCCCGGTGCGCCCGGCTGGTGGACGAAGAGCTGATGCACGCCGTCATCGAGGTCGTCTGGCACGACTACGACAGTCTGCGCGATCCCGTGCGTGAGTGGCTGACGGCGCTGGTCGCCGGGCCGCTGGAGCGGATCCGGGTACGGGCCGCGCACATCGCCGGGATTCTGCTCAGCCATGACTTCGACAGCGTCTACCGGGACTTGATACGACACTGGGCCCGGAAGTCCGCGGCCTACCGGCAGTCCGCCGCGCTGGCCCTGGAGATGGCCGCCCACGACCCCCGGATGGTGGGCCGGGTGCGGGCCCAGATCAGAAGCTGGCTGAGCAGCCCCCGGTGGGAGTTCCAGGACAGCGCGGCCCGCGCGTACGGCACCCTCGTCGGTGCCCAGGACGTCCCGGACACCCTCTGGGCGCTGCGCGAACTGGGCACCCGGCCGGAGCTGGCGTTCAGCAGCTCGGTGGCCTTCTCGATGTCCTGGCTCTACCTCGCCGGCGCCCCGGGCCCGACCGCCGACGCCCTGGACCGCTGGATCACCTCGGACAACGACCACCTGACCAAGCACGCGATCCGCACCCTGCTGATCCTCAGCCGCTACGGCGCCGGCCCGGACCGCCGCGACCGGCCCGTCCTCGCCGATACCGCCATGACCGACCAGGACCGTGCCGACGCCCTGGTCCGCCTGTGGCGCCACGCCCTGATGGGGCAGGACAGCTCGACGCGCGCCTGGGACCTGCTGCGGCGCTGGCTGCTCGCGGGGGACGCGGACAAGGAGCTGGCCGCGTTCCTGGAGGTCCTCGTCCCGCGCATCTGCGCCCGGCCGCTCTCCCTCCGCGCCGGGTTCTACCTCGGTATGTGGGCCGGCCGGCACCCGGACTCGCGCACCATTCGCCAGCTCCGGGACCAGCCCGCCAAGGCGGCCCCCGCTCCCGGCTCCGCGTCCTGACGACACCCGTACGAAGAGGAGACAGACCATGACAGAGCGCAAAGGACTCCGCACCAGGCTGCGCAACTGGTGGCGCCGGGTAACGGGCAAGGACGGTACGGAGCCCGCCGGCGCCCCGGAGACCGTCGGCGACCCGGAGAGCGAGGACACCCCGGCGCTCGGGCAGGCGGCACAGGCCGAGGTGGGCGTGGAGCTGCCGCCCGTCGAGGAGACGCTGTCGGTGGCGGCCAACGGAGATGTGTTCGCCTTTGAACTCGTCCCGCACTTCCGCTGGAGCAGCCGGGAGATGACGCTGGACGTCCTGCGCGAGCGCGCGGCGCTCCACGAGGAGGCGGCCCGCGGCAAGCTGCTGCGGCGCGCCTGGTCCGTCGCCCGCGACTGCGATCCCGGCGATCCGGTGGCCGCGGAGAAGGCCGTCAACAAGGAGCTGCGCGGCGGCTGGTGCTACCACGACGAGAAGGGCCTCATCCGGTGCCGCCCCTCGGTGCGGATGCGGATCGACCCGGCGCTGCGCGACCATGTGCTGCCCTTCCACCTCGCCGAGGTCCGGATGGAGCAGGAGCACCACCTCGGCAAACTCAAGGCGGACCAGGTCAAGGAACTCACCGAGCGCTGGCTGCAGGTGCTGAGCGAACTGGAGCTCCTCGGCACCCTCGGCGCGGCTGAGCGACGGCTCCTGGTGCCCTTCGCCGCGGCACTCGCCGACGAGGACTTCTTCAAGGTCATGCAGGCGCTCAAGAACACCCGCCGCAACGGCGCCGAGGCACTCGCCGACGTCCTCACGGCGGCGACCAAGCACCACGAGCAGGTGGGCCTGTTCGAGTACGCCAACGCCTACGACAAGGCACTGAGCGAATTCTGCCGCCAGATGGGGCTGAGCCCCTTCTCCTGGGTGGACACCGTGGGCGATGTCGAGGAGCTGGCACCGTGAACACCGCCGACATAGCAGCGACCCGGGCGATCCGCCGCCGGACAACGCCCACGATCGCCGGCGCCCTGGGAACGGCGCTCCTCGCCGGCCTCCTCGGCGCATGCGGCGAGGCACCACCCCTGGACGCCTGCGCCTGGATGAAGGACCCCGTCGACACCGCCGGCCGTACGGTCGTCCTCGTCGACGACTCCACCTCCGTACGCGGCCCGGCCGGCGGGCGCGACTACTCCCACAGCATCGGCGCACTGCTCACCTCGGTGGTCGAACGCAAGGACACGGTCTCGGTCGGCAGCTTCAGCGGCGACTCGGCGCAGATCACCTGGCTCGCCAAGGACCGCTCGACCGACTGGGTCAGGGACAACCACAACCCGATCAATCAGAAGAAGCGGAAGCACCAAGCGGCCGGCTGTCTGACCGACCTGGTGGGCAAGGCCGAGCGGGCCGTGCCCACCAGCGGCGGCAGCAATGTCCTTGCCGCCCTCACGGCCGGAGTGTCCTCGCTGGAGGGCGCACCGGGCAGCCGCAGCCTGCTGGTCCTGACCGACGGGCTCTCCACCACGGGCTGCGCCGACCTGCGCGCGGCCGCCTTCCGGGACAAGAGTGAGATCAAGGCCATCACCCGGGTCTGCGCCGCCCGGGACGAGACGCCGTCCCTGGCCGGAGTGCACCTCACGCTCGCCGGGCTGGGCCAGCCCGCCCCCGGCCAGCCCGCACCCACGGCAGCCCAGCGGACCTGGCTGAGCAGCCTGTGGCGCAGGCTGTGCGGCGCCGGCAACAAGGCCGCTCCCGGTACCTCCTGCACCCTCGCCCCGACGGCCATTGGCACGGCAGAGCGGGGCAGACCGCGGAAGAAGCCGCCCCAGGACCCGGCCGTCCACTACGCGCAGGACCGTCCGGAGACCTACGAACTCCCCGGTGCGGCGCTCTTCGACACCAACTCGTCCGCCGTCCGCCCCCAGGCCCTGCCCCTGCTCAACGATGTCGCGGTCAGCGCCCGCACCACCCCCGGCAGCAGAGTCGCCGTCTTCGGTTATGTCGACCCGCGTGGCCGGCCGGACAACAACCACCAGCTGTCGCAGGCGCGCGCGGACGCGGTGAAGGACGTCCTGACCGGACTCGGCGTGCGGCGGGTGACGGCACACGGGCGGGGCCTCCCCACGGGCTGCGCGAAGCAGAACCACACCGCCGGGGGCCGGATGTCCGCCGAGGACAAGCTGCAGTGCGACCGGCGCGTCGACATCGAAATCACCAGGAAGTGAGGGCGGCGGGCAGCGATGAACACCACCAACGGAAAGAACCGGGCGGGGCCTGCCGCCCGCTACCAGTCGGCGGTCGACTGCCCCGGCAGCGACCCCGCCTTCGTCGGACCGGACCTCAGGAAGCGGCCGTCCGCCAGGCCCGTGGACCAGACCGACAGCCGCGAACAGGCCGCCCTCATGCGCGCCTTCACCGACGCCAACACCGCGCTGACCGCAGCACAGCCCGGCCTCGGCACCGCGGCCACCGAGGCCGCCCGCACCTTCCAGGAGGCCCGGACGACCATCGAAGCGGCCGAGCGGTTCGTCGTCGCCCGCTCGTCCCAGCAGGCCCAGGAGCGCGTCAGAGAGTTGCACACCCGCCATGCCGATGACGGACCGGAGAGCCTGCGCCGCCCGCCGGCGCTCTGGCGACGTCTGCTGTGGCCCACCCTGGTGGCCTGCGTGGCCTTCGACACGATGTTCATCGGCACCCTGATGCAGCGGTTCTTCGGACTGGGAGAGACGGAAGCCGGCTACTACCTCGCCTACTTGCCCGGCTTCGGCGTCGCCGTCTGTCTGCTGGCCGCGGGCAGTCTCCTTGCGGAGTCCGTCTTCCGGCGGCGGACCCGTACCGCCCGCACGCTGGAGCGGACGCGCCGTGCTCCGGCCGCCGCCCTGCGCGAAGCGTTCTGGCCCACGAGCCCGCGTACGGAACGGCGGAAGGCCGGCGAACTGCCCTGGCCCCAGGCGGCCGGGCCGGTGCTGTTCACCCTGGCCCTCCTCACCATGGTCGGCATCTGGGCGCGGATGCGCGCGGCCGGCGCGGTGCGCGAGCATGTGGATCTGGCCCCGGACCAGAGCGCCGTCGTCATCCTCACCCTGGTGCTCAGCACCGCCGCGATCGTGGTCAAAGTGCTCGCCCACAACCCCTGCGCCGACAGCGACCGGGAGGCCCGGCGAGCCGTCGTCGACGCGGAGCAGCAGGGCAGAAAGCTGCTGGGGGCGGCGCGGCGCAGCCTGGTGGCGCACACCGAGACCTGGTGGCGGCTGCGGTCCACCGTCGAGACGGCGGCGAGCGACGCCCACCGTACGCTCGACGAGGCCTGCATCCGCATCGTCGAGGAGCGCGCCCGCACCGGTGTGGCCGGCAGCTACGACCTTCCACTGACCGCACCCGCCTGGCCCTACCCCGCCTCCGCACGCAACGGCGCCCGCCCGCCCACCGGAGACCGGGCGCCCGCCCGCCCCACACCGCCCCGGGCCCGCCTCGAACTCCTCGATCACGCCTACACGGTGCTCGCACGCTACGGCCCCGATCCGCTGGAGGACCGCCTCAACGACATCGCCGGCGATCTGAACACACAGTTCCGTGCCTCGCCCCGACCGCTCGCGGATCGAGCCGGAACGAAGAGCGCCGACGAGGACCGGGCACCCGAAGCGGCCTCGGAGCCGGAGGACGTCCCGGCCCCCGAGGAGAACCGGGCACCTGAGGGGGCCCCGGCACCCGGCCCTGCACCCGGCCCTGCTCCCGGCCAGCCACCCGGCCCGGAGCAGCCGCCCGGCGAGGACCAGGCACCCGTCGGGCCCCCTGCGGCACCCGCGGGGGAGTCCCGCGACACCGGCACGGACAACCGGCCGCCCGAGGAAGGAGGCCCGGCATCATGACCGCACAGCCGCCCCTGTGTGCGGAGGAAGTGAAACATCTGGAATTCCTGCAGGCCGTGATCGCCCGCCACGCCAACACCTCCTTCCTGGTCAAGAGTTGGGCCATGACCGTCAGCGGCGCCTTCATCGCGGTCGCCACCCGAGGGCCGAGCTGGAAGACGGCCGCGGTCGCCCTGGGACTGGCAGCGGGATTCTGGCTGCTCGATACCTACTACCTGCGCCAGGAGCGGAGGTTCCGCGGCCTGTACGAGAAGGTCGCCGACCGCGGGAGCCCGGGGGTGCCGCCGTTCAGCATGGACGCCGAGCAGCACGGCGGACCCGTGCCCTGGCGGGCCGTGGCGCTGTCCCGCACGATGCTGCTCTCCTACGGCGTCCTGGTCGCCATCGACACCATGACGGTCCTCTTCCTCGCCTGACCGCCACCGGTCCCGCGCACGGGTGGCCCGCGCCGCGGTTCACGTCCCCGCGGGCGGAACGGCGGTCCACGGCAGCAGCAGGCCGTCGCCCTCGGCGCGCGGCACGAGGTGGAGATGAAGATGGCGGACGGTCTGGGTGGCCGAGGGACCGCGTGAGGTGATCACATTGCAGTCCCCGGCCTCCGCCGCGAGTTCGGCGGCCCGCAGCATGGTGGCCGCCGACACCACCGGGTCCTCGGCGACATCGGCGACATGCACCCGGGGGATGACCAGCACATGCCCGGCGGTGACACCGCCATGACGAGGCCGGATGGCGAGGGTCTCCGGCCATTCGCGCAGCACCGTGGCCGGGGCCCGGCCGCACACGATAAGGCAGAAAGGGCAGCCGGGCCGCCGGGGAGTCCGCGGACGGGCGTCCGGCGCATCGTCCGCCACCTCGCGGAACTCCCCGTAACTGACCATCGATCCTCCGCAGGGGCGGGCCGGACGGGGCCGGACCGGTGTCACCGGGCCCACGGGCACATCCGCTGCCTCAATAATCGACCATGGGCTCCGCTCATGCGGCACTTGACCGTATTCCGGCCGTTTCGCCCGCCACCGGGCGCCCTCACCGGGCAGCCGCCGTCACCAGAGTTTGTCGATCTCGCCCGGGTACAACTCGATGCGGGAGTGCGGGAACGAGGAACGATGGCTCCGGCCCAAGGGCGAGAAGAAGTCGGCCATGGTGACCTTGTCGAAGCCGGGCCGGTCGCTGGGGAACGGGGCCAGGGGCGTACCGCCGATGAGCACCGCACCGGGCAGATGCTGCCAGCCCGCGCTCTCGTAGAACGGCTGAAGCGGCCGGTCGCAGGTGAACACGCCGATATCCAGGTTCATGGTGGCCATCGCCGCGTGGGCGGCCGTCACCAGACGGCGGCCGTGGCCCTTTCCGCGGGCGGCGCCACGGGTCACGACCGTGCTCAGGCCCGCGGCCCGGTACCGCTGTCCGGCGTGGACGAACTCCTTGGTGAGGATGTCCAGCGCGGCGAGCACCGTGGCATCGTCGACCAGCAGCATCGACACCGGCCGCAGTGCCGGGTCGTGGGCCCAGGTGGCGGGCGCCGACGGGGAGTCCGGCGGCCACGCCTCGTCCCGGAGCTCCGACACCTGCGTCTGCAGTGCGGGCGGGGTATCGGCTTCCGGGAACGTCATGAGAGGCACGCGCCCATTGTGACGGCGCCGTACGACGGAGTCCACGGGGTTTCCCGCACCGGACCGACGGGCCACAGGGCGCTCCGTCTCCAGGTTTCGGACCCGCATCGTGCCTGCATGTGGCGGTCACCCCTGGGGCAGGCGACAGCCATGGGAATGTTGAGGCGTTGGGAACGCGTGGTGGAGGACTGCGAGAACGCACTGCTGGCCAAGATCTTCCGCACCGACCCGGTCCAGTTGTTCGATGTGCTACGGCAGGAGTGCGACGACCACGCGGTCGTGTGCAGCCAGAGCCGAGTCCTCGTCCCCAATGACTACACCGTCGAACTCGCGAAGCCGGTGCACGATGAACTGGCGGCACGCGGCGGACAGGTGGGCCGGCAGCTGACCGATGTGCTGGCCCGGCACGCCGTGGACCGGGATTATGAATGGGCGGGCCCGCTCACGGTCCATGTCACCACGGCCGATGTGCCGAACGGCAGGTACCGCGTTTCGAGTGCGGCCCTTGCCCACATTCCCGCCGCTGCCGCCGGTCCGCGGGGGACCTGACCGGGAAGCCCACCGATGCCTCCGGCCGGCGCCGGGCTCTCACGCCGCCGCGTCGGCCAACTCGGCGATCACCTGCGCATGACAGGGCTCCGGAAGACACCAGCAGCCTTGCTTGTCGTGACCGGCCGGACGGCCGTCCCCGCGTGACCGCGGATGTGCGCGGGGACGGGCCGCCCTACTCAGGATTTACTGCCGGTGACTACCGGTGAAGTGCCGGAAGCCGTGGAGGGTTTACAGCGGCCGGGCCCACAGGTCCCACTGGAGGCCCGAGCCGTCGCAGAAGGGGTCGGCCCACTTGCCGCTGCTGACCAGGTCGGTGCCGGCCGCCTGGCAGCCGCCAAGGGTCCAGAACTTCTTGCCGGTCCAGACGGTTCCGGGCGGGCCGTCCATCGGCTTGACCTGGTGCTGCGCGGAGGAGGCGGCCGGCGCGGCGGCCTCGCTCCCGGTGGCGGCGTGGGCCTGGGCGGCACCGCCCAGCCCGATGACCGTGAGCGCGGCGGCGGCGACCGCGGTGCTGAGAATTCGCCTGTGACGCATGTGTTGTCCTTTCCCCGTAGTCAGGGCCCCTTGCGGGCCCGTCACCCTGCACACGGACGGAGCCCCCTCGACGTATGACACCCTCTCGCGTGACGTGCATCACACGCCCTTGGTGGTCGGGTGCGGGCGCCCCTTCCTGCCCCTGGTCATGAAGTGGTGTGACCGAAAAGGTATTTGACGCTAAGTCAGCCCTGTGGACCCGGCTCTGTGGGTCTGGTGGGGAAGTGTGCCGTGGCGCCCGATTTCGCCTTCCCTCGTGAAGTCGGCGCTGTGGGTGTGGTGATGACGGGGCGTCCGGTGTGGTGCGCAGGTGTCGGGAGGTGCGGGAGTGGTCGCGCGAGCTGTCCCTACCTGCGGATTTACCTGTTCTTTTCGGGGTGTTGGCCGGAGACGCTTGCCTTGGAAGTGCGGGGGTGGATAGCGTAACCAGCGCCTAAAGCTTTCAGGACAGCTTTAGTGAAAGCTAAACATCGTATCGGTCCCGGGTGGGGGAGAAGTATGCAGATCAAGGTTGCGGTGGCGTATCACAGTGGATACGGCCACACCGCAAAGCAGGCGGCGGCCGTGGCGGCCGGCGCGGAGAAGGTCCCCGACACCCAGGTGCGCCTGGTCTCCCTCGCCGAGCTGAACGACGAACTGTGGGAGGTGCTGCAGGAGTCCGACGCCCTGATCTTCGGCACGCCGACCTACATGGGCGGCAGCAGCGCCGTCTTCCGCACGTTCGTCGAAGCCACCAGCCAGGTCTGGGGCGACAACATGCGCTGGAAGAACAAGATCGCGGGCGGTTTCACCAACAGCGGCAACATGGCGGGCGACAAGCTCAACGCGCTGATCGACATCGCGCTGTTCGCCGCCCAGCACGGCATGGTCTGGGTCGGCCTCGCCGAGTACGGCGGCTGGAACACCTCCGCCGGCAGCCCCGAGGACATCAACCGGCTCGGCAGCTGGCTGGGCGCCATGTCCCAGTCGAACAACGACGAGGGTGCCGACGTCACTCCCTGCGCCAGCGACCTGCGCACCGCCGAGGCACTCGGCCGCCGGATCGCCGAGACCGCCCACGTCCACCGGGCCGGCCGCGCGGCCGTCGGGTTCGACGAGGTGTCCGCCTGACCTTCGACGGGCCGCACTGGGGCAGCTGCGACGGGGGGACCCGATGAACAGCCGTCAGGAGCCGGCGGTGTCCCCTGCGGACGCACAGTCCGAGGTGGTACGCCGCGGCATGATCAGCCGTCACGAACTCATCGGGAGGGCTGTGACCGGGGCCAAGGCGGCCCGCGTCGTGGGGGCGCGGGCACCATGGCCGGGCACGCTCCCGGCGGCTGTCCGGGCAACCCGGCCCGCGCCCTCCGTAGCGCAGCCCTCCACCGCGGGGTCTTCGGGCTCGAGCCCGCCCGGGGCCGCCCTCCGTACGGCGGCCCCGACGACGGCGGCCCGACGACCGCCCCGACGACCGCCCCGACGACCGCCCCGGCGAGCGAACCGGCCGTCAGCCGCGCGCCGCGGGCGGGAGCGGCGGCCCTCGCTCCCCTCCCGGGACCGGCCCTGGACCGTTTCTGCCCGGCGCCTTCCGTGTCCGGCACATCCCGGGACGCCGTGACACCACCGTCATACGGGCTCCGCGAAGCCTTCCTCGTCCGGCCCTCGACCGCCCGCTCACCGCTCCACCGCACACCGGGCGAGGCCACCGCTGCCCGGCTCCGCACCGGCCTTGTGCACGAGGCCGGGAGGAAGCGCCGGGCCCGATGAAGCTCCACGGTGCCGCGTGGTCCGGGCGGCCGGACTCTCCGGTGCGGTCCTGGTGCCGGGCGGCGGCAGCGGGCGTCGGTCGCGGCCCGCAGCAACACCACTCCGGGGGCCATCCCCCGGAGTGAAGTACCACGGCCGCCATGGCGTGGCACACCTCCCGCTCGCCCTCGCGGCGCAGCCGGACCCGGTGCGCCCCTGGGCGTACCGGCTCCCACCGGTCCCGGCCGGCTGAAGCTCGTCCCCGTTCGGCAGTCCCACCGCCTTCACCGTGCCCGCGGCCGTCGCGCGCACGGTATGTCCTGGCCGCGCACCGTCTGCGTGGCCGTTCCCTGCCATCCCGAGGAGATCAGCCATGTTCAAGACCACCACCGACGCCGAGCTGGCGGGCAATCCGATCGATGAGGTGATCGGCTCCACCATCCGCTACGCGGCGCTCACCTCCGCCGCCAGGCTCGGCATCTTCCGGACCCTGGAAGAGGACGGCCCCAAGACCCTCGACGAACTGGCCGCCGCGATCGGCGCGAGCACGGACGGCACCCGCGCGGTGGCCGACGTCGTCGCCGTCCTCGGGTGGCTGACCCTGGAGGACGGGCGCTACCGCAACGGCCCGCTCGCCGAACGCTGGCTGGGCGGGAGTGCCGAGTACGACTTCACCCCGGCGCTGCTGTGGGCGTACGAACTCACCAACGTGATGTGGGATCTGCCGCAGGCCGTCCGGGACGGCAAGCCCGCCCAGTCCCTGTGGGAGCGCTGGGCCGGCAACCCCGAGGCCGGACGGGACTTCTCCGCGTACATGCGGGTCAAGTCGCGGCTGACCGTGCAGCCCATCGTCGAGGCCGTCCCGCTGCCCGAAGGGGCACGGCGCCTCCTCGACCTGGGCGGCTCGCACGGACTGCACTCCATGGCCATGTGCGAGCGGCACCCCGAGCTCTCCGCCACCATCCTCGACCTGCCCGAGGCGCTCGCCGACACCGGCGCGGCGATCGGGAAGGCGGGGCTGTCCGACCGGATCACCCTGCAGCGCGGCAGCTTCCTGAGCGGTGACCTCGGCACCGGATACGACGTGGTCTTCCTCTTCGAGATCGTGCACAACCACACCGACGAGGAGAACCGGGACCTGATCGCGCGGGCCGCCAAGGCGCTGCGCCCCGGCGGCCGGATCGTGGTGCTCGAAGACGTCCGCGGTGAGCAGCTCGACGAGCACAACGCGGCGTTCTCGCTGGCCATGTACGCCTGCTCCGGCGACCGCACCTACAGCCTTCCGGAGATCTCCGGATGGCTCACCGACGCGGGGCTGAAGACCGTCGAGCGCATCGCGCTGCCTTCATCCGTGTCTCTGGTCGTCGGCACCAAGTAAAGCCGGCAGCCGGGGAAGGGGGGAGCACCGTGCAGATCGATCTGGCACACCGGTCGACCAGCTCATGGCTGGACGCCGCGGACCTCGCTCGTGAGGTGTACGCCCAGGCATACGGCGCTGATGTGGCGCCCCGGCCCGACTCGTTCATCGTCGCCCGGCCGGCCTGCGGCGCGGCGGAGAAGCCCTGCGCGCCACTGGCCTGCGCGGGGCTCACCTTCGGCAGTGACCAGGAGCTGTTCTCCGAGCGGTACCTCGATTCCGGCGTCGAGGACGCCGCGCTGGCCCGTCTCGGAGCCTCGGTGGACCGCAGGCGGGTGGTGGAAGTGGGGGCACTGGCCACCCGCCGCGCCTCGGTCGGCCGCGAACTGATCAGAGCCACCCCGATCATCGCCTGGTGCCTGGGCATGGAGTACATCCTGTGCACCGTCACCCGGAGCCTGATCACGACGCTGGACCGGACCGGTATCTCCTTCGTGCCGTTCGGCCCCGCCGACCCGCGCCGGCTGACCGTCGACGAGGCGGCGCGCTGGGGCACGTATTACGACCAGGAGCCGCAGGTCGGCGTCATTCCGCTGAACGCCCTGGACCGGCTCTTCTCCGACGCCACCGGGCGCTACTCCGTCACCGATCTCCAACTGAGCATCAGCGCCATGGAGGTGGCCGGTCATGCTGGGCATTGAGCAGAGCCTGGTCAGGTTCGGTGAATCGGAGCGTCCGCTGATCGAGGTGCTGGGGGAGGACGGCACTGTGGCCCGGACCCTCAGCTATCAGGAGGTGACGCGCCGGGCCGCGGACCTCGCCGAGCGGATCGGCCGGCGCGACGGCCGGCCGCTGCGCATCGGCGTGGTCTGTGGCAACACCCCCGAATTCGTGGTCGCCGACCTCGCACTGATCGCCGCGCGCGCCACCGAGGTGCCGGTCCCGCTGGCCTTCTCCGCCGAGCAGGCCGCCGGGCTGCTGGCGGAGACCGATCTGTGTGTGGTGGACGCGGCCGGGCAGGAGCGGCTGACCCAGTGGGGCAGGGACCGGGTCCTGCGCCCGGACTGCACGGTGCTGCCGCTGTCCACGGATGAGCCCGTGCCGTCCGCGCCCATGGTGCTTCCGCCGGCCGGCGTCGGGGGAGCGGACTGGGAGTGCAAGATCATCCATACCTCCGGGACGACCTCGCGTCCCAAGGGGGTACGCATCCGGGCGGCGGCCCTCAATGAACTGCTGGGCTCACTGCGGTCGGTGATGCCCGGCGGGGCCTTCGCCCGCTATCTCTCCGTCGTCCCGTTCAGCCTGCTCATCGAGCAGGTCACCGGCCTCTACATGGTCCTGCTCGACGGCGGGACGCTGGTCCTGATGCCGCCCGGCAGGGCCCTGGTCGGCACCGCGGCGGCGGCCCCCGCCGATGCCATGCCGTATGTGACGGCCGCCCGTCCGACCGCGATGGTCGCCACGCCCGCGCTCGTCGACGCCTTCGCCACCGCCGCGGACGAGGCGGTGGTGAGCGGAGACACGGTCGCACCAGCCCTGTTCGGCACTCCCCGCGCGCCGCTCATCTGCTGCGGCGGGGCGCCCGTGCACCCCGAGCTGCTGCGGCGGCTGGAAGACCATGGGCTCCCCGTGCACGAGGGGTACGGACTGTCCGAGAACAGCTCCGTGGTCAGCTGGAACACCCCGGACGCGCGCCGCCTCGGCACCGTGGGCCGGCCGCTGCCGCATGTCCGCGTCCGGACCGCCGAGGACGGTGAACTCCTGGTCAGCAGCACCTCGTTGTTCGCCGGCTACACCCGCGACGACCCCTCCAGCCTGGTCCTCGACGCCGACGGCTGGCTCCGCACCGGCGACCTGGCCCGGATCGACGGGGACGGATTCATCAGCATCACCGGACGCAAGAAGAACGTCATCATCACCGCGGCCGGCCGCAACGTGGCTCCCGAGTGGGTCGAGGCGCAGTACGCCCAACTGCCGTTCGTCCGCGCCGTCGCCGTGATCGGTGACGGACTCACCGCCCTCCACGGCCTCTTCCTCGTCAAGGAGTCCACCGACCTCGCGATGGCCGAAGCGGCCGTCCGGGAGTTCGGCGCAGCGCACCTCTCCGAGGTGGAGCGGGTCGCCGTACCGCACCTGACCGTCGCCGACGAGCGCCTCTACCGCCGGTTCTTCACCGTCACCGGAAGGCCCATGCGGGCAGCCATCCGCACTGCCCTGTCCAACGGAACGCTGTACGACCACCAAGGAGCAGACGCATGACCACCATCGCTGACGTCGAGCCCTACGGGGCCGCCACCGGCCGGCTCGTCCTGCCCACCGGGGACCGGTCGCTCGGTGCACTGGACCCCGCATGGGTCACCGGGCTGCTCGCCGACGCCGGCTTTCTGCTGTTCCGGGGCTTCCGCACCGGCCTGGAGGAGTTCACCTCCTTCGTGAAGGCGCACTCCAGCCGGATCACCCTCGACCCGGCGCGCTCCTTCCACGGCGGCGAGGTCGCCCAGAAGGTGGACGCGGGCACCGGCGCCGTCGGCCTCCATCTGGAGAACGGCAACAGCCCCTTCGGCCCCGACCTGACGTGGTTCCTGTGCGAGAAGGCCGCCGCCGGCGGCTCCCAGACCACCGTCTGTGACGGCTACCGCGTCTGGGACGCGGCGAGTGACACCGCCCGCGCGGTCTTCGGCGTCAAGGACATCATGTACAGCCGCCGGGTGGAGGAGCCCAAGTGGAAGGCGTTCGTCTGCCACCAGACGGAAGGCCGCAAAAAGCTCGACGACATCACCTTCGCCGATATGAAGGACCTGGTGGGCAGCAGTGTGTCCACCACTCTCCAGCTCAACGACGACGGCTCCCTCCACTACGCGTACCGCATCGGCGCCGTCCACCCCACACTCTTCGGCAGCCGGCTCTCCTGGGCCAACAGCGTGTTCGGCCCCTCGTACAACTACGAGGCCCCACGCATCACCTTTGCCGACGGCACGGACATCCCCGAGGAGCTCCTCGCAGAATTCCGCCGCCTCACTGAGGAGCTGACCGAGGAGCTGGACTGGCAGGACGGCGACGTGGCGCTGATCGACAACACCCGGGTGATGCACGGCCGGCGCGAGATACTTGACACCGACCGGACCATCTACAACGCGCAGAGCTACCTCGACCCCGCGCTGCTGGCCGCCGTGCGGGACGGGAGGGCACAGGGATGACCACCGCTGCCACCGGACTCGGCGACGAGCGCGTCGGCGCCGTCCTGGACGAGATCGCCCGGACCGCCGAGCGCAACGACCCGGACGTCATGAAGCGCGCCTACGCCACCGCGGCCGACTGGCCGCAGCCGCCCACCGCCCAGGAGGCGGCCGAGCTGTGCGCCCAGGCCGCGCTGCCCGTACACCCGCAGGTCGGTACCTTCCTCTACCAGCTCATACGGAGCCTGCGCCCGGCACTCGTCGTGGAGTTCGGCACCTCCTTCGGCGCCTCGACGATCTATGCGGCGGCCGCCCTGCGCGACAACGGCGGCGGCCGCATCGTCGGCTCTGAGCTGCATCCCGGCAAGGCCGACCGGGCACGCAGCCACCTGGAGCGCGCCGGGCTCGCCGCCTACGCCGAGATCAGGACCGGCGACGCCCGGGAACAGCTCGGCACGCTGCCCGGGCCGGTCGATCTGCTGCTGCTGGACGGCTGGAAGGAGCTCTACCTCCCGGTGCTCAAGCTGCTCGAACCCGCACTGCGCACCGGTGGCCTGGTCGTCTCCGACAACCTGCCGATGCTGCCACCCGAGTTCACCGACCATGTCCGCGCCGCCGGCAACGGCTATCTCTCCCAGCAGCTTCCGCTGGGCGACGGCATCGAATTCTCCGTCCGCCTCCAGGAAGAGGCCTGACACCGGTTCCGCCCGGCTTCACGAAGCCGTCGCCATCCGCGTCACCCCGTACACACGGAAAGGGCACCGAACACCCGTGAACCCCCGTACCCACCGACGTACCCTGCTCCGGGCCGGCGTCGCCGCACTGCCCCTGGCGGCCGTGGCACCGGCCGCACAGGCCGCCGAACGCTCCACCAACCTCACCGCCGCCCAGGTGTCGAGCTGGACCGACGCCTATCTTGAGGCATGGCGGACCAAGAACGACAAAGCCGCGGTCCGGCTGTTCACTCCCGATGCCGTGTACGAGGCGGTGCCCGGTGTGCCCGCGCAGACCTTCCGGGGCCGTGAGGCCATCGGCAAGTACTGGCGCGACATCACCGCCGGCCAGAGCGAGATGACCGGCCGTCACGGCACCCCCGTCGTCACCGGCAACCGGGCGGCCGTCGAACTCTGGATCACCCTGCGGGCCCCCGCCCTCAACCCCGACGGCGACCACTGGGTCACCTTCCTGGAGACCAACTTCCTGACCTTCGCCCCCGACGGCCGCTGCCGGCGCAACACCGAGTACTGGAACCTGCAGCTGGGCCGCCTGGCACCGCCCCAGGGGTGGGGCACTGCATGACCTCCGCACGCCTGCTCGTCACCGGTGGCCGGGTCCTCAGCATGGACCCGGCCACCGGTGAACTGCCGTCCGCCGACTTCCTGGTGGCGGACGGCCGGATCACCGAAGTACGCCCGGGCATCGACCCCACGGCCGCGGACGAGCGGATCGATGCCCGGGGGTGCCTCGTGCTCCCCGGCTTCGTCGACACCCACCGGCACATGTGGCAGGCGGCGCTCCGCGGCAGCGGCGCCGACCAGACCCTCGACCAGTATTTCGCGACCGTCCTGCACACCCTGGCCCCCCGGCTCACCGCCGACGATCTCCACCTGGGCAATCTGCTGAGCGCACTGGGCGCCCTGGACGCGGGGGTGACCACCGTCCAGGACATCTCCAATGTCGCCAAGCCGACCGAGGAGCACACCGACGCCCTGCTCGACGCGCTCACCGAATCCGGGCTGCGCAGTGTCTTCGCCTATGGACACGGCACGGCACAGGACGCCCGCCGGGTCCGCAGCGGCCGGCTGCATTCCCAGCACAGCCTGGTGACCATGGCGCTGAACGCCGAGGCCGGCAGCGACGAGAGCACCCGGCGCAGCTGGGCCCTGGCCCGCGAACTCGATGTGCCGACCGCGCTGCACGTCCGGGGCGGCAGCCCCGTCTCCCGGCTGCGCCGCCTCGGGGTACTGCGCCCCGGCACGGTGTTCATCCACGGCACCGGGATGGAGCCCGGCGAGCTGGAGCTGATCCACGACAGTGGCGGGGCGCTGTCGATCGCACCCGCCATCGAGATGACGATGGGGCACGGTCTGCCGCCGTTCGCCGCGGCGGCGGCCGCCGGTTTGCGTCCCGGCCTCAGCGTGGATGTCGAAGTCGCCGCGCCGAGCGATATGTTCACGCAGATGCGGGCCGCCTTCCAGATCGGACGGTTCGCCGCGCTGCAGGGCCACGCGGGCCCGGAAGCGCCGTTGCTCACGGCCCGGGAGGTGCTGGAGTTCGCGACGCTCGGCGGCGCCGAGGCGCTCGGGATGGCCGGCCTCATCGGCTCCCTCACCCCGGGCAAGCAGGCCGATCTGCTCGTCCTGCGGACCGACCGCCCCGGAGTGGCGCCGGTGCACGATGCCACCGCGGCCGTCGTGTCGTCGATGGACCGCGCCGATGTCGACACCGTGCTGGTCGCCGGGCGGATCGTCAAGCGGGCGGGGCGGCTGCGGTACGCCGGGATGCCGCGGCTGCTGGCACGGGCGGAGGAGGTGCGCGACCGGCTGGCCGGCCGCTGACCTTTCGCGTCAGCGCCGGATCAGCACGCCCTCCTCGATGGCGGCCAGCGCGATGCGCAGCTGTTCGCTGAGGACCTTCGCGGTAGGTTCCGGAATACGGTCGACGAGCCGGGCGTGCACGGCGGTGGTGGCACGCACCGCCGCCTCGGCGGTCTCCACCCCGGTCGGTGTGAGCTGCACCCAGCTGCTGCGCGCATCGTCCTCGGCCGCCGCGCGGGTGACATAGCCGGCGGCCACCAGGCGCTTGATGACATTGCTGGTCCCACCGGAGGACAGCAGAAGAGCGTGGGTGAGGTCGGTCGGCTTGAGGCGGTAGGGGGCGCCGATCCGCCGGAGGGTGGCGAGTACTCCGTACTCGGCCTGTGTGAGCCCCAGTTTCTCCAGCTCGGCGCCGGCGGCGATATCGAAGGCCGAAACCAACAGGGCGGTCCTTTTGGCCAGTTCCAGGGGAAGGCCGGCGATTTCGGGCAGCTCGTGTCCCCATGCCGAGATGATCTCGTCTACGTGGTCAGGCTCCACTGTGAACCGCCTTCCCTCTACCCGATGCTCAGTACAAAGATATCCCACCCTCCGCACAGGCACGTTCTGACCTGGGGAGACTGTGTGGTTGCCAGATGTGGGCGCTGTGAAAAGCTTTCCATCTATCTTTCAATATAGCTTTTTCCAATGCTTTCTCTCTATGCTTCTCCCATGTTCAAGCGTGAGCCGAGACGTGCCCTGGCCATGACGGCGGTCCTGTTTCTGGCCCTGACCAGCGCCACTGCCTGTGCCGGCCGTGACGCGGTAACGGCCCCACAGGGGAGCGCGATGGCGGAAAACCGACGCTCCACCGAGGAAGGAACCATCGCAGTGCGAGAGTTCAGCGCCACACCGGACCGGCTGCCGTCGTGCTTCCACGGCGTCGGCGGCGCCACCGCGTACCGCCCGCCCGGTTCCTCGGGGGACGGCCGCCTGGTCACCCTGGGCACCGGGCCCCGCGGGGTGGTCTTCGCCCCCATCTCCTGGGGTGACGCCTGTGAATGGGCCGCCGAGGCCAAGCGGCTCGCCGCCGGCGGCTATCACGTGGTCACCTTCGACTGGGGCGGGGACCGCCGCCGGACCGTGTCCGAAGCGACCCGCTTGCTGCGCTCGCGCGGCGCCACGAACGTGGCGTGGGTGGGCGGTTGCATGGGCGGCACGCTCATGCTCGGCATGCTGACGGACCGCACCGACCGCCCGGCCGGCGTCGCCGGTATCAGTCCACTCGCCTCGCTGGGCGGCTACTCCGCCGGAAAGGGCACGTCCTACGACGGCGAACTGCTGCTCCTGGGCACCGCCGACGACCCGCTCTCCGACGAGGGGCGGCTGCGCGAGGTCGCCCACAGCTTCCCCGAGGCCGAGGTCACGGTTCTGCCCGGCACCCTCCACGCCGCCGAGATCTTCGCCGGCCCACACGGCGCGGCGGCCCGCCGCAGCCTCGACGGCTTCCTCGACCGGACCTTCGCCCCGGCGGGCAGCTGAGCTTCCGGCGCCGCGGGCCCAGCGGTACGGGCCGAAACCGGCCCGTACCGCTGGGAAAAAGAGCCGGCCGGCGGACGCCCCGGGGCATCGATCGGCCGGCGCGCCGCTCAGGAGTGGGTGGCGAAGTCCTGTGTCCACCACGGGCCGTTGCCGCTGAGATTGACGCCCACACCGGTGGCCTTGTAGGAGCAGTTCAGGATGTTGTCGCGGTGGCCCGGGCTCTTCATCCAGCCGTCCAGCGCCGTGGCCGGGTCCTTGGGGCTCTTGAAGATGTTCTCGGCCCAGCTGCCCCACGGGTACCCGGCCTTGGTCATCCGGGTACCGGGGTCGACGCCTTCCGGGGTGTTGTGCTCGTAGTAGTTGCGGGCGGCCATGTCGTCCGAGTGGGCCTGTGCCGCCTTCTGTATCCGGGGATCGACGGTGAGCGGGCCACAACCGTGCTGCGCCCGCTGCGCGTTGACCAGCTCGACGACCTTCTGCGCGAACCGCGCGGCGGTGCCCGACGCGGCCTGCGCTCCGTTCGGCGTGGTGGTTCCCACACCGGAATCGGGGCGGGGCGTACGGGGCGCGGTGTGCTTGGCGCTACCGGTGCCGCTGCCGGGGCGGCTGGTCCGCGGCCGCGGCGAAGCGTGCCGCTTGGCGTGCTTCTTGGCCTTGGACGGGGAGGCCGAGGGCTTGTGGGGCTTGGGCGAGGGCGAGGTCGCCGGCGTCGAGGAGGCGGACACCTTCGCCGTGGGCGCCGACGGCATGGACGCATCCGCCGCGAGCGCCCGGTCGGCTCCGGAGTCCGGGCGTATCAGCACCACGGACGCGCCGCCCACGGTGACCACTGCCGCCACCGCCAGCAGGGTGGCCTTGCGCCGGGGGGCGCTGCCGGCGCGGTGCAGGCCGCTGGTCCGCCCGTGCCGGCCTCCCGTGCGGCTGCCCGCCCCGCGGCCGCTGCCGGCCGGAGTCTCGTCGTGGCGCTCCGTCTGAAGGTGGTCGTTGTTCATGGTTCCGTTTCCTGTGGGGGATGGGGATCCGCCGGCCCGCGGAGCCCGGGGGAACCGCTGCCCTTGCGGGCCGACACATGGGAGACCACGGGGCCGGCGCCCGATAACGGAAAGTGCGAAAAGTTTTTTCGTGGGCCGTCAGCAGGCCGGTTTCCGCGCTGCGTGAGCGGGCCGGGGCCCCTGGAGCGCGCCACGGGCGTCGGCCGGTGACCGCGGCTCTTCCGGTTGCACGTAGGTTTTTTCTGTTATCACGGCGAGCGCGCGGGATCTCCTGTGTGCGGGGGCTCGGGTACGCACGAATGAACGGGAACGAATGGGCGTGAAGCAGGAAAACGGGACGGAGGCCGTCGAGGCAGCCAAGGCCGGTGACGAAGCGGCCCGGGAGCAGCTGGTCGCCGCTCACCTGCCACTGATCTACAACGTCGTGGGGCGCGCGCTGGACGGCCATGCGGACGTCGACGACGTGGTGCAGGAGACCATGCTGCGCGTCCTGGAGTCACTGGCCGACCTGCGGGAGCCGGCATCCTTCCGCTCCTGGCTGGTGGCGATCGCCATGAACCAGGTACGCCGCCGGTGGACCGCCGCCCGCAAGACACCCGTCGTCGGCTTGGACCAGGCGGCGGAACAGGCCGACCGCTCCGCCGATTTCGTCGACCTGACCATCTTGAAGCTGGGGCTGTCCGGCCAGCGCCGTGAAGTGGCCGCGGCCACCCGCTGGCTGGACGAGGGAGACCGGGCGCTGCTGTCCCTGTGGTGGCTGGAGGCCGCCGGCGAGATCTCCAGGCCGGAGCTGGTCGCCGCCGTCGGGATCGACTCCCGCCATGCGGCGGTCCGTGTGCAGCGGATGAAGGAACAGCTAGAGGCCGGCCGCGTCGTGGTCCGCGCCCTCTCGGCCACTCCCCCCTGCCCCGAACTGTCCCGGCTGACGGAAACCTGGAACCACGAGCCCTGCGCCCTCTGGCGCAAGCGAATAGCCCGCCATGCGCGCCGCTGCACGGCCTGCTCCGGACACTGGACCGGCCTGCTGCCCGCCGAGGGCCTGCTGGCCGGTCTCGCCCTGCTGCCGCTGCCCGCGCACCTCACTCCGCCTACCGTCCTGCCCGCCCCGGCCGCCGCGACCGTGCAGGCGACCTCGGCATCCGCCCACCACGCGTCCGGTGCGTCCGGCGCACACCACCTGCCGAAGCGGCCGCCCCGGGTGAAGAAGGGCACGGTCGTTGCGGGCACCGCCACCCTCGCGGTGGCCGTCAGCGCCGCCGTGTGGTGGTCTCCCGACACGGCCCCGGACAAACAGAAGGACGAGCCGAAGGCGCCCCGCACCGTGGCCGAGCGCACCCCCTCGCCGCGCCCCACCCCCACACCCACCCCCACGCCCACCCCGACCCCATCGCCCTCCAAAACCACGCCCCCCACGCGGTCCGCCTCACCGACCCCCACCCCGTCGGCCACCCCGCCCGACCTCGAAGAGCAGGCCACCGCACTCATCAACCAGCGGCGGGCGCGGGCCGGCTGCGGGCCGCTGCGCATCGACCGGCGACTGCACGCCGCGGCGCAGCGGCACTCCGCCGATATGGCGGCACGCCAGTACTACGAGCACGAGACCCCGGACGGCACCGGCCCCGACGAGCGGATCACCGCCACCGGATACCGCTGGAGCAGCTGGGGCGAGAACCTCGACCGCGGCCGGCGGACCGCCGCCGGGGCGGTCAACGACTGGATGGGCGACTCCATGCACCGCGACAACCTGCTCAACTGCGCCTTCACGGAAGTCGGAATCGGCATCGTCGAGGGCGCGGGCGGGCCCTGGTGGACCCAGGACCTCGCGGCACCGCGCTGACCTTCGCCGCCGAGGGAGGGCAAGTGCCTTTCCCTTGGCGGCCCGCCCGTCGTCGTCTGCCGCGTGGTCGTGCAGGGGGCGGAGTCCGCGGATACCGCAGACCGCAGGCCGCGGAATGTCCCGGGGGCCGGTAGCGCTGCCCCTGACGGAGAAGCAGTCCGTCGCGCACAAGGAGAACAGCGCATGACCGACACCGTGCACGAGTGGCACCTGTCCGCACGCCCCGTGGGGCGCCCGGTGCCGGGGGATTTCCGGCTCGTGGAGCGGGAGTTACCGGCACCGGCCGAAGGTGAGGTGTGGGTCCGTCACACCTTCCTCTCGGTGGACCCTTATATGCGGGCCCTGATGAGCACCGCGGACACCGGGAGCCTGGCCTACGGGTTGGACCGGCCGATGACGGGTGGAGCGGTCGGTGAGGTGGTCGTGTCGCGGGCGGCCGGTCTGTCGCCGGGGGATCTGGTGCTCAGCGACCTGGGATGGCGTACCGCGGCGGTCGCTCCTGCCGGATGTTTCACCAGGCTGCGGCGTATCGAGGGGGTACCGGACTCCGCGTTCCTCGGCGTCCTGGGGATGCCCGGACTGAGTGCCTACGTCGGGCTGACCGAGATCGCGGGCATGCGCGCGGGGGAGACGGTCTTCGTGTCCGGCGCAGCCGGGGCGGTGGGCAGTCTGGCCGGGCAGATCGCGCGGCTGCGCGGGGCGAAGGCGGTGATCGGCAGCGCCGGGTCCGCGGCGAAGCGGGAGTATCTGACCGGCGAACTCGGCTTCACCGCAGCCTTCAACTACAAGTCCGGCACGGTGCGCGAGCTGCTCGCCGAGGCCGCCCCGGACGGTATCGACGTGTACTTCGACAACGTCGGAGGAGAGCACTTGGAGGCCGCCATCGAAGCGCTGAACCTGAACGGCCGGGCCGCGCTGTGCGGAGCGATTTCCGGGTACCACGACACCGAGCACGCGGCGGGGCCGCGCAACATGGTCGAACTGGTGAAGAAGCGGATCACGCTGCGCGGTTTCGAGGTCGGGGACCACGAGGGTCTCCAGCCGCGCTTCGCCGAAGAGGTGGGCGGCTGGCTGGCGGACGGCAGAATCAGCTTCCGTGAGACGGTGGAGGACGGCATCACCCAGGCGGTGGAGGCCTTCCTCGGGCTGATGGACGGCCGGAACACCGGAAAGATGCTGGTGCGCCTCTGACCGCGCCGCCGTTGACGGCGATGACCGCCCACAGCGATGACCGCCCACAGCCCAGGAGTCCGGCAGCAGCTGCGCCCCGGGGAGCACTCGGCCCCGGTCACCGGGCGGGCGCATGGACCGGCCCGCCCGGTGACCGGGGCGGTGTGCGAGGAGCGGTACGGGCGTACTAGGTGTATTGCCCTGTGAGGTTGGGGACGCGCCGGTGCAGATGTCGCAATCCCCACCAGGCCAGAAGGCCCTCACCCATTTCAAGATCACATGCCCGTGATCGCCATCACCGTCCACAACCTCCCCGGACACAACAACTAGGGCGCGACGTGCCAGCTCAGCGAACGGGACAGCAGTTTGCGCAGCGCCGGGTCACGGACCGCCTTCGTACGGTCGGTGGCCCGGGCCGTGACCGTATGGGAGCGGCCGTCGGCCGGGACGCCGAGCGTGCGCGGGAGGACCGCGGTGCTGCCGCGCGCGGCCTTGTGCTCGCGCCCGTCGACGTACCACTTCAGCTGCGCGGAGGCGGGTACGGTGACCCGGATACGGGTCCCGCGGGACACCGCGTGGTGGGTGGAGACCGGGCTGCTCAGCACGCTCGCATAGCGGTAGAAGCCCGCGATCATCGCCTCGTGGCCGGGGAGGTTGAACTCCCGGCCCAGGGTCCGCATGATCGAGTTCTCGGTGGGGCGGTTGAGCCCGTACTGGTAGTAGCCGCCGCCCTCGAAAGCGCCCACCACACCGCCGTCCGGGGACTGCTGGCCGATCCAGCGGTACCACTTCTGCTGCTGAGCGGTCATCTGGTCGGCGGAGAGCTTGCTGAGGTTGGCCTGGGCGGGCTCGGGGCCGGAGTAGGTCCCGGACTGGCCGTAGTCGTACTCGTCGGCGAGCTTGCCGAGCGAATGACCGGTTTCGTGCACCGCGATCTGGTCCGACTGGTCGTTGTCGGAGGAGGCGGTGGCGATCCCGTCGTAACCGACCTGCGAGGAGATGTCGTTGTAGCCCGCACCGCCGTACTTGGTGGAGTTGGAGAGGACCACGACGAGGTCGGCGGCCGGGGCCTTGGAGGCGTACGACTCGACCTTGCCGGTGTCGACGCACAGCAGCCGCTCGGTGTCTTCGCAGAAGAAGGCGGAGTCGAGGGCGGTGTCGCGGACCACGTCCTTCGTCGGGTCCCCGGAGACGCCGGACTCGTTGGAGACGGCGTCGACGGCCCAGACGTTGAACAGGCCGCGGTAGGTGGCGTACGGCTCCACGGCGGAGATCTTGGCCCACTTGGCGCGGACGTCGGAGTGGAAGTCCTCCTGCTGGGCGGCGGTATAGCCGTCACCGATGAAGACGACATCGAGCTTGGAGTTGACCGGGCCGTTCTGCACGACCGAGGAGACATCGCCGTCGCCGGCGGCGATCGCGGCCTTCTCGGACGGTGCGAGCGGCTTCGAGGCCGGGACGGTGGTCTGCTGTGGGTGGCCGCCTGCACCGTTGAAGTACTCGACGTGCTGGGTGCGTTGGGCGGGCGGGGCCGGGGTGGCGCCCTCGGCGGTGGCCGCGGCGGCCGTTGCGGCCACCGCCACCGCGGCGATGCCGACGGACACCGCGGTGCGTATGGAGGTGCGTCTGCGGTGATGTCCGGAGGTGTTTCTGCGCATGGGGGGTTCCTCCCGAAGCCCGCCGATAGGGGCGGGCTGAGGTGAATTCAGGCGCGCTCAACGTAAAGGCTCCGGGGGCTCCAGGCAACGGATGGTGCCTGAGTGGCTCACCGGACAGCTGAGTTCGGGTCACCCGAGGGCGAGAGAAGGTGCCTCCTTGGAGCAACATCCGGGGTCGGCAGGGGACTTGGGCGACCGGTTCCTGAGTCCGTCGGCCGGCCGGTCGGTGTGCGGATGGCCCGTGCCCCGTAGGGCCGCACGGGGATAGGTGTAGGGGGTTTTGCGGGTGGTGGGGCGAGCGCGGGGGCGTGCACGCCTGGCGTGGTGTGGTTGTGCATATGTCCGTGTTTTGTCACACCAACAGGGATTTCTTCCGCCAAGGCATGACGGGCCGTCACTCTGTGGAGGCCCGGTCAAACCGGCCGGGCGTCCGGTTTCTGGACGCCCTGAACGCGGCGTCCCCCACAGGAGGTTCGATGTTCCGTAACGCTTCGCGTGTCGCCATGGCTGTACTGGGCTCCGCGGCCCTGGCAGCCACCGCCGCCCTCCCGGCCAGCGCGGACGGTCACCACCGCCACACTCCGCAGCGCTGGCGGTCCGCAGTGGTGCTGGGGCCCATCCAGTACGACAGCCCGGGACGCGACGACAGCTCGAACCGCAGCCTCAACGCGGAGTGGGTGACGGTGCGGAACACCGGCCGCACACCCGTCAACATCAAGGGCTGGAGCCTGTCCGACAAGAGCGGACACACCTATCGCTTCGGCAACCTGCGACTGGCCGGCCACAGCCGGATCCGCGTCCACACCGGCCACGGCCACGACAACCGCTGGGACGTGTACCAGGACCGGCGCCACTACGTCTGGGACAACCGTGACACCGCGACCCTGCGCAACGACCACCGCCGCGTCGTCGACCAGGTGCGCTGGGGACACGGCCACCGTCACTGACCCCGTGCGGATCTGACCGGTGGGGGAGACAGCGCCCATGCCTCCCCCACCGGCCACCGCTCCGATACCCGGTGCGCCACAGGCAGCCAGCCTGTGGCGCACCGCCTTCTTTGCGCGGCTCGTCAGCGGCCCGCACACCGGCCGCCGCGGGCTCAGACCGTGATGACGAGCTTGCCGCGCACATGCCCCGCTTCGCTCAGCTCCTGCGCCTTGGCCGCATCGGCGAGCGGGAAGGTCGCGACGACCGGTACCGCGAGCCTGCCCTCGACGGCGCGGCGGGCGTGTGCGGCCATGACTGCCCGGATCTGCTCCGACGGCGTACCGCCCGCGGAGAACGGCACACCGTGATCGGCGGCGTTCATATCGGCGATGGTGACGATCCGGTCCGTCGTCCCGCCGCGCAGCGCGATCGAGACCGGCAGCGTGTCCTGCCCGGCCGCGTCGAAGACCGCGTCGACGCCCTGGGGGGCGGCCGTCCGCACCCGGTCGGCGAGGCCCGCCCCGTACGCCACCGGAAGCGCACCCAGCGTGCGCAGGAAGTCGTGATTGGCGGGGGACGCCGTACCGATGACCGTGGCGCCGCCGGCCACCGCGAGCTGGATCGCGACCTGGCCGACCGCGCCCGCCGCCCCGTGCAGCAGCAGGGTCTCGCCCTTCGTCAGGCCCAGCAGGTCGAGGACGCGCTGTGCCGTCTCACCGGCCACCGGGAGGGTCGCCGCGGCCTCGAAGGAGAGCGCTGCGGGCTTGCGCACGATGTCTCCCGCGAGGGCGTACTCCGCGTACGCACCGGTCCTGGTCAGGCCGAAGACCTCGTCGCCGACGGCGAATTCGTCCCCCGCGCCGTCGCCGAGTGCGTCCACCACCCCGGCGAACTCCAGGCCCGGCACGGCGGGAAACGTCGTCGGGTAGAACTGCTCCACCCATCCGTAACGCCGCTTGAAATCCAGCGGATTGACGCCGACCGTCACCACTTTCACCCGTACCTCGCCCGGTCCGGGCACCGGCTTGTCGGTGTCCCCGAGGCTGAGCACCTCGGCGCCGCCGAAGGTGTGGTACATGATCGCTCGCATAACGGTCTCCCGGTTCGAGGCAGGAAATGCCGTGGAGGCAATGGGCTGATGCCTTCAGCCTCATTCCTGGGGACGCGCACGACGCCGGCCATCGGGACAGTCCGACCTGGCCGAAAGGCCAGCCTCTGCGCCGAAGCCCCTGGCTACGCTGAGGCTCATGCAGTTGACCGGAACCGTGCCCGCCCTCACCGCCGCATACGAGGTGATCCGCCAGCCACTCGGCGAGATCCTGCCCCGGCTCTCCGCCGTCCTGGCCGAGCTGGTGCCGCACCGGGCCGCCGCTGAACTCTCCACACACTGCGCCCACTCACCGTTCAAGACATACGGCGCTGCCGAGATCACCGGCCGGCTGTCCACCGCCGATCTGGCGCCGCTGCTCGCCTCCGGCATCCCCGGCCGCCCCTGGCAGGGCATGCTCACCCTCGCCGGCGCGGAGCGGCCGGCCCTCGTCGTGACGAGCCGGGCGACACCCCGCGGTGCCCTCCTGCTGCTGGTACGGGACGAGGACGCCGCCCCGGTCGACGAAGCGGCCACCGCCCTCGTCCAAGCGCTGTGGGACGTGGTCACCAGCCACTTCGACCGCCTGGCGGCGGAGGCCATGCCCGGTGCGCTGGCCCGCTCGCGGACCGCCGCCGGCACCCGGGCCCGAGTGCTCGCGGAGCTGGGCGAGGCCTACTCGGCCGCGCTCACCGGGCTGCTGGGCGTTCTGCGCAGCCGCACCCTCGACGATGCGGCGGCCCGCGCCACCGCGACGGATCTGGCGGTCTCGGCCCTGGTGAACCTGCGTGCGGAGGCGGAACGCGACCAGCAGATCGCCGAGGAGCCGGCCGGTCAGGCCTTCGCCCGGCTCGCCGACTCCCTGCGGCCGCTCGTCCGCCACAGCCCCGTACGACTGGAGCTGGGCGCACCCGACTCACCGCGGACCGTGGCCGCCGACGTGGCACACACCGCGCGCGCCATCGTCCGGGCGCTGCTGCTGAAAGCCCTGGAACAGCAGGCGGTGACCCGCGTCCACGTCGCCTGGCAGATCACCGACGACGAACTGCGCGCAACCGTACGGGACGACGGGCCCGGCACCCTCACCCACGGTGACCTTGCCCCCGGCGGCGTCGCCGAGCGACTCGACGTACTGGACGGACGGCTGGACGTCGACGCGGTACCCGGGTGGGGGACCACGGTGTCGGCGACCATCCCGCTGCGGGTGTCCCAGGACCCGGCCCCCGACCCGCTCACCGCACTGGGCGAGCGGGAACTGGAGGTACTGGCCCGGCTCGCGCTCGGGCACCGCAACCGGGCGATCGCCCAGGAACTCCACATCAGCGAGTCGACGGTGAAGTTCCATGTCGCGAAGATCCTCACTAAACTGGGCGTCGAGTCACGGGGCGCGGCAGCGGCCCTCTTCCACGCCGTGGCATAGCCGCCCGCCCGGACGCCCCCCCGTCCGCACGGTGAACTGCCGGACCGCCACCGCATCCACACCTCACGCCGGCGCCACGCCGCCTGCGGCCGGTCCGCACCTTCCACCGGCGGGAAGTGAACGGTGACGGGTGTCGCTGCGTATCTCTCCATATCCGTGCCCCCTGGGGCACCGGTCCACGATGTGAGGAGGCAGCATGACTGACCCGGGTATCCCGCAGCTGCAGGCATTGCCCGACGGAGACGCCGAACTTGCTCTGGTGGTTCGTCTGCAGTGGGAGGACGTCGCTGCGCTCGGTCAGGACGCCGCCCGCTTGGCTGCCCGGTTCAAACGCCCGGTGTCCCTGGACGAGGCCGCCAGTCACCGGCTCCGGATCCGCCCGCCCGCGGCCCACGCCAAGGCCATGCCGCAGGAGCGGACGCAGCCCGCCGTGGCCTCCACGACGGTGTCGCCGCTGCCCGCCCGCTCCCCGCAGGAACAGGCCCGGCAGGCGATCGAGAAGATCAACGGCAACGCCAGTCATGAGACGGCGTAACGCGGCGAAGGGCTGAAAGGCACGAGGGAGACCGGCGGGTCCCCCTCGCGGAGGGGTTCGGCGGTGTGGGGCTGCCGGGCCCCTCAAACCTTGTTCGTGGGCCCGCGAGCGTTGTTCGTGGGCCCACGGCCCCGCCGGTGGCCCGCCGCCGGACCAACTCCTGAAGTACGCCGAGCCGTCGGCTGGGCCGACCGGGCGAAGAACATCGGCCCAACGGCCCAACCCGGCCGCACCGTGCATGCTGCCGCGCGCCCACCGGTGATTGTGTGACGAGCCGGCGCGACCGGCGCTGTGCCCCGGCAGGGCCCCGTGCACCGAGGAGGCAGGCAATCGTGGATGCCGAGGCCGGCGCTCTCCTGAACGTCCCGAGCAGCGAAGGCACGTAGGCATGCACACCACGGTCACCCTGCTGGCGGACGCCCCGGCCCAACTGCTCCCGGCCCGGGAGCTGATGGCATTCACCTTGGGCTCCCACATCATTCTGGTACCGCTCGGAGTGGCGCTCCCGCTGATCACCCTGGTGATGCACCATCGCGGCCTCCGCCGGAACGACCCCGTTGCGCTGCTCCTCGCCAGACGCTGGTCGGCGGTGATGGCGGTGCAGTTCGCGGTCGGGGTGGTCACCGGCACTGTGCTGTCCTTCGAGTTCGGGCTGCTCTGGCCGGGTCTGATGGGCACGTGGGGTGGTGTCTTCGGCATCGGGTTCGGAGTGGAGGCATGGGCCTTCTTCCTCGAAGCGGTACTCATCGCCATCTACCTCTACGGCTGGCGGAGGCTGAAGCCCCGCACCCACTTCCTGCTCGGCCTGCCCCTGCCGGCTGCCGCCCTGCTCGGCGCGTTCGGCATCCTGGCGGCCAACTCATGGATGAACACGCCCCAGGGATTCACCCTCGACGCCGACGGCAAGCCCGAGAACGTCCACATCTGGTCGGCGATCTTCACCCCGATGTTCGGGCCGCAGTACTGGCACTTCGTCGTGGCGATGCTGATCACCGCGGGCTACACCGTCGCCGGTGTCTACGCCGTCGGCTGGCTGCGCGGCCGCCGCGACCGCTACCACCGGCTCGGCTTCACCGTCCCCTTCACCCTCGCCGCGGTGTTCACCCCGGTGCAGTTCCTGCTGGGGGACTCGATCGCCCGGTCGGTCTTCCACAAGCAGCCGGTGAAGTTCGCCGCGACGGAGCTCGTCTGGCGGACCGACACCCACGTACCCGAGTACATCTTCGGCCGGCTGCACCCGGACGGCAGCATCTCCGGCGGCATCAAGATCCCCCAATTCGACTCCATCCTGGCCGGGTTCACCCCCGGTACCAAGGTGACCGGGCTGACCTCCGTCCCGGCGGACGACCGGCCGACGGCCGCGCAGGCCACCATCGCCCACTGGGCCTTCGACTCCATGGTGGTGATCGGCTCCCTGCTGATCCTCCTCGCCCTCTGGTACGGCTGGTGCTGGCTGCGGCAACGCCGGCTGCCCACCTCACCGTGGTTCTTCCGCGGCGCCGCCTGCGCGGGCGTCGCCTCCGTCATCGCCGTCGAATGCGGGTGGATCACCGCCGAAGTGGGGCGCCAGCCCTGGATCGTCTACCGGCACATGCGCATCGCCGAGGCGGTGACACCGACCCGGCCCGTCAGTCTCTGGATCATGCTCGGCCTGGTCGTCGTGGTGTATGTCTTCATCTTCGGATCGCTGCTCGCCGTGCTGCTCAAGATGCGTACAGGCTGGCGGCTCGCCGACGCACGCCGGGCGGCGGGGGAGCGGGCCGAGGAGCCGGAGGCCGACACCCCGTACGGGCCCCGCTCGCGGGTACCGGCCGGTGACCCGCCGTCCGGCGGCGGCACCGGGGCCGGACCGGCCGAGGACGGCCGGCCGTGATCGCCGATGTCATCGCCGTGGTGCTGCTGCTCGCCGTGGCCGCCTACGCCTGCGCCGGAGGCACCGACTACGGAGCCGGGTTCTGGGACCTGACGGCCGGTGGCGCCGCGCGCGGCGCGCGCCCCAGGTGGCTGATCGACCATGCCATGGCCCCCGTATGGGAGGTCAACAACGTCTGGCTCGTCTTCATCTTCGTCATCATGTGGACCGGCTTCCCGACGCTGTTCCAGACGGTGTTCTCCGCCATGTGGCTGCCGCTGGCCCTGGCCGCCATCGGCCTGGTCCTGCGCGGCGCCGGCTTCGCGCTGCGCAAACCCATCCGCCGGATCGCCGGGCGACGCCTCTACGGCGCCGTCTTCGCCCTCTCCTCGCTGCTCACCCCGTTCTTCCTCGGCGCGGCCGTCGGCGGTATCGCCTCGGGCCGGGCGGTACCGGGAACGGAGGCCTCGGCCCACGCCTGGTCCAACCCGACCTCCCTCCTCTTCGGACTGATCGCCATTGTGGCGACGGCGTTCCTCGGCGCCGTGTTCCTGGCCGCCGACGCCGCCCGCTTCGGCGCACCCGACCTGGTCGGCTACTTCCGGCGGCGGGCTCTGGTCAGTGTCGTCGTGCTCGCCGTACTGGCGGCCATCATGCTGACCGTCACCCGGACCGATGCCCCGCATGTCTGGCACGGGCTCACCCACGGCGTCGGCCTCGGCCTCGTCATCCTGGCCGGAGTCTGTTCCCTCGCCACCGGATGGCTGCTAGTGCGCCGGTCCGGTACCTGGTCCCGGGTCACCGCCGTCGGCGTGGTCGCGGCGGCGGTCATCGCCTGGGGGGCGGCCCAACGCCCTTACCTCATCCCCACGTCCCTGACCGTGGCCGGGGGCGCCGGCGCCCCCGCCAGCCTGCGCTGGACCGGCCTGGTCACCCTCGTGGCCGCGGTGCTCGTCTGCCCGGCCGTGGCCTTCCTGTACTGGCTGGACACCCACGGCGAACTCGAACCGCTCTCCGACACCGACCTGCGCCGGACCGAACCGGCCCGGGACGATCCGACCGAGCACAACTGACCACGGTGCAACTGGCCCACGGGACGGGCGGCGAGAGGACCGGAACGCCCGAGGCGTTTCGGAACGGCGCCGGGCGACGTGAGCCGAGGTGGTCACGCACTGGCCGGACCTGCTGCAGCTGGTCGGCTCCCTGGTCACTGGGCAGGTACGGGCGTACGACCTGAACGACGACGTCGCCCGGCTCTCCCCGTTCCAGCACGCGAACCTCAACGTGCTGGGCGCTACAGCTCCCGCGCCTCCACTCCGGCCGGCGGCGGCCTGCGCCCGCTGCGCAACCCAGCCCGCGGCCGAGCCGGACGACGATGACGGCGGTGCTGGGCGCTTGCGGTGCCGGCTCGCCCGTCCACTATTCCGTCTTGCTAAGTACCGGTAGTCAGCGTTACGGTGTACCGGTAGTCAATGTCACTGAATAGCTCAGGGAGGAGGTGTTCCATGGCCAAGCTGGTGACGGAGATGCTCAAGGGCACGCTGGAGGGCATCGTCCTGGCGATCCTGGCCGCGCGGCCGGCCTACGGCTACGAGATCACGGCGTGGCTGCGGGAGCAGGGTTTCTCCGACATCGCCGAAGGGACCATCTACGCGCTGCTGATCAGGATCGAGCAGCGCGGTCTGGTCGACGTGGAGAAGGTTCCCTCCGAGAAGGGGCCGCCGCGCAAGGTGTATTCCCTCAACGCTCAGGGGCGGGAGTACCTCGAAGAGTTCTGGAGGACATGGAGCTTCCTCACGGAACGACTGGAACAGCTCCACGAAGGAGGCAAGTAGCCATGTCTGATGCCGAAAAGAGCGGCTTCATCTCGAAGGTGATCGGGCCCAAGAAGCGCTGGAGGGCGTACAAGGCGCGCGTCAAGGAGCTTCCCGAGAACCACCGCACGGCGGTCGAAGCGATCGAGCGGTACCTGATGTACTTCGTGCCGACCGAGGGCGACAGCACTGAGTCGATGCTCGAAGACCTCGCCGACCTGTTCGAACAGGCCGTGGTTGACGGAACGCCGATCCGCGAGATCGTCGGAGAGGACCCGGTGGAGTTCGCCGAGGCGTTCGTCCAGAACTACTCGGAGGGTGGCTACGTCCCCGCCCGTGCGCGGAAGCAGCTGACCGACGCCCTCACGCGCGCCACCGGCGAGGACACCGGAAAAGCAGACAAGGCAGTCTGACAACGACACAGCGCGTCGTCATGACAGCCCATGAGCTGGCTTCGGAGAGGAGCAGCGGCTCCAGAAAGAGCCCTCGCCGGCGCGCGTTGCCGCTGCTTTCCGCACGTCCAGGCCGCACGTCCAGACCGCACGTCCAGGCCTCCAGGCCGTACGTCCAAGGCCGTCCGTCCAGGCCGTACGTCCTCGGCTTCGCCCCCGGGCGCTCCGCCTGGACATGCGGCTCGCCAGCGAGGGTGCATCAGCGACGAGAAAATCCCTCTCGCTGCCCGGTTCTGCTGATCATTCGCCGAGTGGGGCCGACTCGGCTTCGCAGGGATCAGCGGGTGGGGCGCCGCCGCTGAGCTCCACACGGGCCCAAGACTCAGCTCCACAGTCCATGAGCGCCAGGCCGGGACGGGGCCTGCAAGTCGATCACTACAGGGAAGGAAATCATGAGGGGTAAAGGCAACAGCGGCTTCTCTGAAGCAGGGGTACGCAGGCTGCGCGAGGTGCTGGCACGGCATGTCGAGTCCGGGAAGATTCCCGGACTCGTCGCCCTGGTCAGCCGGGGCGACGAGACGCATGTCGAAGCCATGGGGACGATGCGCCATGACGGTGGCGCGCCGATGCGCCGGGACACCATCTTCCGGATGGCCTCGACGACCAAGCCGGTCGCGGTGTCGGCGGCGATGGTCCTGCTCGACGAATGCAGGCTGCGGCTGGACGACCCGATAGACCGGTGGCTGCCCGAACTCGCCGACCGACAGGTGCTGAAGCGGCCCGACGGCCCGCTGGACGACACCGTGCCGGCACGGCGGCCGATCACCGTACGGGACCTGCTCACCTCCACCCTCGGGCTCGGACTGGATATGACGGCGCCGACCTCTCCGATCATGGGCGCATTCTTTGAGCAGGGGGTTTACGGCCAGGAATGGTTGCTGCCGTCACCGGAACCGGATGAGTGGATGCGCCGCCTCGGCACGCTTCCGCTGATGTACCAGCCCGGAGAGCGGTGGCTGTACAACGTTGGCGACGACGTGCTCGGCGTGCTGGTGGCCAGGGTCACCGGCCAGTCGTTCGAGACGTTCCTGCGCGAACGCATCTTCGACCCGCTGGGCATGAAGGACACCGGTTTCCACGTGCCCGGCGACAAGATCGACCGGCTGCCGCCCCTGTACGCCCCCGATCCGCAGACCGGAGAGTTCATCGTGGCGGACGAGGCCGACGGGGGACACCACAGCAAGCCTCCGGCGTTCGAGTCGGGCGGCGGTGGACTCGACTCGACCGTCGACGACTATCACGCCTACTTTCAGATGCTGCTCAACCACGGGATGCACGGGACCCAACGGATCCTGTCCCGGCCCTCCGTTGAGCTGATGACCACCAACCGCCTCACGCCCGAGCAGCGAGCCGCCCGGGAAGACTGGGCCCGCAGCGTCGTCCATCTGTCACACGGCCAGGGGCAGCACGGCGGCTGGGGCTTCGGGATGGCGGTGCGCACCTACCGTGGTGACTTCGCGCCCATCGGCCAGTTCGGCTGGGACGGCGGAGCCGGCACCACTACATACGCCGACCCGGAAAACCAGCTCGTCGGCATCCTGCTCACCCAGACCGGGATGTCCACTCCGGATTCGGCGCGGGCCATCCACGACTTCTGGACCACGCTCTACCAGGCCATCGACGACTGACACCGAGCCCGGGGCACGGTAGGCCCGCCCTCACCCCACGGTAGCCAACGGTCAGCCCCTGGCCGGGCGAACGAGAAAGGCCGCCGCCGGCCACGCCCGCCTCGGCGAGCCGTGGATTGCGGTGCCGCACGCCGATAACGGGGGCCGACGGGACGCTGGGAACCGCCCCGGCACGTGCAGTGGGCCCCACCCGAAATGCCTGACCGCACGCCGGCCACTCCGCTCCGGGCGGTGCCGGGCCGCTGTCAGCAGTACCGGCGGAGCGAGCCCTCGGTGCCGGCGGGGCGGACATCGCGGTCGCTCAGGGTGAGGGAGAGCTTTCTGCCCCAGGCGCGGCAGGCGGCCGTGAAGTCAGGCTTCGTATATTCGATGATGAAGACCCGGTTGGCGTAGGCCGTCGCGAAGTCGGTGCATTCCTCGTAACGGGCGCATTCCTCGACGACGGCGAAGTCGAAGCCGATGCGGGCCCGTTGCGACAGCAGGTCGGTGGTGTTCTTCTGGGCGATCGCCAGATGCCGCTGGTGGGCGCGGTGGGCCAGGAGCCGGGCGAAGTCCGCGGCGTGCCGGGCGGTGAGCTTGCCGTCGGACCGCTCGTAGGAGTCGAGGTTGTCGGGTTCCACGGCGTCATAACCGGCCTTGGCGCAGCCGTCGATCCACGGGCCGACGATCTCCATGAGGGCGGCCCGCTTGGCACCGGTGGAGATGTCGAGCAGCGGTTCGTCCCAGTCCTCGTCGATGACGGGGTCTCCGTGCTTGTCCCGCAGGAGCAGTTCCGGGTGGTCGTCCTCCCAGGAGCCGGCATCGTCGGGCTGGGCCTGGAAGGCGTTCACGTAGCAGATGTTGTAGCGGCCGGGGGCTGGTTCGGCGGTGCGGTCGCGGGAGACGGCCCGGACCGTGCCGGGCGGCGGATAGGCGCCGCCGAGCTGATAGTCGAAGACGGCGTTCGCGGCCGGTGGCCGCACCGCGGTGGGAGCGGCGGGGGAGGGCGCCGATGTCCCGGAACCTGCGGTGTGCGGGGGACGGTCGGCAGAGCATGCCGTGCCGAGCGCCATGATCAGGACGAGGGCGCCGACGGCGAGGGAGCGTGGAGAGTGCACGGACGGAGCTTATGCGGGGATGCCGCGCACGGACGCCGGCAACTGCGGTCGGCAGAGCGGTTCCGAGTGTGCCTCCCGGTCCGTGGGAGCCGAGAGGCACTGTGGTCGGCGGCTGTGATCCTGCGGACCCGAGCCCGAAGGCACCGGATCACGCCCCCCGTTCAGCTGCGCGAAGCCGCCGTGGTCAGCGCTTGACCACGAACGCCTGGCCCTTCTTCGCCTCGGACGAGCAGGAGTTCTTCTCCGCGGTGGTCATCTTGCGGGTCTTGACGGTCACCGCATTGCTCTGTCCGTCCGTCCCGTTGGGCGCGGGCCCGGTAACGGTGTCCGGCACGAACCAGTAGTAGTGCCCCCACTTCGGGCTGTCGTAGTGCGTCTGCCAGGTGCCGGAGACGGTCTGCATCACCTGCGCGCGCGAGATCCAGCCGACCTCGCCGGGCTTCACCGTCATGTTCAGCGAGCTGTTCTCGGTGTGCGAGCTCGACCAGGTGTGGCTGTAGGTGGCGGTGACACTCAGGTCGATCAGACCGGCGATGTTTCCGCCGGCCGTGACGGAGACACCTGCCGAGTCCGTGGAGCCCACGGTGTCGGCCCAGCCCATCGACTGTGTGGCGTCCGATGTGCTGCAGTTGTACAGGGAGTTGGAGACCTGGCGGAAGTCTCCGAGATACGCCTTCCCGAGAGTCGGCTCGTTGAAGCTGCACTTCCCTTCACCGGAAGCGCAGTCGGCTATGAGCTGCTCCCGCTGGGGCCCGTCCTCCGCTGCGGCCGGTACGGCCATCGCCGCGACCAGACCCAGTGACGCCGCGGACAGCGCCATCAACCGGCTCCCGTGGCGGATCATTCTGCTTCTTGCCATGTGCTGTTACCTCTCGCCCAGCCTTGTGGAAGCGACGAGTCCGAGTGTGACGTTCGTCGCTGTTACGTTTGAGACTGGTGTGAAATCTGATTCAACTACACCAAGAATTGGCAAAGTTGTAGTTGATGGTGAAACGGACTCTTTAAGGGGATTGAAACGGAGGCCGCATCAGGTCCGTGCGCGCGCTCCGTTGAGGACGGTGCCGACGGTGCGCGACACGAAATCCTCCCCGAGAGGGAGTTGGCGGAGGACGACCCGAATCCAGGCGGCCCCGGCCAGTAGATCCACCAGCAGCATGGTGTCGGCGTCCGCCGCGAGTTCACCGCGGGCGACGGCGCGGTCGAAGACGGGCCGCTCCAGCGCGATCCGGTCGGCGAAGAAGTCCCTTATGTGGACGGCCAGTTCGGGGCTGTGAGTGGCGGCGCCCAGTACCGAAACGGCGATATCGGAGGCCGGTCGCGTGGTGAGGAGCGTCACCACCGTGTGCAGCAGAGCCTCCAGGTCCCCGGTGAGGCTGCCGGTGTCGGGGGGTGTGAAATCGAGTTGGCGCCCGCCGATGAGTGCGGCACCCAGGAGCGCTCCCTTGGACGGCCACCAGCGGTAGATCGTGGTCTTGTTGACGCCGGACCGCTGGGCGACCCCCTCGATGGTCAGCCCCTCGTAACCCTTCTCCGCCAGCAGATCCAGCGCGGCATCGAAGATCTCCTGCGCCTTCCGTGGGCCGCCGCTGCGCCGTGTTCCGTGCCGCTCCTCGCTCATAAAGAGAGGTTAGCACCAAGAACAACGCAACGTTGCGTTGCATTTGAGGTAGCGTGCCGGGCATGGAGCCCAATGAAGCCAGGCTGCCCCTCGTCTTCGTGCACGGCATGCGCGTGAGCGGCACGATGTGGCGACCCCTGATCCAAGCCATCGGCGAACGCCATCCCATGGCGGCGCCCGACCTGCCGGGCCACGGCGAACGGCGAGGGGAACCGTTCAGCATGCCCGGCGCCGTGGAGGCGGTCGCCGAAGCGGTGGACGAACTCGGCGGCCGTGCACTGCTCGTGGGGCTGTCCCTGGGCGGCTATGTCGCCCTCGCCGCCGCCGGCGCCCACCCGGACCGTGTGCGCGGCCTGGTGGCCATGGGCTGCACGGCGCTGCCACACGGGCCGTTCGGCGCCGTCTACCGGGGGGCGGCACGGCTGGCGGCCAAGCACCCCGAGGAGTTCAACCGGCTCAGCGCCTTCGCCTTCCGCCGCGCACTGCCCCGTCCCCAGGCGGACGCCATGGTCGCGGGCGGTCTGAGCTCCGAGGCCGCGCCGGGCATCATCGCGGCCGTACGGGAGATGGACCCACTGGCGTCACTCTCCGCGTATCCGGGCCCGGTCTGGCTGGTGAACGGCGAACGCGACCACTTCCGCCGCCATGAAGGCCGCTTCCTCAACGCCTGCCGCGACGGCCGCCTCATCATCCGGCCGAGGTGCGGTCACCTCACCGGCCTCACCGATACGACGGACCTCGCTCGGCAGGTGCGCGATGCCGCCGCAGTCGTCACGGCCCGGACGCACGGGTCCACGCCCCAGGGGAGGCTGCGATGACCGGGCGGGAGTGGAGCGTGGAGGAATCCCTGGAAGTCCCGGTCCCGCCGCAGGTCGTCTACGCGGCCCTCGCCGACGTCCGGCGGATGACGGAGTGGAGCCCGGAAGTCATCTGGGTGTGGTCCCGCGGAGACCGCTTCGTGGGAGTCAACCGGAAGGCCTGCTGGGTCTGGTTCGCCACCTGCCGGATCGTCACCGCCGACCCCGGCCGTGAGTTCGCCTTCGACAACACCACATTCGGCCTGCCCGTGGCGCGCTGGGGCTACCGGCTGACCCCGACGGCGCAGGGCACCTTGGTCACCGAGTACTGGATCGACCGCCGTCGCCGCGGGTGGCGCCGCTGGACCGCGGAGCTGCTCGGGCTGCTCTTCACCGGCACCCCGGCCGCCCGGCGCGCCGCACACAACCGCGCCGGTATGCGCACGACCCTCGGCCGGCTGAGTGCAGCCTGCCGGACGGCCGCTTGAATCGCCCGCCTCCCCAGGGCTGAGTCCGCACACCTGACCCGTCAGCCGGTTCGTCTGTTCGTCTCCACGGGGAGGGCGGCGTGAGCGACGCGAGAGTGACGTCGCGGCAGTTCTGGCAGCGAGCATCGGATGAGAATCGTCGCTCCGCTCCGTGCCTACAGCAAACTGCCTTGCAGAACACGATCGAGCGCTGCCCGGCCTGCGGGTCCCCATGTCGGCTTGCCGCCAGGAAGGCCCCGGTCTCCGTTCTGGCCCATCAGCATGAGGAACAGGCCTTTCAGAGCGGCGAGCCCGCGGGCACGCCGGATCGTCGCCTCGTCCGCATGTGCATAGGCGTCGAAGAAGCGTGCGGCGGCGCCCGCGGGAAGGATTACCCATGCGGCCGCGAGGTCCCATGCCGGATCTCCGGCGCACATGTCACCGAAGTCGATCACGCCTGTGAGCGTTCCGTCCGAGACGACGACGTTGGCAGGATGAAGGTCGCCGTGCACCCATACCGGCGGACCTTCCCACTCGGGGGCCGCAATGGCGTGATCCCAGACGGCCCGGACCTCGTCGGCGATGCCGTCGAGTGCAACGGCTTGAAAGAAGTGGTCGAAGCCGTCCGTGTACTTTTTGGGGTGGGCGCCGCGGTCCGAACTGATCGGCGCGTCAGCGGGCGCCTCCACGTGGAGCGCTGTGAGGAAGCCCGCCAGGGCATCGGCCGCGTGGTCACTGCGGCTGATCGAGGAGTGGTCCAGGGGCTCGCCAGGAATCCACGCCATCACGGTCCAGGGTTTCGGGAAGCGCGCGGACGCTTCGCCGATCCGCACCGGGGTCGGGATGGGGAGTGGCAGACGCGGGGCCAGGACGGGCAACC
This sequence comes from Streptomyces sp. NPDC048637, assembly GCF_040650675.1. Taxonomy (NCBI): domain Bacteria; kingdom Bacillati; phylum Actinomycetota; class Actinomycetes; order Kitasatosporales; family Streptomycetaceae; genus Streptomyces; species Streptomyces sp. NPDC048637. Next base: position 106,337 of record NZ_JBEZHQ010000019.1, read on the forward strand.
ACCGACGTTCCTTGCGCTGGAGGTCCGGAGCCCGTTCCGTGCGCGGCATGCGCACGACTAACTCGTCCCCAAGGCGCCACTGTTGGTTGTCCCATCCACCCGATACCTCGCGGATGGCCAGCCCTGCAAGGTCCGGATGCTGCTCCTGCAGCAGGTTGTGGATCAGGTCTGCGGTGATCTCGATCTCGGAGTCGGTCATGCGAAGCCACTGTACTGGGACAGGCGAAACGGCTCTCGTCGGTCCTGACGGCGGATCTGGTGACCGCTGCCCTCTGGATCTGGCTCCGACGGCAATCCGCGACTGGCTAGCTGCCCGAGCCGATGGCCGACTGCGGTGCTTCGACGACGAAGAACAGGAAGTTGGGATGGGTCGAAAGTTCCTGGAAGCCGTCCGGGAACAGCTCACGGGCGGCCGGGTCGGGCTGCGGCTCGCTGATGGCGGAAAGACGGAATCCGGCTGTGGTGAAGGCATCGGTCATCGCGTGCAAAGGCCGGCGCCAGAGCTGTATCGGGACGGACTGCCCGTTGAGCGTCCAGTCGAAGGTATAGCTGGTGGTCGCGTGGTAGTCGGGCCGGGGGTCCCGGTGCGCGTAGGCAGTGAAAGGGTGGCTCACCGAGGCGATCAGCCGCCCGCCGGGCCGGAGCACGCGTCGCAACTCGGCCAGCGTCGGCCCCCAGTCCTCCAGGTAATGCAGGACGAGCGACGCCACCACGTCGTCGAACCTGTCGTCGTCGAACGGCAGGGGGTCGCTCAGGTCGACCACGTGCAGGCAGGCGTCGTCACCGAGCCGCCTCCTGGCCAGCGCCAGCATTCCGGCGCTGGCGTCGATGCCGGTGACCACTGCACCACGGTCGCGCAGGGCAGCGGTCAGAGGGCCTGAACCGCAGCCGGCGTCCAGGACCCGACGGCCCGTCACGTCTCCGGCGAGGTCCAGCATCGCGGGCCGCTCGTAGTACGCGTTCGCGAGGCTGTTCTCGTTCCCCGCCGCGTACATTTCGGCGAAGCTGTCGTAGTCGTTCGCCTGGCCCCGATCTGCAGTCTGCATCGTCGCAGCCTAGTAGTCACACGATCCGCCGGGCAGGCTCGCACGTTCCCACAGCCGCTCAACCTTCCCTGCGAGAGATCACACGCGTACCGGCCGCCGCCTGACCGCCCCCCCCGGGCCTTCAAAAACCGGCACCAACGAGGGCCTGGACGCGGCCCGCGCCCGCGGCCGCGTCGGCGGACGCCCCACCGCAGCCACCGAGGAAGTGATCCGCGCCGCCCGCGACCTGCTGCGCGACCCCGGCCGCTCGATCACCTCGATCGCGAAGCTGCTGGGCGTCTCGCCGGGCACCCTCTACCACCACCACATCCCGGACCTGAAGGAACTGCGCATGGGTGCCGTACTCCGCCAGCTTGAAGCGCTCGCGAAGGAGGCGAACCCAGCAAGATCAATCTCACCGCAATTTCCTCTACCTCAACTACTCACACCCGGAGAGGGCGAGGGAGGGGCGCCCCGTCTGCGCGCAAGGGCCATCAACAGGTAGGCCATAAGGGTATAAATGACCGCACCTTGTGCGTCCGTTTCCCCACCGGAAGAGGCGTTCCCGTCGCAAAGCGCAAGGTCTGCCCTCTCTTCCGCTTTTGGTGCACGGCGGGGTACTTCTGGTGGTGGCGCGCGCCGACCGGCTCATCAGGACACCCACGCGGATCAGGAAGGACGGACCCGCCATGAGCAACGACCTGTCACCCGAGGCGGTACCGGAAGAGAGGGCCCGTGAGGGCTGGTACGTCGATGCGCGCTGCACCAACTGCGACGTGGCGCGACAGCTGGCACCCGAGGTGATCCACGAGCAGGACGGGCGGGCGGAAGTGTTCCGGCAGCCGCGCAGCGAGGCGGAGCAACGGCAGTTGTACGCGGCGGCCTTCGCCTGCCACACCCGGTCCATCCGTCACCCCGCGCAACACCTCACCCCCGACCTGGACCCCTTCCCCCTCGCCCTGGACGACACCGTTCATCTCTGCGGCCACAACTCCCGCCACACGGCGGGGGCGAATGCCTACCTGCTGCGGCGGCCCACGGGAAGCACGATGATGATCGACACGCCCCGGTGGAGTGACGAACTGGCCACCCGCTACGAGGCGTTGGGTCCCGTCACCGATGTCCTGCTCACCCACCGGGACCATGCCGCACACGGCCGCCGCTACGCCGACCGGTTCGGGGCCCGGCTGTGGATCCACGAGGGCGATCTCGACGCCGCTCCGGATGCGGACCACCTCATCCGGGGCACCGACCCGCGGGAGATCGGCGCGGGGGTGACGGCGTATCCGCTGCCCGGCCATACACGTGGCAGCGTGCTCTATCTCGCCGATGGGAAGTACTGCTTCAGCGGCGACAGTTTCTACTGGTCGCGCGCCACAGCCGACCTGGAGGTGGCCGCCAGTGTCACCTGGTACTCGATCACTGAACTCGCCGCTTCCCTGGCCCGGACGGCTCATCAGCTGTGCTTCGAATGGGTGCTGCCCGGCCATGGCGACCGCAAGCGGCTCCCGGCCGAAGAGATGACCCGCCGTCTTGAGCAACTGACGGTCCGCACCCGCACACTTCAGCCGCAGCCCATCGATTTCACCGCAGTGCGCTGGTGAAGCGGCCGGGCAGGCCGGTCCAGAAGGAGACGGACCGCCTGCCCCGGTGCGTACGGCCGCCGACGCTCACCCACCAGGACCGGCCGTCCGCCCGTGCGGCTCGCTCACCCACCAGGACCCGCCGTCCGCCCGTGCGGCGCGCTCGCTCATCAGGCCCGGGTGGCCACCACCAGCCGGCACCGGGGGCTGCCGTCGGGCCGGCGGCCGAGCTCCGGGAGAGCTTGCTGCTGCACATCGAAACCGGCCTGGACCAGCTCTGCGCGTACCTCTGCGAGCCGGAACGTGCGGTAGTACATGACGAAGTCCGGGCGCCACAGCGCGTTGCGCACCCGCATCGCCGCGTCGAAGGCCAGCAGCGTCCAGTAGCCGGCCGACCCCGGCCGGGCAGGAGCCCCGATCGGGAAGACGAACCGGCCACCGGGGCGCAGCACGGAGTGGACCTGCGCGAACAGCCCCGGCCGCTCCCGGGGGAGGAAGTGTCCGAACGCGCCGAAGCTCGCCGCGAGGTCGAAGACCGGCCCGAAGGGGAGGGCCCGTGCGTCCGCGCGCACCCACTGGACGCGTGGTGCGGCCGCGGTCGCCCGTTCCCGGGTGCGGCCCACGGAGAGCATCCCCGCGCTGATGTCGACACCGGTGACCCGCTCCCGGCAGACCTGCCGCAGGACATCCATGCCCGCGCCGGTTCCGCAGCACAGATCGAGACCGCTGTCGAACGGACCGAGCCTGTGCAGCGCCCGTGACACCGGCGTCAGCACCCGGTCCGGGGTCCGGAAGGGAGTGTGGTCGAACTTCGGGGCGAGCAGGTCATAGCCCCTCTCGACGGAGGACAGCGCCTGGACGGCGAGTTCACGGAAGGTGGGTCCCTGGGGTGCGAACATCGCCCTCAGCATAGATCCGGTCCGCACTTCACCGCAGCGTCCGCTCAGGGTGGTGGTATCGTGCCGGAGAGACGCACGTGTGTTCGCCGCATTTCCGGCGCCGGTGCCTCCTTCTCCGTTGCGGATTGCTTCCCCTCACTGGGGCGCCCGCCGTTTCCCGGCCGGCGATCCAGCACCACTTTCCGGCACCCGCAGTCCAGCGATGCCGCAGCTTCTCTCTCCGGCCGCGGGCCTTCCCGCCCGCGGGGCGTGATCTCACCGCCCTTCCCTGCCGGCTCCCTTCCCATCGGCCATATACCAACGTCCCGAGAGGACTCCCGTGACCAGTAGCACTCGTATCAGCACCCCCACCGCTGCCACTTCCCGCACCGTCGCACCGCCCGCTGCCGAACCCTCGACACCACCCGTCGTCACGGCGGCCGGGGTCCTGGACATGGTGAACGGGCGGCAGGGATCTGGCTTTCTCCGGGTGGAGGGCTGCCGTGCCTCGTCCCACGACGTCCAGGTGCCCGCCGCCCTGATCCGGGCAGCCGGCCTGCGCACCGGCGACTTCGTCGTGGGGGGTCTGCGGCCGGCCGCGGGTGCCTGACCCGGCTCACCTTCCTCCCGTGCCGACCCAGGCGAAGTGGCCCCCGGAGAGATTTCCGAGGGTCACTTCGGCCGGCATCGGCCGGGACGGCTGCGGTCCTGAACGACCGTGCGCCGACCCTGCGCCGACGGGCGTCAGCCGGTCAAGCAGGGTTCGCCGACGGTGGGGTTGAACAGCCCGATGACGTTGACGGTGTTGCCGCAGAGGTGGACCGGAATCTGAATGGGGATCTGGATGTTGTTGCCGGACACCACACCTGGTGAGTCGAGAGCCGCACCCGCGGCGCTGCTTTCGGCACCGGCGATACCGGCCCCGCCGAGAACGACGGCGCAGGCGCCCGCAGTTACCAGAGCACTCTTGATCCGGTGAGCCATCGGTCAGTCTCCTAACTGGTGGAGGAACTGCGGCTCATGGCGTTGCAGCCCCGTTGACCGCTGTGCGCCACGGCTGTGAGCCGCCCGTACAACGCTGTCGTTCCCCACCGGCTCCCGCTCCAGAGACACCGGGCCCGAAGAGCAGACCTTTAGGTGATATGGCCGCCCGGGTTGACGCCCTGACGCCCTGACGTCGTGATGCCCTGACACCCTGGCGGCCGGACTGCCGCGGCCTCAGGCCTGTTCCGCGGGCAGCAGATGGACGCCGGTCCGGTCGGTGCTCAGGCACAGCGAGCAGACCATCGCGCCATGGTTGTGGCAGGCGGTGAGATCCGGACGTTCGAAGTCCTGCCGGCACACATGGCACCGGAACGTGGCCGAGCTGGGGTTGCCTTCCGGGTCCAACAGGGGAGCGTTGATCCCGTCGGAGGTGCGCCGCAAGTAGAACCTGCCCTTGGTCAGGACCGCCATCAGCGGGGTGACGACGAAGGCGATCACGGCCGCCGCGACAGGTGAGTACGGCTGGAGCGTGTCACCCAGGGCATGGAAGTACATGGCGATCGACAGTCCGGACGCGGCAATGAAGGCCACCACGCCCACCGGGTTGACCGCGTAGAGCATGCCGCGGCGGAACTCGGGTGCGTGCGGGGAGAGCTTCAGCAGGTACTTGTTGACGATGATGTCGGTGGCGACGGTGACGATCCAGGCGATGGCGCAGTTGGAATAGAACCCGAGGATGGTGTTGAGGAAGCTGAACATGTCCGCTTCCATCAGGATCAGGGCGAAGGCCAGATTGGCGAGCACGAACACCATCCGGCGGGGGTAATGCTTGGTGACCCGGGTGAACGAGTTCGTCCAGGCCAGCGAACCGGAGTAGGCGTTGGTGACGTTGATCTTGATCTGGCTGATCACGACCAGAACCACGGCCAGCGGCACGACCAGCCAGGACGGCATCATGGCGGCGAAGGCGCCGGTGAACTGCTGAATGGGTTCGGTGGCCGAGGCCGGGCCCACCTCGGCGAGGATGTAGACGGCCAGGAAGACCCCGATGGCCTGCTTGAGGGCGCCGAGCACCACCCACCCGGGCCCGGCCATCACGACGGCGGTCCACCAGGCACGCTTGTTCTGCTCGGTCTTGGGCGGCATGAAGCGCAGATAGTCGACCTGCTCACCGATCTGCGCGATCAGCGACAGACACACGCCCGCGCCCAGCAGCACCGAGGCCGCACTGATGCCACCGTCGCCGTGCGCTCCCGTATAGGAGAGGAAGGTGTGCACCGTACCGGGCTCGGTGGCGACCAGGTAGACCAGTGGGCCCACCATCAGCAGCAGCCAGATCGGGGTCGTCCAGACCTGAAGCTTGCTGAGCGCCTTCATCCCGTAGATGACCAGCGGGATCACCATGAACGTCGAGATCACATAGCCCAGCCACAGGGGCAGACCGAAGCCCAGCTTCAGGCCCTGGGCCATGATCGAGCCTTCGAGGGCGAAGAAGATGAAGGTGAAGCTGGCGAAGATGACGCTCGTCAGCACCGAGCCGTAGTAGCCGAAGCCGGAGCCCCTGGTGATCAGGTCCAGGTCGATGTTGTAGCGCGCCCCGTAGTAGGCGAGCGGGAAGCCGGTGACGAAGATGACCGCTGCGGCGACGAGGATCGCGGCCAGCGCGTTCCCGGTGCCGTGGGTGAGCCCGATGCCCGCACCGATCGAGAAGTCGGCCATGTACGCGATGCCGCCGAGCGCCGTGGTCGCCACGACCATCGGTGTCCACCGGCGGTAACTGCGCGGGGCGAACCGGAGGGTGTAGTCCTCCAACGTCTCGTTGACCGCTCTGTCGGCGGGCGCCGGGGACGCCGGGGTGGGGGCCTCGGTGGGCGCCTCGGCGTGCGGGGGCCGCCGGCTGCTGTCGGGGGCTGTCACTCGTGGTTCGACACTCATGCCGGACCTCCTGGGGTGCAAGGGGAATGCGGTCCATACCTCGCCCACGGCAGGGGCGGCCGTGTCCCGCGCGACAGCGCTGGCGGAGCGGGAGCGCGGTGATGCGTATGAGGTGGTTCAGACCCGGACGGTGTGATGCCCTGGCCCTGCCGGTCCGGCCGCCAACGGACGGCGTGCGGCCGGGACTTCGAACGATCGCGCCCTCGTCCCGCTCCGGCTGTGCGGCGACGTTCCGCGTGGCTCCCGGCGGTCCCTGCCGTGGAGCACTCGCGCCGACCGGCGCAGCGAGGCCGCGGCCGGCGCATCCGGTGCTGTGTCCATGGCGGGGACATTAGGCAGCACGTGTTTCCCGCAACGTCTTCCCAGATGAACCGGACGTTTCCGCCGTGGCTCCCGTCGTGAAGCGGGTAAGGATAGAGGCCTGGCGGCAGCGTCGACCCGACATCGAGGTGGGGGCTACGGGCACCGGCTCCGCGCCCCCGTTTTCACGCTGCGGGACGGCCGTTGCCGCCGCACCCTCGTGGTCGGCGGACAGCCGTCCCGGACAGTGACCGGGTGAAGCTGCCGTCACCTCCCTACTCCCTCACCGCACTCAGCCCGCAGGAGCCACCATGACAGCGGACCGCCACGGACATCTGATGAGTGACACCGGCGCCGAGGCCCTTGGCCACTACGAACAGGCTCTGGACGACCTGCTGTTCTTCCGGCCCCGGGTCGCGGAGGCAGCGCAGTCGGTACTTGCCGCCGCGCCGCGCTCGGTGCTGGGCCAGGTGCTTGCCGCCTATCTGGGCGTACTGGGGACCGAGGAGAAGGACGCGGCCGCCGCACGCGACAGCTTTGCCCGCTTCTGCTCCGGACTGGACACGGCGGGGCCGGCGCCTCGGGAGCGGATGCATCTCGCGGCCGCAACGGCATGGCTGGACGGCGATGTGCACGGTGCCGGCCGGATCCTCGGTGACCTCACCATCGCCTACCCGCGCGATGCGCTGGCCCTCTTCGCAGGGCACCAGCACGACTTCCTCACCGGGGACGCCGCGCGCCTCCGCGACCGCGTCGGCGGCGCCCTGGATGCCTGGGACGAGGACGACCCCCACCATGGGCCGCTGCTCGGTATGTACGCGTTCGGCCTGGAGGAGTCGGGCCATTACGAACGCGCCGAAGAGGTCGGACTGGCGGCGCTGGCCCGGCATCCGGGCGATGTGTGGGGAATTCACAGCGTGGTGCACACCTACGAGATGCGGGGGCGCTTCACGGACGGAATCCGCTTTCTGGACGCCCGTACCGCCGACTGGTCACAGGGCAGCCTGCTCACGGTCCACAACTGGTGGCACTACGCCCTCTACACACTGGAGACCGGCGACACCGCCCGGGTACTGGAGATCTATGACTCCGCGCTCCACCACGACGGGGCGGCGGGTGTCGCGATGGAACTGCTCGACGCCGCGGCCCTGTTGTGGCGGCTGTATCTGGCACAGGACGAACAGAGCGCACGGTGGGCCCGGCTGGCCGACGCCTGGGAGAGCCGCCACGACGGCCCCCACTACGCCTTCAACGACGCACACGCGGTCATGGCCTATGTGGGATCGGGGCGCGTCGCCCGGGCGCGGCGCCTGGTCCAGGACCGGCAGCGCTGGGTGGCGGCGGAGCCCAGCGGGTCGAACCGCGCCATGACGGCCGAGATCGGACTGCCCGTCTGCCGCGCCCTGATCGCCTACGGACAGCACGACTACGGCCGGGCCACCGATCTGCTGCTGCCCGTCCGCCACCGGCTGCACCACTTCGGCGGCAGCCACGCCCAACGGGACGCGATCCAGCGGACCCTCGTCGAGGCGGCCATCCGGGCCGGCCGCACCGAGCTGTCCCGGACCCTGCTCAGCGAACGTATCCAACTGCGCCCGATCTGCCCGTACAACTGGTCGGCCAAGGCCCGGCTGGAGGAACATCTCGGTGACCCGGTACGCGCCGCGGCCGCCCGCGAACGCGCCGCCGCACAGCGTCAGCCGGAGTGACCCCGGGCGGCCGGACCACCTGGGGGAGGGGGCCGGATGGGGTGCGGACGCGCGCCGGCGTGCGCACTCCCGGCGGCGCGGAGGCGTGACCGTTCACCCGTATGGATGTTAAGTCGGTTATGGATACTTCTCGTTCGGGCAGACGAGCAGCCATCGGCGCCGTCACCGCACTCCTGCTACTCGTCATCACGGCGGTGGCCGGCCCCACGGCCACCGCCGACAGCCAGCGGCCGCCGGCAGCAGACCCCGCGGCGATCCGCGACTGGAACGTCATCGCCACCGACACCATCAGCGCCAACCTCAGCCCCACCCGCCCCTCCGGACAGGTGGTCATCTGGCACGGGTTCGTCTCGGCCGCCGTCTACAACGCCGTGGTCGGCATCCAGCGCACCTACGCCCCCTACAAGTGGCGGGCGCGCGGACCCGCCACCGCCTCGCCCGAGGCGGCGGCGGTGACCGCCGCACACCGCGTACTGCTCACCTACTTCCCCGCCTCCCAGGCGCCGCTCGATGCCGCGTACGCCGATTCGCTCGCGAAGATCCCTGACGGCAGGGCGAAGCGGCAGGGCGTGGCCTTCGGGGAGCGCGCCGCCGACCACCTCATCGAGCTGCGTGAAGACGACGGTCGGTTCGCACCGGTGGAGTTCACCGCCGCGCCCGCGCCCGGTGTCTGGCGGCCCACCCCGCCGGCCCACCTGCCCTTCATCGACCCCTGGCTCGGCACGCTGCGCCCCCTGCTGCTCACCTCCCCGGACCAGTTCCGTCCCGGCGGTCCGCCTGCGCTGTCCTCGGTCCGCTATGCCCAGGACGTGAACGAGGTGAAGGCGATGGGGGCGCAGACCGGTTCGGCCCGCACCGCGCAACAGACCGAGACCGCCCTGTTCTTCGGGGGCAATCTGGCGGTGCAGTTCCAGTCGGCGTTCCGGGACCACACCGCCCGGCACCACCTGGACATCGCCGAGACGGCACGGATGTTCGCCGCGGCGAACGCCTCGGCAACCGACGCCGTCGTCACCGCATGGGACGCCAAACTCCACTACGGCTTCTGGCGGCCGATCACCGCCATCCGGCTGGCCGACACCGACGGCAACCCCGCGACCGACGCCGACCCGCAGTGGCAGCCGCTGCTCGTCACGCCACCGCATCCCGACTACCTCAGCGGCCACACCACCGTCGCCGGCGCCGTGATCCGGACCCTGACCGGGATCCTCGGCACCACCCACCTCGACCTCAACGTTCCCTCCGAGCTCACCGGCACCACCCGCCACTATGAAGAAGCCGACCAGTTCAACGAGGACATGATCAACGCCCGCGTCTGGGCCGGAATCCACTTCCGCACGGCGGACGTTGTCGGATGCCGCGCCGGCAACCGCATCGGCGCCTGGGCGTTCACCCACTACTTCCAACCGCTGCGCCCGGCGGCAGGCCGGCCCGCCGTGCCGCCGGCCCGGCCGATGTGCCCGCCCGGCAGCACGAGCTGACTGGTCCCGCGTTGCTCGCCGATCTCCGACGCGGGAACCACGGCCGGCCGGGCGGCCCGTACGTGCCCGACCGGTTGGCCGTACGTGCCGGACCGGCCGGCCCGTCCTTGCGGCCCCGCCGCCCGGCTGACGGCGAGCGAGGCAGGAAGCCCACCCCACGACGTCAGTGACGGCCCGCGGGAACCCCCGTGTCGTCGACGGCCGGTGCGGTGGCGGGTGCGGTGGCAGATGCGGTGAACTCCGGGTCGGGTTCGAGGAAACGGATCGCGACCGCGGTGGCGAGATGCAGCACGGCGAAGATCCAGGCGATGCCCTGTACGCCGACCGGTCCCAGGGCGACGGCGACGATGGCCGGTCCGGCGAAGGTGCTCGCGCCTGCTCCCAGATTGAGTGCGGACATGGCCTGGCCCTTGTGGCGCGGCGCCAGCGACGGGATCAGCGCCGAGATCGGTACATAGCCGGCGAGGGCGATGCCATAGAGGGCCGCCGCGACCGCGGAGGCGGCGAAGTGCGGACCGGCCACGACCGGGACGTAGTACAGCCCCAGACAGGTCACCGCGCAGGCGACGGCGCCGAACCAGGTCATGGTGCGCTGCCATCCGAGCCGGTCGCCGACGGCTCCGAAGAACAGGTTGGCGAAGATGTTCGCGGCGAACATCACGCTGAGCAGACGCAGCCAGGCCGAGGTGCTGAAGCCGACCGTCTCGGTGAAGAAGAACGGCAGACAGACCAGGAAGCCGAACTGGGAACCGGTGCTGACGACGCGCACCGCGGCGCCGACGGCCACGCGCGGGCGGCGCCGCATGATCGAGACGCTGCCTGCCAGCGTCGTCAGCGGATTCCCGCTGTCCGGAGCGAGCCCGGACCGGCCGGTGGGCTCGCGCACCAGCAGCAGGGTGAGCAGGCCGCCGAGCGCCACCAGGCCGAGCGCGAGCCACAAGGTCCGGTAGGAGCCGACCAGCGGGATCGTGGCGCTGGCCACCAGCGAGCCGAGGGTCGGCAGGCCGCCGGTGAAGGCGAACCAGTACCAGCCGACCGCCGTTCCCAGCCGCTGCGGTGGGGTCGCCGCGGTGACCCACACCAGGAACCCGTAGGCGAACAGGGGATATCCGAAGCCGCGCAACCCGTAAAGGAGCAGCAGCAGCGGATAGTTCATGGCGGGCAGGGCCACCGTCAGCATGAGCACCTGGAAGACGAGCCAGATGGCGAAGCCCGCGGTCATCACCCGCCGTGGTCCCCACAGGTCGGAGAGGGCTCCCGAGAGCCAGGCGCCGATGGCCACGGTGATGCCGTAGACGGCGATGACCACCGCCGCATCGGCCTTGGCCAGACCTTGGTCGGCCAGGTACTTCGAGAAGAAGCCGGTCTCCACCCCGTCGCCCGTCATGAACAGCAGGATTCCGACGAAGCCCCAGGTCAGAGCGGGGGGTATGCCGAGCCGGGCAAAGACGGACCGCCGGCGGGAAGCCGGCGGGAGGCCGGCGGCCGGTGTCTGCGCCGGTAGACGGGGAGCGGAGCTGCTCATGGGCCCTCCAAGGGGGCGGATCTTGACGAGGGGGTGGGCAGGGGAGTGGCGCACCGACGGGTCGCGCAGACGGTGAGCCGGCGCAAGTCTTCTCGCATTTTGTGCGAAGTCAAGACTGCTCTGATAAAAAAAGAAGCGGTACCGTGCTGAAGCCAAGGGGTGACGCGGCAGCCCACCGGTCCAGAGCCGGAGCGTGCGACGCCCCCTCCACATCCCCACACCCCGAGGGAGCCGTGAGCCCGCCATGACCACCACATCCGGGATTCCCGCCACCATGCGCGCCGCCGTCCTGCACGGACCCGGGAAGCTGAGCCTTGAGGAACGTCCCGTCCCCGACCCCGGCCCGGAAGAGGTGCTGGTCCGTGTCGAGGCGGTCGGGACCTGCGGCTCGGATGTGCACTACTACCGGCACGGACGCATCGGCGACTTCGTCGTACGGGAGCCGCTCGTCCTCGGGCACGAGGCAGCCGGCACGGTCGTCGCCTGCGGCCCGGGCGCCGACACCCGCCGGATGGGCCGGCGCGTCTCCATCGAGCCCGGCACCCCCTGCGGCAGCTGTGGTGAATGCCGTCCGGGCCGCTACAACCTGTGCCCGGACATGCGCTTCCTCGCCACCCCGCCGGTGGACGGCGCGTTCTGTGAATACCTCGCCGTGCACCAGGATTTCGCCCACGAGGTCCCCGACTCCCTCACCCTGGAGGAGGCCGCACTGCTGGAGCCGCTGTCCGTGGCCGTCTGGGCCTGCCGCAAGGCCCATGTCGCCCCCGGCGACCGCGTCCTGATCACCGGTGCGGGTCCCATCGGCCTGGTCGCCGCCCAGACGGCACGGGCCTTCGGCGCACGGGAAGTACTCGTCACCGACGTCCTCCCGCACCGCCTCGCCCTCGCCCGCGCCACCGGTGCCACCGCCCTGGACGTCTCGGCCACACCGCTGAGCGAAGCCGGGTACACCCCCACCGTCCTCCTGGAGTGCTCCGGCGTCCCCGCGGTGAGCGGCGAGGCGATCCGTACGGTGGGCCGGGCGGGCCGGGTGGTGCTCGTCGGCATGGGCGGGGACGAGATCCCGCTCCCGCTGAGCCGGGTGCAGAACTACGAACTGGAACTGACCGGCACCTTCCGCTACGCCCACACCTGGCCCACCGCGACGGCGCTGGTGGCGTCGGGTGCGGTCCGGCTCGACTCCCTGGTCTCGCACGGTTACGGTCTTGCCGAGGCCGAGAGCGCACTGACCGTCGCCACCCACGACGCGACCGCCGTGAAGGCCGTCATCTACCCGCAGCGGTAGGCGCTGCCGCTGTCCGACCGGAAAGGGGCGGCCCCGATGGCTTCCACACGGTCGTCGCTGGCCGAGGTCGACCGGCGACGGCAGGACGTACTGGCCCATGTCGTCGAGCACGGCGAAGTCCGCATCGACGAACTGGCCAGGCACTTCGGGGTCAGCCTCGCGACCATGCACCGCGATCTGGACCAGCTCGCCGAACGCCGGCTGCTGCGCAAGGAACGCGGCCGGGCCGCGCCCTTCCCGAGCCTCACCATGGAGACCGCCACCCGCTTCCGCATCGGCGTGAACCACCCGGTGAAGGAGACGCTGTGCGCCGCCGTCGCCGACGAGATCCGGCCCGGCAGCACCATCGTGCTGGACGACTCGACCACCGTCTTCCCGCTCGCGGCCCGGATCGCCCGGACCGAAGCGGTCACCGTGGTCACCAACTCCCTCGGTGTGGCCCGGCTGTTCGACGAGACGCCGGGCACCGACGTCACGCTCCTGGGCGGCCGCTACCGCGGTGAGTTCGGCTCCTGTGTCGGCCCCGACGTACTGCGCGGCCTCGGCCGGATCCGCGCCGACCTCGCGGTGATGTCGGCGGTGTCCGTGCTCGGCGGCCGCCTCTTCCACCCGATCCGCGAGTACGCCGAGATCAAGGAGGCCGTGCTGGAGTGTGCGCAGCGGTCGCTGCTGCTGGTGGACCACAGCAAATTCGGCAAGACCGCCACCCACGCTTACGGCGACATCGGCCACTACGACCGGGTCGTCACCGACCGCGGTACACCGGCCGAGGAACTGACCGCACTGCGTCGCGAGGGCGTGAGCGTCGACGTGGTCGACGTGGTCGACGTCTGACTCCGCGGCTGACGGCACCTGCCCGGCTGACGGCACCTGCCCGGCTGACGGCACCTGCCCGGCCGACGGCGTTCCCCGCGGACGTTGACAACTCCGCGGCCGAAGAGTCCTCCGCAGCCAACGGCACCTCCGCAGCCGACGGCACCTCCGCAACCGCGACGCGGCCCGGCCGGCGGGTGCCGGTGTCAATAACTCCCCTTTCGCGACAACGTGGCGCCTTCATCGGCCAAAAGTCTGCCGGCGCACAACGCTGTCGCCACCGCGCCTGTCCTACCGCACGCATCTGTACACAGGTTCTTCTCTGGAGGTAAGTCATGCGACGGTTGGGGACAGTGGCCGCGGCGTTCGTGCTGGCGGGCGTCGGGGTGGCGGGCACGGCCGGGGTGGCCGGGGCCGCGACCGGCCCGGTGGGTAAAGCCGCCCCGGCCACGACCTGTTCGACCGTCTGGGGCAGTGGCACCAAGTCGGCCACGGACGCGAACACCGCGCCGCTGAAGAACATCAAGACCGGCCGGAACGCCTGCTACGACCGCATGGTCTTCGACATCAGCGGTGCGACCGGCAAGCGCGGCTACCACGTCGGCTATGTCGACACGTTCCACCAGGACGGCTCGGGCGAGAAGATACCGGTCAACGGCGGCGCCATCCTGCAGATCTATGTGTCCGCGCCCAGCCACGACCCGGCGACCGGCAAGCAGACCTACACCGGGACGGCCGGCAAGCCGCTGCCGGGGGTGAACCTCGCCGGATACCGCACGTTCAAGGACACCAAGTTCGGGGCGAGCTTCGAGGGCCAGACCCAGGTCGGTCTGGGCGTGCGCGCCAAGCTGCCGTTCCGGGTGCTGCAGTCCGGCCACGAGCTGATCGTGGATGTCGCACACACCTGGTGATCCGACGCACGGCCAAGGGCCGCCCGGTGTCGCTCCGCTGGAAAGCATGAGCTGACACCGGCGGCTGCCGTGTGGAGTTGCGCCAGAACCAAACTCGTGAGCCGACTCTTCTGCGAAGGGTGTGCGATGGCGCCGCACACGGCACGTGATGAAGCGGTCAGGTGCCCATTCCGCCCGCGGAGGGGGGAATGAGCTTGTGAACTTCCGGGTCGACCTTCAGACCGAGGTCGGGCTGTCCCAGCCAGTCCAGCCGGACGGACGCATCCTGTGCACGTTTGGCCAGTTCCAACTGGAGTCTGTGCACACCCAGCAAGAAAGCCTGCAGGGAATCGACCCCGAAGGTGGCCTCGACGCCCTCCCTGCCCAGGCCCAGAATCTGGTGGGGACAGTACCAATCCTGTCCGGCCCCCAGAGTGTCCGGCTGCGGCTTGCCGATCTTCACCACCACCTGTGTACACCCCCCGTCTTCGGCGAACGCATTCATCTGCCGTTCGGCAACAACCTCGCCGAGCTCATAGAGCATCATCGTTGGCCCCGACTCATCGCCTCGAACATGGACTCGCACGATAACAAGAGCCGGTCGTTTCGCCCCCTCGTCGAGCCAGGAGCGCGGCAGAGGATCTCGTCGTAGGGCCCCGGTGGTGCTGGCGAGTGGGACCTGGCCGCTCTCGGGCCCGTCCTCGAATCCGCCTACAACCGCGGCGCGCAGCGCAACGGCATCAGGCCGTTGAACGAGGACGTTCTGAGCTTCGTGAACGCCGTGGGGATGCTGCGGGTCATCGCCTCCCTCTCGCTCGTGCCACAACTGCCCTCGTTGGTGGAGTATTTGATGCCGGCCGTCGATCAATGGCAGACGATGCCGTTCGCCGGCGGCATGGCCGGATGACACGGACAAGGGACGACGGCCAGGAGCGGAACCCTCCAGCTGCTCGACCTTCATGGGCACCCGCTCAGGATTCGATGGCACAGGACAGCTGTGGTCGCTTCACTTGGCGGATGAGCGCCTGAGTTGGGGGTCCGGGGGTTTCGGCCGGAAGCCAGCCACGGCAGCAAGGAGGGCGGCGGCCACCGCCTCATCAACTACTGGGGTTTTAGGCCTGGTCCGAAGCGATTCTGCGCAATGTTGCAGGTCGCCGGCGGCTCCCCACGTCCTGCTTCCCGCGATGTGGCCAAGGGGCTGAACTGGCCGATGAGCACTTCGATCTGTTCTCTATAGTCGCACCCATGGATGAGGGAAAAAGTGAAGAGTCTCAAGGCCGTCCCACCGTGCGCGTCGCCATGTCTGTGGGCTGCACCTTATTGATTTTAGGCCTGTTTTGGTTCCTGGCTTGGAAGGTTGGGTGGTGGACTCCCGGCCTCGGGCTTCTGTCGGCAAAGGTGGCCGTCGTGGTGTCAACGGGGCTCGTGGCCTCGGTCGCCTGGTTCGCCGGACGACGCTGAAGCGCTTCGCGGGGGCTCCACCAACGCCGTCGCACAGCTCCTCCCCCCTGGCGCATCGTTGAGCGGTTCGCCTAAAAGGACGTCTCAACTGGCTTGATTACTAGATGAATGAGTCCAAGGGGTGTCGTTGCGGTCAGTGATCGTAGGCAGTGAGTGACCGCTTGATGGGCTCTCCAGTCTGGTCGTTGCGCCAGATCGCCGCTGTGAGTGCGAGGATCCGGCACAAGACCCGGGCTGACACCCCTGCCGGGCTCTTGCCGCCGTGTCGTTCCAGGTTTAGCTGCCCCTTGAAGGTCTGATTGATCGACTCGATGGCCTGCCGCAGCGGCTTGAACAGGTGTGACCGGCCGGCTCGGCTTCCCCCTTGCGGGCTGGCCGCAGCAACGTCAGGCGACGCTCGGCAAGGCCGTGCTCGAACTCGCGGCCGAAGTAGTTCTTGTCCCCGATGATCGTCTGCCCGGGGTGAACGGCGAGGACGTCTGGCGCGGTATCGAGCATGTCGCGCAGCCTTTCGCGCTCGTCAGCCTTAGCCCCGGTGAGTGCGAACAGGACCGGCAGTCCGCCGAGTGTGCACACCAGGTGCAGACGCAGCCCCCAGAAGTATCGCGAGTGTGATGCGCAGTAGCCGTACTGGGCCCAGCCTGCCAGGTCCGAGCGTTTGGCCGTGCCGGACTGCTGGGGCACGTAGGGAAACAGGGTGGCCGAAGTCCCGCCCGACGCGGCGTAGCCAGCGCTGCTCAGAGGTGTATCCGAGCAGCGCCGACATGACCGCGAGCGTGATCGGCTCGGCGTCACTGAGCGTGGGCGTGATTCCCACGGCAGGCCGCCACGGCGCCAGCCACGGCGAAGACTTCAACTTGTCGTCGATCCGGGCATAGAGTGCCGTTGCGAGGGTGTCCAGGTCGTTAGTCATACATCGACGTTGGACGCCCTCGTCTCATGTCCGCAGGCGATCCCTTGGACTCATTGAGGGATCCGGGGGCGGCGCCCACTGCAGTGACTATGCGTCACGGTCATTTCGCAGGGCCTGGATGAGCCAGGGGTACACCGGGATCAGGTTCGGTACTACCTGCCAGCCGTTGACGATCCACACCAGCCGCCAGTATCGGTCCACCCGGGGATCGTGTGCTTCTTCAAACTGCTGGGCCATCCAGTCCCGGAATTCCGTATCAGGGGTGCGCGCGAACACCTCGGCAAAGCGGTGCACGAGGTCGTCGATGACGGGTGCGCCCCTATCGCTGAGCGGGTCGATGCCCGACTCCATGGCCTCGGCCACCTTCTGACGGGTGAACTCCATCAGTTCCTCGCCGACCTCACTCTCGATGTCGAGCGTGCGCCCGGCGGCCTGGCACCTGGCCGTCCGGCGCATCCGGGCCCGGAAGTCCTCGTCGCCGACCAGCTCGGCGAGTTCCACCCACGCGGCGACCTGCTCGCTGGACGGATCATCGGGGAGGTCAGGAGTGGCAGCGCGAACCATGGCCACCGCGGCCGGGTCGGCATCCACTGTGCCGAAGGTGCCCTCCACGAAATCGTCAATCAAACGTCGGCGTTCCTCGCCGGACAACTGCGTGAGCCTGTGCATGAGCTTGGCCTCCTCGGGACTGGACCCGCATCTGGCCACGACTCGCAGAACGCTCCGACGTAGTTGCAGCACCCGGATCTGGACGTCCATGGCGTCGACATGTGCTGCGGCGACTTCCGCCACCGAGAGCTCGCGGTCCAGTACCCGTTGAATCGTGGCCAGGTCCATGCCCAGCTCGCGCAGTGTGCGGAGGAGTTCCAGACGAAGCAGTGCGTCGTGGTCGTAGAGCCGATAGCCGGCGGGACTTCGGGTGGTCGGCGCTACCACCTCCGAATCGGAGTAGAACCGGATGGTCCTCACGGGCAAGCCGGTCCGCCGGGAAAGCTCCCCGATCGAGTAGAGGGTCGTAACGTCCATGTCCCCCACTCTGCTGTCTCCAGTCACTGGAGACTCAAGGCTATTCCCCAGCCGGGCCCCGACCGAGACGTCCTCCGAGTTGCTGAAGCATGCATCGCGTGCTCCCGCTGACCGCCAGGACGACGGGCACGCCTTGCACGCGCTGGGCGAGCGATGGCAGCGACATGCGTCACCGCTCGCTGGCGGCTATAGCTACGAGCCCTTGGACTCAATCATCTAGGCCGGATGCCGTGATGGCGGAGGTGCGGCGTCTGGTTCCGGACAGGGTGTGGGCATCGTTTCAGCGCATGGCACCTCCGGCGCCGCTGCGGCTGCCGGGCGGTGGCTTACCGCGGTGGCGCCGACGTCGGATCGCGGCCGCCCTGATCCGCTGCTGCCGACTCGGCGGCTGAGCCCGGCAGCTGGCGGCCTTTCGTCCGCCCGAGCCGGTGACCACGGCCCGGCAGCTCATCGACGAACTGGCCAACTGGACGCTCATGCTTGCCCACGTCCTGGCCCGCGGCGAAGTCGCCCGCGCCCATGCTCTGTTGCACACCGTCATCGCACCCCAGCAACTCCAGCTCTGCCGCCTCCTGCGCGACAGCACGGCCCACTGGCTCACCCCCAGCCGCGCACTGGAACAGGACCTGCCCGCCACCGACCGCCGGCGCTACGCCTCCACCACAGCCGCCGCTTGTGACCAGGACGTGCACACGGCAGCGCACAACAGCTGGTGCTGGAGCCGGGACCTGGCCACCGAAGCAGCCAACCGCTGGACAATCCACTTGCCGCACACACTTCACGAACAGATCAGCCGACTCCTGAACGAACCTCGCTGACTCCATCCGGCTGGGGCCACCGGAACCGTCCACCCGGAACCGTCCACCCGGACCCGGCCAGCCGGACCCGTCCAGTGTCCCCGGCCGGGCAGCCCCCGGCCCCACAGAACACCAATGGAGATCACCCCAAGCGCAGATCCAGCGGCCCTACAAGGACCTCGCCGCTCGCATGGTGAGTGAGGCCCGCGGGCGCGGGACGCCGACGGCAGTCGAGGGTGCGTCAGATGGCTCAGCGCAGCAGCCCATGCCGCACCTATGGCGTCGTATATGCCTGACCGCGGCTCGCTTTCGCCTTCCCGGCCCGCTGCGGCCTTGAGGGCTCGCCCACCGGGCCGCCCGACGCGTCGGCCGGGCGACCACTCGCATCCTCGTAGGTGCTGGGCTGCGGGGTCCCTTCGGGCCCGAGCCCCAAGACCGGCAGCCTGCCCGACAGCGCCAGCGTGGTCTGTTCCTGCGACAGGGCCACACCGGTCACTTCATGCAGAAGCGCGAGCGGGGCGTAGCGCGGGTAGGGGTCGGCCGCATCAAAGAAGCCTGCCTGCCGCATCTCCGCCACCAGACGGTCGGGATCTGCAGCCAGACCCTGCGCGGACCGGTCCTGCGGAGTCAGTGTGTCGAAACTGGTGATCAGAGTCCCGTCCTGCCAGTACTCGACGGTTCCCGTTCCGACCGCTTCGGAGCAGCAGATCACCTCGGTGGCTCGGGACGCACGCTCCAGCCGCTCGCGGATACTGCCCCAAAGGCTGGCTGGTTCCAGGGAGAAGGCCCAACTGTCGGCCTCTCCTGCGCGCGCCGCACCCCAGGGCCCGTCGTAGTTCTCCAAGCCCTCCTGCAGGAAGGCGTTCGCCTCGTCTTCATCCTGGGGGATGAACAGATCCGCCGCCTCGGCGCCCAGGCGCAGTAAGAGCTCACGGCCGGTGAGGTCCTTGGCCAGGACGAGGCAGTGAGCCCCGTATGCATCGGCGATCCAGTCCAGCGGGCTTGTGTCTGTCACCGTCATCCCCTCGTATGTCTATGCCTGCAAATGAGGTCAAGAGTAGTGAGACATCAGGTGATGAGCTCAAGTCGCCGCTGCTGTCCCGCAACGATGCTTTCGCCCTGAGCCGGCGCTTGCCTAGACCTGCAACTCCTCAAGGCGCGCGAGCTCGTCCCGGACCAAGTCCCTTTCCTCGGCGGTGAGGTGAACCGCTGCGGCCTTGGCGAGGGCGGAAACCGCGGTCTCTTCGTCACCGAGGCGCCTGGCGACATCCGCGCGCAGCACCAGCAGGCGCAGCAGCTGCACAGGCGTGGGCCGCTCGTCCTCACGACGCAGTACCTGGTCGAGGACCTTGGCGGCTGCCGCCGGGTCCTCCTTCGAGTCCGCGAACAGGGACGCGTAGTGCAGGGCCCGGGAGAAGGTTTCCGTGGGCGCGGGCCGGTGATGCAAGTCCTCGCTCATCGGCTGACCGATGCGGATGCAGTTGCCGCCCGGATCGGTCATGAGGAACTGCCGCATGCCGTGCGAGGTGTCCCTCAGTGCCCCGATGCGTGGCAGTCCACGGGTCGGGACCTTTCCGTACGTTGCCTTGAGGCCGGCCCGGAAGGCCTCGTACAGCCCGTCGACGTCATCGGCCAGGACGTAGCAGGTGCTGAACGATTCGGTCGGCTCATAGTGCTTCATGCCGAAGAACTGGAGCTGGATACCGCCGCGTTCGACGACCGCGTACGGATTGGGGCTCTTCTGCTGGAAGATCACCTCGAACCCGAGGGCGCTGTAGAAGTCCAGAACGGGCTGGATGGTGCGGCACGGCAGGACCGGAATGGTCTTCTCACTCATGCGAGGGGACTCTAGTCAAAGTTGACCAGATGTGCGAGGGGTGGGTTCCGGAAGGGGCGCGGAGAGCACGGCATGCTGATGACGTGGTGCAGCGCCTGAGCCGCAGGTGCGAGAACTCGAACCGGCGGCGGCCGCCGCGA
Organism: Streptomyces sp. NPDC048637; assembly: GCF_040650675.1. Lineage (NCBI taxonomy): Bacteria > Bacillati > Actinomycetota > Actinomycetes > Kitasatosporales > Streptomycetaceae > Streptomyces > Streptomyces sp. NPDC048637. The sequence goes on from NZ_JBEZHQ010000019.1 coordinate 126,919, forward strand.
TGCAAAGCTCCTCCTGTAGGGGGCGCGCGCCGCCGGACACAGAAGTCCGTGCTTGCCTGCTTTCCGGGCTAACTCACCGCCCATTCAAGGTCGGTGACACGCCATCAGCACCCTGCTGTCTCTCCGGCACGGAACAGGAGTGGTCGAGGGGGACGACGGCGGCACCTTCGCCATCGCCCCGCCCTGACCGGATTCAAGGTCCGGCGGCAAGCCGACTGCGGCGGCAGCATGCCGACCGTGGTGCTCTCTCCGGAGCACCACATATCCCTCCGCCGTGAACACCTGGTGATAGCCGGTGGTGGCGGCTTGTTCCAGCACGGGGCGCATGCTGCCGTCCGGGAAGCTTTCGGCGCTGTCGACGACGATCCAGTCGGCCGGCCGGTAGCGCAGCGCCTGCCGTGATGCGAGGTACACGGTCGCCCGGTCGGTGAGGTGGGGGGCCAGGCTGTTGCTCGCGGCGACGCGGGCGCCGTCCGGTATGTGGGCGAGGGCCGCGTGCGCAGCGGCGGCCCGCGGGGCGTGCTGCCAGAACTGCTCGGTGGCGGCCTGCCGCAGAGGCAGGAAGAGAGAGGTCACGCAGGCGATGACCAGCGCCGCGCCCGGTACGGACCTGAGCAGTGCCCGGCTGCGGCCCGAGAGGGCGCGATTCCGGCCCAGGCGCGCCAGGGCGTCGACCAGGGCGAGGAAGGCGACTGGCATCAGTACGGCCGAGTAGTGGTGCTGCATGCCCCAGTACGACGGGTTGTCGGAGGCGAACCGCCACCCGAGCGTGGGCACGGCGACCCACAGCAGTGGGCTGCGCAGGGCGAGGAAGACGGTGGGCAGCAGCACCATCGTCAGGGTCACGAGCTTGGTGCCCGGCACGAAGAAGTGGCGTACCACCTCCCAGACGTCCGCCGGCTGTCCGCCGGCCGTGCCGTGCGGCGAAGCGGAGGACAGGTAGGCGTAGGTGCCCTCCGGATTGACGTGTGGAATGGCCACGCACACGATGAGCGCCATGGCGAGGGGACCGAGGACGCACAGCGCCGCCCCCGCCCCCCGGTGCCGGCGCAGCAGCAGAAGGCCGAAGACGAACACGGTCGATCCCATGTCCTCCTTGACCAGCAGGAGGGCGCCGGCCCAGCAGGCGGCGGCGATCCAACGCCCGTCCAGGTACGCGGCCAGGGCGAGCGCGAGCAACGGCACGGCGAAGGCGACCTCGTGGAAGTCGAAGCCGACCAGTTGCTGCAGGCCCCAGGAGAGGGCGTACGCGAGGCCCAGGCAGGGGGCCGACCAGCGGCCCAGGTGCCCCTGGTGCCGGGCGGCCGCGCGCGTGACCGCATACGCCGAGCAGGCGACCAGGGCGGCCTGGGCGAGCAGCAGCATCTCGACGTACGGGAACAGCCGGTAGACGGGTCCGAGCACCGCCAATACCGGGTGGAAGTGGTCGCCCAGCAGGGGAAAGCCGGCTTCTTGGATGTCCGGGCCGCCGGACGCCGCCCGGATGTGCGAGAAGGGCAGGCGCAGCTCGGCGTACGAGCGGATGGCCTGGCCGAATATCCCCAGGTCGTAGCCGGTGGTCTGGAACAGCGCGTGCCGGCGCAGGGCGAAGACGGCGTACACGGTGAACGTCAGGGCCGCGACACCCGCCGGAACCAGGACGTGCCGCCGCCCGCGTCGGGCACAGTCGACCGCTGAGGGCATGCGGGCGGCAGCGGGGGAAGCCGTGAGCCGGCGCCCGGCGACCACGGTGGGGAATGCGGCCACACGACACCTCGGACCGTGAGAAGGAAGACCTGTCGTCTCGGCCTCCAGACCGGGGCCGGGGCCCGATGATTGCTCGGACCCGCTGAGAGGACGCTGAACAACCCTGAAGATCACTTCAGGAAACAGATCGTCGGCCAGCGGATACTGAACAGATGCGCTTGCTCGTGATCGAGGACGAACAGCGGCTCGCCGCCTCACTCAAACGCGGCCTCGAAGGGGCCGGGTACGCGGTAGACGTCGCCCACGACGGCCGCGTCGGCCTGTGCATGGCGCGCGAACACCCCTACCAGGCGGTCATCCTCGACATCATGCTGCCCGGCCTCAACGGCTACCGGGTGTGCGCCCGGCTGCGCGCCGAGGAGATCGAGACGCCGATCCTGATGCTCACGGCCAAGAACGGCGAGTATGACGAGGCAGAGGCACTGGACACCGGCGCGGACGACTACTTGGCGAAGCCCTTCTCGTACGTCGTCCTGGAGGCCCGGCTGCGGGCCCTGCTGCGCCGCGGCGGTGCCCGTACCCGCTCCGTGCTGCGCGTCGGCGACCTCTGGCTGGACCCGGCGGAACGCGGCTGCGGACGCGGGGAGGTAAGGATCAGATTGACGGCGAAGGAGTTCGCCGTCCTGGAGTGCCTGGCCCGGCGGGCGGGCGAAGTGGTGCCGAAGGCCGACATCGCCGAGCAGGTCTGGGACGCGGCCTTCGACGGCGACCTGAACATCGTGGAGGTGTATGTGAGCGCGCTGCGCCGCAAGATCGACGTGCCCTTCCGGCGGGACACCATCGCCACTGTCCGGGGCGGCGGGTACCGGCTCGTGGAGCGGCATGACCACTGACGGAGAGCGACTGCCGGCGCGTGCCAGGATCCGTGCCGCCGCCACGGCAGCGGCCACCGCCGGGGCCGTGGTCGTGGCCGGCGCGCTGTTGCTGAGGGACGCCGAACTGGATGCTCTTGCCCGCCCGGCGCCACGGCTCGACCAGGCACCGACCGATCTGGGACCCGCTCTGGAGGTGACCGTAGCTCTCGGCGCGCCGCTCGCCGGCCTCGTCGTCGCCCTCGTCGCCTGGGCGACGGCCGGGGTACGGAGCGGCGACAGGACCGGGGGCGCGGCGCCGGGCAACGGGCCGGGGGAGGGGGAGGGGACGGATGGGGAACAGCGGCCCCAAGAAGGCCGGGTCCAGACGCGGGACGTAGGCGCGGAGGCGGTGTGCGGCGGGGTGTCGGGGAGCGATCAGCGGCGCATGGCCGGGGCTCGGCGTCCGCGGATGCGGTCGGCTCTGGCCGCTGGGGTCACCACTGCGCTGTTGTTGTTCCTCCATGGTCTGTGGTTGGAGGACTTCTACTGGAGCCGTCCCGATCCCGCTGCGACCGTGGCCCTTTCCTGGAGTCTTCGCTTCGCTGCGCCGTCCACGGCGCTGCTCGTCGGCTCCGCCACGTGGCTGGCCGGAGTGCCGTACCGGCGCAGGCTCCCCTTGCGGGCCCACTCCGCGATCGTCGCCGGAATCGCCTCGGCTGTCGTGGTCTTCGGGGGTCTGTTGTGGCTGTGGAACACCAACCGGAACTACACGGACCTCAGCGTGGATTCCGCCCTCTCCTGGGGAATGATCATGGGCGCGCCACTCGCCGGAGTGCTCATCGCCGCCGTCGCCTGGGCATCGGCGGGACGTGCCCTGCGGCCCGTGGAGGCGATCCGCAGGCAGCTGGAGGACATCACGGCGCGCTCCTTGAACCGCCGGGTCCCGGTGCCCGCATCGGGGGACGAGATCACCCGCCTCGCGATCACCACCAACGCCACCCTGGACCGGCTGCACAGCGCCGCTGAACGCCAGCAGCGCTTCATCGCCGACGCCTCCCACGAGCTGCGCAGCCCGATCACCAACCTCCGTACCGCCCTGGAGTCCGCGGTGGCGCACCCGCAGAACGTCGACTGGCCGGCGGTCGTACGCGACACCCTGGCCGACGTCGAACGTCTCCAGCACCTCACCGACGACCTGCTGCTTCTCACCAGCCTGGTCAGCACCGGCCGCGCCCAGGGCCCCCTGATGGACGTCTCCTCCCTCGCCCATGACCTCGTCGAAGAGATCCGCCACCTGCGCCGTGGCCGTGGTCTGTATTTCACCTGCACGGCTCCCCAAACGGCGCTGGTGCGCGGCAGCACCCTCCAACTGGAGCGCCTGCTCCGCAACTTGCTCGACAACGCCTGCCGCCACGCCCGCACCTGTGTGCAGGTCACCGTGTACGTCCCGCCCGCGGGCCCGTCGCAGTCGACCGCCGGACCGCCACGACTGACCCTGGAGGTGCGCGACGACGGCCCGGGCATTCCCGCGGCCGACCGGGAATGGGTCTTTCAGCGCTTCACCCGGCTCGACGACGCACGCAGCCGTGACGCCGGCGGTACGGGGCTCGGCCTGGCCATCGCCCGCGAGATCGCCGTCCGCCACGGCGGCACCCTCCATGTCGCGGACAGCCCCCGCGGAGCCCGCCTGCTGGCCGAACTGCCATCGGAGCTGAGTGAGTGACCTTCATCCGATCGGGCCGGTCCGCGCGAGCGGCCGGCCGCTGAAACGTCGAAGGACGAAGAGGGCGTCGCAGCACACCAGGGACCCCGCGGTGGCTGGGGTGCCCATGCGCCCGTCGTCGTTCGTCCGCTGCTGTAGTGGTGTTCCGCTGCGGTCGGCTCGCCCCCTGCGCTTGGTCGTTCCTGGGGTGCTGCGTGGGGTGCTGCGTCTGGTGCTGCGTCTGGTGCTGCGTGTGGTGTGGGACGGGTGTCCGTCAGGTGGTGCGGGCGAGGGGGGGAACAGGGGGCGGCCTCTCCAGAGGGCAAGGGCGCCGCCAGTGGCGTAGTCGGACGTAGTCGATGCGGCGGGCGCTGTGCAGGCGTTCGGCCAGCTCCTCACCGAGCGGACCGTTCGTGAGGTGATGGCGCAGCCGGGAAGTGGCATGCCGGTGGACGTAGAGGAGTTCGGCGGCGATGGAGAGGTGCATCCGTTCGGCGCCCCCGGCGCCTGCCACGGGGTCGGCCGCTCGCGCGGAGAGCCCCTCCGCGAGGGCGCGGAGCTGGGCGCGCGTGAGCGCGGGATTGGCGGCCAGGGCGGCGAGGTGTGCGGGCGTACCGTGCGCGACGACAGGCGAGTGATCCAGCCGTCAGGCGTCGAAGCGGTGGCGGGCGGTCTCGATATGACCGAGGTATCGATGGGTCCAGTCGCACATTCCGTCAACCGTCGCTCGCAGGGCTCGGCCCGGCTCGGTGAGGGTGTACTCGACCCGGGGCGGCACGGTGGGGTGCACACACCGCTCGACCAGACCGTTACGCTCCAGCATGCGCAGGTTCTGGGTGAGCATCTTGTGGCTGATGCCCTCGATCTCGTTCCGCAACTCGCTGAAGCGCAGGGTGTGTTCACCCACAGCCTCGATGATCAGGAGCGCCCACTTGTTGGCGATGTCCGAGAAGATCTCCCGCGCCAGGGAGTCCGCGCGTGTCAGGTCCGCTTCGTCTTTGGGTGAGCCCTTGAACTGCTTGGTCACCATGAGGTTCCCCAGTCACCGAAAAGTGCGTTCTTCCATGCCGGCAGCCACTCTCCTACGGTTCCTGAGTAACCACAAGAGACCGCAGGTGTCTCTCACGACATGAAGGCAGGCAGCATGGCCGTCACCCTGATGAACCCCAGCGGATTGCCCGAAGCCGACGTCTACCGGCAGGTGTCGATCGCCTCCGGGGCGAAACTGGCCTTCATCGCCGGACAGGTCGCCTGGGATGCCGAGGGGGTCACGGTCGGTGAAGGCGACCTCACCGCGCAGGTCGAGCAGTGCTACCTCAACATCGGCACCGCCCTGGCCGAGGCCGGTGGTTCCTTCGACGACGTGGCGAAACTGACCGTCTACGTCGTCGACTGGACCCCTGACAAGATGCCCCTGCTTCTGGAGGGGATCTCCCGGGCGGCCGCGAAGCTGGGGGTCACCCCGGTCCCACCGGCCACGCTGCTGGGCGTAGCCGCACTGGACATCCCCGACCATCTGGTGGAGATCGAAGCTACCGCGGTCCTCGACTGAACAGACGCTCCTCGCCCACGCAGCCCGCACACCCCGACCGACAGAGGAGAACTCCGTGTCCGGTATGCGCAGCACTGGCGTCCGCGCCGCCCTGTTCACCGTCCCGCTCGCCCTCGGCCTCCTCGGCACTGCTGCCGCACCCGCCGGAGCCGCCGCACCCGCCGGCTCCCAAACCCCCCACACCTCCCACCCCGGCAAGTCCCTCACCTGCCGCGGGAAGGGCGTCGACCCCGACGCCCTCGTCCGCCACCGGACCGAGACCGTGATCAACGCCCCGCTGCGCACCGTCTGGAAGCTGCAGACCGACGTGGAGCGCTGGCCGTCCTGGCAGACGCCCGTCGAGACCGTGGAACGCCTCGACCACGGCCCCTTCCGCAAGGGTTCGGCATTCCGGTGGACCACCCCGATACCTCCCAACCCCTCAACTCCCGCCACCAGCCTGGAGATCACCTCGACCGTCCAGCAGATCAAGCACCACTCGTGCATCCGCTGGACCGGCCCCGCGATCGGCGAAGGACTGCGCATCGACGGCGTCCATGTGTGGAACTTCAGCAAGGTCAAGGGCGGCGTCCGCGTGAGTACCGAGGAGACCCACACCGGCCCCCAGGTCGAAGCGGACGTTCCCACCGCGTCCAAGATCCTCCGTGAGGGCCTCGAAGCATGGCTGCGCGACCTGAAGTCCGCCGCCGAAGCCCGCGCCCACAACCGGCCGTCGTACTGACCCACCAACCGGTTCCGCGGCCCGCTGCGCGTCAGTCAGTACGGCGGCCGGTGGTGGCCGGTGGTGGCCGGTGACGGCCCTTGGAGCCCTACCGCTGAGCGTCGGCTTGGTTGCGGCGGCGGACACGGGCGAGGGGTGCAGAGCGAGCGCGGCCGTTGGCTGGGGTCCAACCCCGGCGCTCCGCAGCGGCAGCATGCGAAGTCCTGAGTGCCTGTCAGACGTGGGCTGCGGGGGCGGGGGAGTCGCAAGCACACCGAAAGCGAGCGCCGTTCCCCTCCCCGGGAACGGCGCTCGCGATGGGTGCCGGTTTATGGGCCCGGTGGCCGTATCAGTCCTGCTGCGCGTTGTGCAGTTCGGAACGGAAGGCCGCTTCACGGGCGGCGTGGCCCGGGCGACGGCGGAGCCCCGCCCACGCGATGCCGAGGATGACGAACCACACCGGGGTCACCAGCAAGGCCCGCAGCGTGTCGGGTTCCTGGGTCAGCGCCCAGAGGAGGAACACGAAGAACACGAGCACGACGTAGCACATGACGATGCCGCCGGGCATCTTGAACTGCGACGCCTCGTGCAGGTGCGGACGACGCTTGCGATACACGAGGTAGCTGATCAGGATGATCGACCAGACGAAGATGAAGAGCACGGCGGACACGGTGGTCACCAGGGTGAAGGCCTCGATGATCGAGTCGTCCATGGCGACCATGACCACACCGGCGAGCAGAAACACCCCGGAGAGGAGCAGGGCGTTGGCCGGTACCTTCCTGGAGGTGAGTCTGCCGAAGCGCGCCGGGGCGTCGCCTTCCCGGGCCAACCCGTACACCATCCGTGAGGTGGAGTAGATGCCCGAGTTCGCAGACGAGGCGGCCGAGGTCAGCACCACGAAGTTGATCGCCGAGGCGGCGATCCCCAGACCGGCAAGAGTGAACATCACGACGAACGGACTGCGGTCCGCACTGATCTCGCGCCAGGGCGTGACCGAAATGATCACGATCAGCGCGACGACATAGAAGAGCATCACGCGCACCGGGATCGAGTTGATCGCCTTGGGCAGGTTCCGCTCCGGGTTCTCCGCCTCGGCCGCGGTGGTGCCGACCAGTTCGATGCCGACGAAGGCGAAGGTCGCGATCTGGAATCCCGCGACGCACCCCATGGGGCCGGTGGGGAAGAACCCTCCGTCGTTCCAGAGGTTGGAGAAGCTTGCCGCCGCGCCCCCGGGCGCCTGGAAGTGACCGAACACCATGACCAGCCCGACGACGATCAGCGCCACGATCGCGACGATCTTGATCAGCGCGAACCAGAACTCGGTCTCGCCGAACGCCTTCACGGTGGGCAGATTCAAGGCGATCAAGAGGACGACGGCGGCCAGCGCCGGTATCCACAGCGGTAGGTCGTGCCACCAGTAGGTCACATACCCGGAGATCGCGATGACGTCGGCGATGCCGGTGACGATCCAGCAGAACCAGTAAGTCCAGCCCGTGAAGAAGCCGGCCCACGGCCCCAGCAGGTCGGCTGCGAAGTCGGCGAAGGACTTGTAACGCAGGTTGGAGAGCAGCAGCTCGCCCATCGCCCGCATCACGAAGAAGAGCATCACCCCGATGATCATGTAGACGAAGATCACCGAGGGCCCGGCCAGCGAGATCGTCTTGCCCGAGCCCATGAACAGGCCGGTTCCGATCGCACCGCCGATCGCGATGAGCTGGATGTGCCGGTTGGACAGCTGACGGGAGAGGTGTTGCTCACCTTCGGGCGGGGGAGTGGATCCGGCCGACACGGTGGTCGAGCCGGTGTCACTGCGTTCAGGCATGGGCAAAACCTCGCGGATCTCAAGACCCGTGCGGGCACGGGACAGGGGGCATCTTGGAGCATGACCACGCGCCCACAGGGGGCGAGCGGCAGGGTGGGGCTGCGCGCGGACCTGCGGCAGCCGACAGGAACGGTGTCAGTACGCTGAACGGTCCCACATAGTAGATCGAAGATCAGCCCGGGAGCCGGCACGCAGTGGCGGTCAGGGGAGCGGCGGCGGAACAGCCATCAGGGGCTCCTCGAATGTCGAGCACGGGCAGGAGCCCGTACGGCCGAGTGAGCCTCCCCCTCTGTCATGAGCCTGAGAGCTTCGCCGCGCGCAGCACGCGGCTTGCACCGTGGGCGAGGCGCGTCAGCGCCTGCTTTTCAGAGTTGCCTGCCCGAGCGGTAGGGATGCCTGAGAGTTTCCGGGGAGGTGTTGCTCCTTCGGCGCCTGGGTCTGGCTGATCCAGTGCTCTCCCGCTCCGGGGTGAACGGCAATGTGCGGTGAGGCTAGGGCCACATCTGCGACCGGTCAAGGGACCGACCGAACGCTGGACATTACTTTCGAGTAGTACGGCACTCGCCCGTGGGGGACGGCGTTTGTGCAGCTCAAGGCGCGCATCCTGGGCCGATCCGTTACCGGCACGTACACCGAGCGGACTCTTGACGGCTGTGTTCCGGTGCCCGTACGTTGCCTCCTCCGCGGCGCCCGCCCGATTCTCGGCGTACCCGGCGGTCACCAGGATCGTCAGGGCGCTGGACCGCCTTGACGCCACCACCAACCGGCCCTACGGTCGGGCCCCACAACTCCACATCGCGCTGTTCGAACCGAAGCGGGAGAGCCCTCGCCCACCCTGGCGAGGCGCCGAAGGAGCAACTCTCCCCAGAATCTCTCAGGCCCAACTACCGCTTCGGCTAGGCGACTCTGGAAAGACAGGACGTCATGTCCTGCGCCCACGGTGCAAACCGCCCGACCCGGCGGTGAAGCTCTCAGGTACCGATGACAGAGCGGGGAGGCCACCCATCCACGGTGCCGCGTTCGCGGTGCCCCCACAGGGAGCCTCCCACCATGACCTTCCCCGAGTCCTCCGCGTCGGGTGAGTTCGCCACCCGCCATATCGGCGTCGGCGACGCCGACCGCGCCAAGATGCTGGCCGAAGTCGGCTACCCGACGCTGGCCGCGCTCATCGACGCCGCCGTCCCGAGCGGCATCCGCAGCACGTCCGACCTGAACCTGCCTGCCGCCGCCACCGAGACCGAGGCCCGCGCCGAGCTGCAGGAGCTCGCGAGCAGGAACACCGTGGCCGTCCCGATGAGCGGACTCGGCTACCACGCGACCACCACGCCCGCGGTGATCCGGCGCAATGTGCTGGAAGACCCGTCGTGGTACACCGCCTACACGCCCTACCAGCCGGAGATCAGCCAGGGCCGGCTCGAGGCATTGATCAACTTCCAGACCATGATCGGCGACCTCACCGGACTGCCGACCGCCAACGCGTCGCTGCTCGACGAGGCCACGGCGGTCGCCGAGGCCGTCACGGTCATGCGTCGTGTCGCCGGCAAGAGGCGCCCCCGCGTCCTGGTCGACCGCGACACCCTGCCGCAGACCCTCGACGTCCTGCGCACGCGTGCAGCCGCGGTCGGCATCGAGATCGTCGAGATCGACGTCGCCGAGCCACTGCCGGAGGAGAACGACTTCTTCGGGGTCGTGCTGTCCTACCCCGGCTGCTCGGGAGCCGTCCGCGACCTGCGCGAGGTGACCGCCGCGGCGCGAGCGCGCGGGGCGCTGGTCACGGTGACCGCCGACCTGTTGGCGCTCACGCTGCTCGTGCCACCGGGTGAGTACGGCGCCGACATCGTCGTGGGATCGTCCCAGCGGTTCGGTGTCCCCCTGTTCTACGGCGGACCGCACGCCGGCTACATCGCGGTCCGCGAAGGGCTCGAACGCCACCTGCCCGGCCGGCTCGTGGGCGTGTCCGTGGACAACGCCGGCCGGCCGGCGTACCGCCTCGCCCTGCAGACCCGCGAGCAGCACATCCGACGCGACAAGGCGACCTCCAACATCTGCACGGCGCAGGTACTGCTCGCCGTGGTCGCGTCGATGTATGCCGTCTACCACGGCCCCGATGGTCTGGCCGAGATCGCCCGGCGGACGCACCGGCACGCCGCGCTCATCGCCACGGGTCTGCGGAACAGCGGGATCACGGTGGTGCACCGCGAGTTCTTCGACACCCTGCTGGTGCGGGTCCCCGGCCGTGCCGAGGAGGTCGTCGCGGACGCGCACGACAAGGGGCTGCTCCTGCGGCTGGTGGACGGTGACCACGTCAGCATCTCCTGCTCCGAGGCCACCTCGGGGGACCATGTCCGTCTCGTGCTCGACGCCTTCGGCCGGGCGGGGGGCGACCTTGACGGGCCAACTGCGGGCGCTTCGGCGGCGCTCCCGCCGGACCTGCGGCGCACCTCCCCCTTCCTCACCCACCCGGTCTTCCACCAGCACCGGTCGGAGACCGCGATGCTGCGCTATCTGCGCAAGCTCTCCGACCGTGACTTCGCGCTGGACCGCGGGATGATCCCGCTCGGGTCCTGCACGATGAAGCTCAATGCGACCACGGAGATGGAGCCGGTCAGCTGGCCCGGCTTCGCCGACCTGCACCCCTTCGCGCCCCTCACGGACGCTGCCGGGTACCTGGCCCTCGTCGATCAGCTCGAGACATGGCTGGCAGAGGTCACCGGGTACGCCAAGGTCTCCATCCAGCCGAACGCGGGATCGCAGGGCGAGCTCGCCGGCCTGCTGGCGATCCGCCGCTACCACCAGAGCAACGGCCAGGCCGGACGCGATGTGTGCCTGATCCCGGCAAGCGCGCACGGCACCAATGCGGCCTCGGCCGCCATGGCCGGGATGCGCGTCGTCGTGGTGGCATCGCGGCCCGATGGCACGGTCGATCTCGAGGACCTCAAGGCGAAGTGCGCGCAGCACTCCGGCAACCTGGCCGCGATCATGGTGACCTATCCCTCCACGCACGGCGTCTACGAGGAAAGCATCACGCGGCTGTGCGAGGTGGTGCACGAGCACGGCGGACAGGTGTACGTCGACGGCGCCAACCTCAACGCACTGCTCGGAGTCGCCAAGCCCGGTGAGTTCGGTGGCGATGTGTCACACCTCAATCTGCACAAGACCTTCTGCATCCCGCACGGTGGCGGCGGGCCGGGGGTCGGCCCGGTCGCGGTGGCCGCACACCTCGCGCCGTACCTGCCCACCCACCCGCTGCACCCCGACACCGGGCGCCGCGACGGCATCGGGGCGGTGAGCGCCGCACCGTTCGGCAGCGCCGGAATCCTTCCGATCCCGTGGGCCTACATCCGGATGATGGGCGCGGAGGGGCTGACCGAGGCGACCCGGACGGCCGTGCTGAGCGCCAACTACGTGGCCCGCCGCCTCGCGCCACACTTTCCCGTCCTGTACGCCGGAGAGTCGGGCCTCGTCGCGCACGAGTGCATCCTCGACGTACGTCCCCTCACCGCCGCCACGGGTGTGACGGTCGATGACATCGCCAAGCGGCTCATCGACCACGGCTTCCACGCGCCGACAATGAGCTTTCCGGTCCCCGGCACGCTGATGGTCGAGCCGACGGAGAGCGAAGGCCTCGCTGAACTGGACCGCTTCTGCGAGGCGATGATCGCGATCCGTGCGGAGATCGACCTGGTGGCCAAGGGCGTCTGGGGCCTTGAGGACAGCCCGCTGCGACAGGCGCCGCACACCGCCGCCGCGATCGCCGGCGAGTGGACCCGCGCCTACTCGCGCGAGCAGGCCGCCTTCCCGGCGGGTGTCACACCCGACAAGTACTGGCCACCGGTCGGCCGGATCGACCAGGCGCACGGCGACCGCAACCTGGTCTGCTCCTGCCCGCCTCCCGAAGCGTTCGCGTCCTGACCCGGGCCGCTCACGGTCCGGAGAAGAACCACCATGCTGAAGAAGACTCCCCTGCACGACCTTCACGCGGAGCTCGGTGCGTCATTCACCGACTTCACCGGCTGGTCCATGCCCCTGCGCTACACCTCCGAGCTGGCCGAGCACCACGCGGTACGGACCACCGCCGGCATCTTCGACCTCACCCACATGGGAGAGATCGAGCTTTCCGGCCCCGAAGCCGGGCGAGCCCTCGACTACGCCCTGGCCGGACAGCCGTCGAAGATCGCCGTCGGCCGGGCGCGCTACTCCATACTGGTCCACGAGACCGGCGGAGTCCTCGACGACCTCGTCGTCTACCGGCTGGCCGAGCAGCGATACTTCATCGTGGCCAACGCCGGAAACGCGCTGGTCGTGCTCTCCCAACTGCGTGACCGGATCGACGGCTACGCCGCCACGATCCGGAACGCGTCCGGCCAGTGGGCCCTGATCGCGGTCCAGGGCCCGGCGTCCCCGGCGATCGTCGGCGAACTGGCCGACATCGACGTGGTGTCGCTGCAGTACTACGCGATCGACCCTGCGCGATTGGCGGGCCGCGAGGTGTTGCTCGCCCGTACCGGCTACACCGGTGAGGACGGCTTCGAGATCTACTGCCGCCCCGCGGATGCCGTGGCTCTCTGGCAGACCCTCAGCGCGGCGGGCACGGGGCACGGGCTCCTTCCCTGCGGCCTGGCCAGCCGTGACACGCTGCGGCTGGAGGCCGGGATGCCGTTGTACGGGCAGGAACTCACGGCCCGCACCACGCCGTTCGAAGCGGGACTGGGACGAGTCGTGGCGTTCGGGAAGCCCGGCGGCTTCGTCGGCGAGGCCGCCCTTGCCGCCCGTCGTGCGCAGGGCTCGGCCCATGTGCTGGTCGGCCTGGCCTCGACCGGCCGGCGAGCTCCGCGCACCGGCTACGCCGTACTCGCCCCGGACACCAAAGAGCGCATCGGCGAAGTCACCTCGGGCGCACTGTCGCCCACCCTCGGCCACCCCGTAGCCATGGCCTACGTGCCGACCGGCCGGAGCGCACCCGGCACCGAGGTGCTCGTCGACATCCGGGGCAGCCAGGAGCCCGCCCAGGTCGTCGAGCTGCCCTTCTACCGCTGCCAAGCCTGACCATCACAGGAGAACAGATCATGAGCCTGCCCCCCGACCTGATGTACACCAGCGACCACGAATGGATCGCGAGCGAGGGCGACCTGTCGACCGTCGGCGTCACCGCCCACGCCTCCGACGCGCTCGGCGACGTCGTCTACCTCGACCTGCCTGTCGTGGGCACGGCGATCACGGCCGGCGACGCGTGCGGCGAGATCGAGTCGACCAAGTCCGTGAGCGACCTGTTCGCTCCCGCGGACGGCGAAGTCGTCGAGATCAACGAAGCCGCAGTGGCCGACCCCGGTCTGGTCAACACCGATCCTTTCGGGGCCGGTTGGCTGTTCCGGATGCGGATCGCCGGTACGCCGGACCTGCTGGACGCCTCCGCCTACGCGGCACTCACGGCAGGAGCGTGACATGTCGATACTCGACCGTCGGCTCGCCGACTTCGACCCGGAAGTACACACTGCCGTGCGTGCCGAACTGGAGCGGCAGCAGAGCACGCTGGAGATGATCGCCAGCGAGAATTTCGCACCGGTCGCGGTCATGGAGGCGCAGGGCTCGGTCCTGACGAACAAGTACGCCGAGGGCTACCCGGGCCGCCGCTACTACGGAGGTTGTGAGCACGTCGACGCCATCGAGCGGCTCGCCCTCACCCGGGTCAAGGCGTTGTTCGGTGCGTCCTTCGCCAATGTGCAGCCGCATTCGGGCGCCCAGGCGAACGCCGCCGCGATGACGGCGCTCCTCCAACCGGGAGACACCATCCTGGGCCTGGACCTCGCGCACGGCGGGCACCTCACCCACGGCATGCGGATCAACTTCTCCGGCAAGCTCTACCGCACCGTCGCCTACCACGTCTCCGCGGAGGACAACCGCGTCGACATGGCCGAGGTCGAGCGGCTGGCCATGGAGCACCGGCCGCAGCTGATCATCGCGGGCTGGTCGGCCTACCCCCGGCAGCTGGACTTCGCCGCCTTCCGGCGGATCGCGGACCGGTCGGGCGCCTACCTGATGGTGGACATGGCGCACTTCGCCGGTCTGGTCGCCGCGGGCCTGCACCCCAACCCGGTGCCGCACGCCGACCTGGTCACCACGACCACGCACAAGACCCTCGGCGGGCCGCGCGGTGGAGTGGTGCTGACCCACCGTGCGGACGTGGCGAAGAAGGTCAACAGTGCGGTCTTCCCCGGCCAGCAGGGCGGGCCACTGGAGCATGTGATCGCCGCCAAGGCGGTCGCGTTCAAGATGGCGTCCGAGCCGGCGTTCCACCGGCGCCAGGAGCGCACCCTCACGGGTGCCCGGATTCTCGCCGAACGGCTGAGGGCTCCCGATGTCGCGGACGCGGGTGTGTCCGTGCTGTCCGGTGGCACCGACGTCCATCTGGTCCTGGTCGACCTGCGGGAATCGGAGCTCGACGGACAGCAGGCGGAGGACCGTCTGCACGACATCGGCATCACGGTCAACCGCAACGCCGTACCGTTCGACCCCCGCCCGCCGATGGTGACCTCGGGACTGCGGATCGGTACGCCGGCGCTGGCCGGCCGCGGCTTCGCGGAAGCCGAATTCGCGACGGTCGCGGACATCATCGCCGAGGCCCTCAAGCCGGCGTACGACCCGGGGCTCGCGGCCAAGCTGCGGGCTCGTGTGGCTACGCTCGCCGACGCCCACCCGTTGTACCCGGAGCTGTGACATGAGCGACGCCCTTACACCGTCCGCCTCGCCCGACGGCCGCCGGCTGCTGCGGCTGGAGGTGCGCAACAGCCGGACCCCGGTCGAGCGCAAGCCCGAGTGGATGAGGACACGGGTACGCATGGGCCCGGAGTACAACGCGTTGCGGTCGCAGGTGAAGGCCGAAGGGTTGCACACCGTATGTGAGGAGGCGGGGTGCCCGAACATCTTCGAGTGCTGGGAGGACCGCGAAGCCACCTTCCTCATCGGCGGTGACCAGTGCACCCGGCGCTGTGACTTCTGCCAGATCGACACCGGCAAGCCGCAGGCGCTGGACCGGGAGGAGCCGCGCCGGGTGGCGGAGTCGGTGGCCAAGATGGCACTGCGGTACGCCACGATCACCGGGGTGGCCCGTGACGACCTGCCCGACGGTGGTGCCTGGCTCTACGCCGAGACGGTCCGGCAGATCCACACGCTGAACCCAGGCACCGGGGTGGAGAACCTGGTCCCGGACTTCAACGGTGTCCCCGAGCTGCTGGCCCAGGTATTCGAGTCGCGGCCGGAAGTACTGGCCCACAACGTGGAGACGGTGCCGCGGATCTTCAAACGGATCCGGCCCGCCTTCCGCTACGACAGGTCGCTCGGAGTGCTCACCGCGGCACGGGAGTTCGGCCTGGTCACCAAGTCGAACCTGATCCTTGGCCTGGGGGAGACCCGGGCGGAGATCTCCACCGCGCTGGCCGACCTGCACGCCGCCGGCTGCGACCTGGTCACCATCACCCAGTACCTGCGCCCCTCGGCGCGGCACCACCCCGTGGAACGGTGGGTCCGGCCTGAGGAGTTCGTCGAACTCAAGGAAGAAGCCGAGGAGATCGGTTTCGCCGGCGTGCTGTCCGGACCTCTGGTCCGGTCCTCCTACCGCGCCGGAAAGCTGTACCAGCAAGCACTCGACATGAGGTCCCGGCAAGGACCACACAACTGAAGACACCGCTGACGATTCTGCGCGGGAGAGTCCACACCCCCAAGGTGCGGCGCCGAAGGAGCAAATCCTCCCCGGAAACTCTCAGGCCTCGTTACCGCGCGGCGGAGGCGGACTCTGGAAAGCAGGCGCGCACGCGCCTCGCCCACGGTGCAAGCCGCAGACCTCCACGCGGCGAAGCTCTCAGGCCCATGACAGAGGGGGAGGCTCAATCGCCCGCGCGGGCCCATGCCCGCGCTCGACTCTCGAGGAGCCACTCGTGTCCATCTCCGTGTTCGACCTGTTTTCCATCGGCATCGGACCGTCCAGCTCGCACACCGTCGGCCCGATGCGGGCCGCCCAGATGTTCGTCCGCCGTCTGAAGGAGGGCGGCCTGTTGGCGCAGACGGTCTCGGTACGGGCGGAGCTGTTCGGCTCCCTCGGCGCCACCGGTCACGGCCACGGCACGCCGAAGGCGGTGCTGCTCGGCCTGGAGGGGCACTCCCCCCGGACGGTGGACGTGGAGACGGCCGACGACGAGGTCGAGCGGATCCGCAGCACGGGGCGCCTGCGCCTGCTGGCGGCGGAGATCGGCCCCGTCCACGAGATCGACGTCGACGTCTCCGCGCACCTGGTCCTGCACCGCCGCCGCTCCCTGCCCTACCACGCCAATGGCATGACCCTGTTCGCCTGTGACACGGAGGGGGCGACGCTGCTGGAGAAGACGTACTACTCGGTCGGCGGTGGCTTCGTCGTAGACGAGGAAGCGATCGGCGAGGACCGCATCAAGCTCGACAACACGGCGCTGACCCACCCCTTCCGCACCGGCGACGAGCTGCTGCGGCTGACCCGGGAGACCGGTCTGTCCATCTCCGCCCTGATGCTGGAGAACGAGAAGGCCTGGCGCACCGAGGACGAGATCCGCACCGGGCTGCTGGAGATCTGGCAGGTCATGCAGGCCTGTGTGGGCCGCGGGATGAGCCGCGAGGGGATCCTGCCCGGCGGGCTGAAGGTCCGCCGCCGCGCCGCCCACTCCGCCCGCCAGCTGCGCTCCGAAGGCGACCACGCGGCCCGTGCGATGGAGTGGACCACGCTCTACGCGATGTCCGTGAACGAGGAGAACGCGGCCGGCGGCCGGGTGGTGACCGCCCCCACCAACGGCGCGGCCGGCATCATCCCCGCCGTCCTGCACTACTACGTCAACTTCGTGCCCGGCGCCGACGAGGACGGGGTCGTCCGCTTCCTGCTCGCGGCCGGCGCCATCGGCATGCTCTTCAAGGAGAACGCCTCCATCTCCGGCGCCGAGGTCGGCTGCCAGGGCGAGGTCGGCTCCGCCTGCTCCATGGCCGCCGGCGGCCTCGCCGAAGTGCTGGGCGGTAGCCCCGAGCGGGTGGAGAACGCCGCCGAGATCGGCATGGAGCACAACCTCGGCCTGACCTGCGACCCCGTCGGCGGCCTCGTCCAGATCCCGTGCATCGAGCGCAACGGCATGGCCGCGGTCAAGGCCGTCACCGCCGCCCGGATGGCGCTGCGCGGCGACGGCCGCCACCACGTCTCCCTCGACAAGGTCATCAAGACCATGAAGGACACCGGCGCCGACATGAAGGTCAAGTACAAGGAGACCGCCCGCGGCGGCCTCGCCGTCAACGTCATCGAGTGCTGACCCCGCCGCGAGCAGCGACCATGACCGATCTCTTCGACCTAGGGTTCCGCGAACTCGCCTGCAGCGTCATCTGTTTGAGACGACTGCGCACCGCATTCTGAAGCGATCACTCGGTCCAGCGGTTCTGGAGTTCGTGGTGGGGAGAAGGGGCCATCGCGGAGCATGGCAAACAGAAGGTGGGGAACGCCCAGGATCGGCCGCCCCGGACGCTGGTCACACCACACGTCGTGCATCCACGCACTTGTGTCACAGATCGTCAACAACGCAACCAATCAGGCGGATTGCCCTCTCTAGTAGAGCGGATGGGAAGCCCCTGTCCGCTGCCTGCACCAGCCGAGGAGACATCTGCTGTGTCCGAGACATCCACTTCCGTGATCCGGCGTCTTCGTGGCCGGGCCATGGGACTCGCCGTGGCCGGTACGGCCCTCGTCCTCGCTGCCCCGATCCCGGCGACGGCCGTGGCCGGCCAGGCCCGTGCCGCCGCGGCCGACCCGGTCTCCGCCCTGACGTACACGGCCAAGGAGCGCCAGGAGGCTCTCGCCTACTGGACACCCGCCCGCATCAAGGCTGTGGGGAAGTCCGTGGACCTCGGTCCGACCGGACCGAAGGCCAAGCCGTGGCAGGGCACCGCTCTGAAGACCGTCGGGCGGCTCTTCTTCGTCAACGCGAACGGCGCCGACACCTGGTGCACGGCCACTGCCGTCAAGAGCGCCAACCGCTCCGCCGTGATGACCGCGGCGCACTGTGTGCGTCGGGGCTCCTCTCCCTACAACACCAACGTCTCGATGGTGTTCGTCCCCGGCTACAGCAAGGGCAAGACGCCCTACGGGGCGTTCGCGGTCCGCACCGCCGTGACCCCGCGCAGCTGGGAGCAGGACTCCACCGACGACCTGTCCACGCTGGTCGTCGACACAGACAAGAGCGGCCGCAAGCTCACCGACGTCGTGGGCGGCCAGGACATCGCCTTCAACCGCCCCGTGGGCGGCTCCGTCTCCGCCTTCGGCTACTCCGCCACCCGCCCGCAGCTCGGCGAGGAACTCCTCCGCTGCGTCGGTACGGCGACGAAGAAGGATGGCCTGCAGGCCATCCCCTGCGACATGAGCGGCGGCTCCAGCGGCGGCCCGTGGCTGGCCGACTTCGACGCCACCACCGGCAAGGGGGTCCTGGTATCGGTCAACAGTGCGCTGGACTCCCTGACACCGACCGAGATGCAAGGAGAGGTGCTGGGGGCCACGGCCAAGAAGGTGTACGACCGGGCCCAGAACGGCTGACGCAGGGGCGCGGGTACCCAGACCAGGCCACCGATCACCACACAGGCAGGCGTCACCGGGCGACGCCTGCTGAACGCGAACGCGAACGCGAACGCGGCGACCGCCGGCGCCGTCACGGCCGCACAGCCCTCCGGCACCCGGATCGCGCCGGAGGCCGGAGGGGGCCGGAGTCAGCGTGGGGTCACAGCTTCTGCTTGCCGCCGCGGCCGATGTGCTGCTGGTTGTTGCTGGTCTTGTTCTCGGCTCCGGTCGTGCCGCCGGCATCGTCGTTGGTGTTGCCGTTGACGTTGGTCGGGCTGCCGCTGTTGCTGTTGTTGCCGGAGAGGTGGACGTTCTGCGAGTTCCGGACGTTTCCGCTGTTCAGTGGCCCGTTGATGCAGATTCTGGCCCGGTCCGTGCAGGTGAACCCGGCGTGGAAGCGGGCCACGGTGTCGCTGTTCCAGACGCCGTCCCCACCGCCGCCGCCGAACAGTCCGCCGCCGTCCCACGCCTGGGCGGGCGACGCCCCGCCGGCAGCCAGGAGCAGACCGCAAGCTCCTGCGATCACGAAATTGACGCGTGGCATGTTCTTCACTGTGCGCTCCTGCACCTCGCTGTTGGTACCCCGCGTCTTGCTACCGGGCGTGCTCCCATCCGCCAAGCCTGAGCAACGGCCCGTCCCTGTCTTCACTCGTACCGATCAACGGATTCACCGTGTCAGCCCACTGTCCGACCCCTGCGGTGAGGCCTGCCGTGCTGACGCACCGCCGACAACTCCATGCGGCAGAGCCTGGTTTGACGGGATTGCACATATGTCCAGGTCTCATATCACCAAACTGAATTTCTTCCGCCAAGACATGACCGGCGGTCGCGGTGTGGGGGTTCGCCAGACCGGCCGGGGGTCTGGTTTCCGGCACCCCGCTGTGGCCCTGCCAACTTGCGTGGACGGCCCCTGTCCGACCGTCTCAACGGTCACGCCTACCGCTTCGGCAATGTGCGCCTGAACGGCCACAGCCAGGTCCGCGTCCACACCGGCACCGGACGCGACAACCGCTGGGACCTCTGCCAGGACCGCTGCGCCTACGTGGGGGACAACGACGGTGACAGGAGGTACGCCTCCAGTTCTGCGGCGCCGGTCAGCATCGTCCGCCCGCGGGCGGACAGCCGTCCGTGCCAGTCGCGCAGTGCGGCCTCCAGCGGCTCCAGCCCGCCGGCCGCCCGCACCTGGGCGATCAGCGGGGCGATCTGCTCCAGCAGGTAGCCGCCCCGCCTGAGTTGGTGGGCCAGCCGTGCGTCCCGTACGCCGGCCTCGTCGTAGACGCGGTACCCGGTCCGCGGGTCGCGGCGCGGGCGCACCAGCCCGGCGCGCTCCCACTTGCGCAGCGTCGCGGGCCGGATTCCGAGCTTGTCTGCCAGCGGCCCGATGAACGTGCCGCCGGGCCCGGACACCGCGGCCGCCTCGGACCCCACACCGGGCCCGGACGCCGTGGTGGGCTCCAGATCGCGGAGGGCGCTCTCCACGGCCTGGAGGGTCCGCCGGTCGTCGAGGAGCTGGGCGTGGCTCTCGTCGATGAGGCGGAACGCCTCATCGACCGCGCCCTGGTTCACGGCCCGCATGATCGACGTCGCCGTCTGATGGCCGTGGCCGGGTACCAGGGCGAGAAACGCGCGCAGGGCCCGGGCGTGCAGCGGGGTGTAGGTGCGGTAGCCGTGGGGTGTGCGACCGGCGGTCGGAAGGATGCCGGCCTCCTCGTAGTTCCTGATCGCCTGCGTGGACAGACCGTGCCCGCGCGCCAGGTCAATCGGCCGGAGCCGCTCACTGCTTTGAAGGTTTCGTGTCATGATCCTGCCGATATCGCGAGAAAGTTTCCACCGAAGGTTCAACGATACCGTTGAAGGTATGACACCTGATATCAAGGACACCGCCCATGCCGTAGAGGCGACCGCCGTCATGAGGCTGCTCCCCGCCCGGCCGCGACTGCTCGCGCTGGGCGAGCCCACCCACGGCGAGGACACCCTGCTCGACCTGCGCAACGAGCTGTTCCGGCAGCTCGTCGAGCAAGAGGGCTACGGAACGATCGCGATCGAGAGCGACTGCATGAGGGGCCTGGTCGTGGACGACTACGTCACCTCGGGCACGGGCACCCTCGACGAGGCCATGGAGCACGGATTCAGCCACGGCTGGGGCACCTCCGCGGCCAACCGCGAGCTCGTGCGCTGGATGCGCGCCTACAACGACAGCCGGCCGGCGTCCGAGCGGCTCCGCTTCGCCGGCTTCGACGGCCCGCTGGAGATCACCGGCGCCGCGAGCCCCCGACAGGCCCTCACCGCACTCCACGGCTACCTCGCGGCCCGGGTGGATGTGCACCTGCTCCCCTGCACCGCGGAAACGCTCGACCGCCTGCTCGGCACCGACGACCGGTGGACCAACCCCGCCGCGATGAGGGACCCGGCCCAGTCCGTGGGGCGGTCCGCCGAGGCCGGCCAACTGCGGCTGCTCGCCGACGATCTGGTGGCGCTGCTGGACGAACAGACGCCGCACCTGATCACAGCGACCTCGCGGCACGACTGGGACCGGGCGCGCCTGTACGGACGCACCGCCATCGGCCTGCTGCGCTACCACCACTGGATGGCCAACACCTCACCGGCCCGCATGACGCGGCTGTGCGCGCTGCGGGACTCGATGATGGCCCAGAACCTCCTTGCCGTCGCTGCTCGGGGCCCGGCACTCATCCACGCCCACAACTCCCATCTCCAGCGGGAGAAGAGCACGATGCAGATGTGGGAGGGGCCGGTGGAGTGGTGGAGCGCCGGTGCGCTGGTGAGCGCCCAACTCGGCCAGGAGTACGCCTTCGTGGCCACGGCCCTCGGCACGATCCCGCACCAGGGAGTGGACGCCCCGCCCCCGGACACCGTCGAAGGACTCCTGCACGCGCTCCCGGAGAACCGCTACGTCATCGACGCCCCGCAGCTGGCCACCGCCCTCGGCGACACACTTCCCGTGCCCCGCGTATCCCCCTGGTTCGGATATGCCCCGCTTGACCCGGCCCACCTGGCGGACAGCGACGGCATGGTGTTCGTCAAGGACGTCCTGCAGAGCTAGATGAATGAGTCCGATGTTCTCAGTGGTCGTAGGCGGTCAGGGATCGTTTGGCTGGGGCTCCGGTGGTCCAGTTGTGCCAGATGGCGGTTG
>NZ_JBEZHQ010000020.1:0-50454 GCF_040650675.1 Streptomyces sp. NPDC048637
GGGGTGGGGAGGGGCGGGTGGGGCGTGTTGTTTGTACTAAAAGCGAAGCAGTCCACACACCAGGCCCCGGAGGTCCGTCACCGCACCCGACAACCACCTGCCCGCCGCAGGCGCAACGGCGGGGCACCCGCAAACATCACCCGAGCCCACGCCCCGCGCAGCGGAGCCGCAACGGCGAACAACCCCCACGGCGGGACAGCCGAAAACGTGGGAAGGAAGGCCAAGTGCAGCGGAGGGTCAGGGGCGCTGCAGCGGAAGAGTGGCGCCCATCACTGCGTAGGGCGTGGGGGCGCTCGGGAAGAGGACGCGGCGGGCGAGGTCGCGGTAGCCGAGGGAGCGGTAGAGGCGGCGGGCCGGGCTCTCGGTGTCGATGGCCGACAGGATCGAGCGCGGTTCGGCGGCCTCGTCGGTGATGCGGGTGATCAGCGCCCGGCCGATGCCACGCTGCTGGTGGGCGGGGTGGACATGCAGCTCGGTGATGGTGAAGGAGTCGTCGAGCCAGTGGTCGAGGCCCTCGCTGCGGAGGTAGGGCTGGACGACGGTGGACCACCAGTGGGCGCGGTCGTTGGGCATGCCGTAGACGAAGCCGACCAGCCGGCCGTCGGGGGTGGTGGCGCCGAGCGCGCGGGCGCCGGGGCAGCCGAAGTGGCGCAGCACGATGTGCCGGCGGACGGCGGTCTCCTCGGGGCTCAGGCCGAAGGCGAGCGCCTGGACGGCCAGCGCGTCATCCACGCGGGCAGCGAGATCAAGGGGGCCGACCGCGACGTCATCCATGCTCGGAGCGTACAAGGCGGTGCGTCAGAACAGTACGCTCATGAACGCTCCGACTTCCTCGAAGCCCACCCGGCGATAGGAGGCGCGGGCCGCGGTGTTGAAGTCGTTGACGTAGAGGCTGACGATGGGGGCGACGTCGCTGAGGGCGTAGCGCAGCACGGCGGCCATCCCGGTCTCGGAGAGGCCTTTGCCGCGGTAGGCGGGGTCGACCCAGACGCCCTGGATCTGGCAGGCCCGCTGGGTGGCGGCGCCGATCTCGGCCTTGAAGATGACCTTGCCGTTCTCTATACGGGCGAAGGACCGGCCGGCACCGACGAGTTCGGCGACCCTGGCCTGGTAGAGGAGTCCGCCGTCACCCGCCATCGGGGAGATGCCGACCTCCTCGGTGAACATGGCCACGCACGCGGGCATGATCAGGTCCATCTCGTTCTTGCGGATCCGCCGGACGTACGGATCGGGGGCGATCTCGGCGGACGGTGCCGTGGTGACCATCAGGGGCTGGTGGGCGCGGATTTCGCGGGCCGGTCCCCAGTACGGCTCCAGGAGCGACCACAGTTCGGCGGTGGGTTCCGCGGGGCCGACGATGGACGAGCAGCGGCGGCCCTGGCGGCGGGCGCGCTCCGCGAAGCCGCGGATGGCTTCGGAGGTGGCGCAGACCGGGACGAGGTTGGCGCCGGCGTAGCAGAGCGACTCCAGGCGGCCGTCCACGTACCAGCCCCACATCTCGCCGCCCAGCCGCCAGGGGTCGAGGCCGGCGATCTGTACGCGGGCGGCGACAAAGGCATTGGCGACCGGATCGCGGTCGAGGACCGCGAGGGCGTCGTCGAGCTCCCCGGGCTCGAGGACCTTGATGGCGGTGGTCGTCAGCACGTGTCGGAAAGCCTCACCGTTACGGGCCTGGGAGGCCAGGCGGGAGCAGGTCTTGGCACTTTACCTCGCGCCTGCGGGGAGCACCCGGCCGCTGCGGGACGGATCGTCCCGGGCAGCGCTGAGCCCCGCGGCCCGGGCGGGCGGCGGGGCTCAGCGGCGGTGCGGGGCCGTGGGTCAGCCCGCGACGGCCACGGTCGGCTCGCCGGAGGCGATGCCGTCCTTCTCCATCTGCTCGGCGATCTTCATGGCCTCTTCGATGAGGGTCTCGACGATCTTCGACTCGGGGACGGTCTTGATGACCTCGCCCTTGACGAAGATCTGGCCCTTGCCGTTGCCGGAGGCGACACCGAGGTCGGCCTCGCGGGCCTCACCGGGGCCGTTGACGACGCAGCCCATGACGGCGACGCGCAGCGGCACCTCCATGCCGTCCAGGCCCGCGGTGACCTCGTCGGCGAGCTTGTAGACATCGACCTGGGCACGGCCGCAGGACGGGCAGGAGACGATCTCCAGCCGGCGCTGGCGGAGGTTGAGCGACTCCAGGATGGAGATGCCGACCTTGACCTCTTCGGCGGGCGGCGCGGACAGCGAGACCCGGATGGTGTCGCCGATGCCCTCGCTGAGCAGCGCGCCGAAGGCGACGGCGGACTTGATGGTGCCCTGGAAGGCGGGGCCGGCCTCCGTGACGCCGAGGTGGAGGGGGTAGTCGCACTGGGCGGCGAGCTGCCGGTAGGCATTGACCATCACGACCGGGTCGTTGTGCTTGACCGAGATCTTGATGTCGCGGAAGCCGTGCTCCTCGAAGAGGGACGCCTCCCACAGCGCGGACTCGACGAGCGCCTCGGGGGTGGCCTTGCCGTACTTCTGCAGCAGGCGGCGGTCCAGGGAGCCGGCGTTGACCCCGATCCGGATCGGGGTGCCGGCGTCGCCGGCGGCCTTGGCGATCTCCTTGACCTGGTCGTCGAACTGCTTGATGTTGCCGGGGTTGACCCGGACCGCCGCGCAGCCGGCATCGATCGCGGCGAAGACGTACTTCGGCTGGAAATGGATGTCCGCGATGACCGGAATCTGAGACTTCCGGGCGATCACGGGCAGCGCATCGGCGTCGTCCTGTGTCGGGCAGGCGACGCGGACGATCTGGCAGCCGGAGGCCGTCAGCTCGGCGATCTGCTGCAGCGTCGCACCGATGTCGGACGTACGTGTGGTCGTCATCGACTGCACCGAGACCGGTGCGTCTCCGCCCACGGCAACCGGCCCGACCTGGATCTTGCGGCTGACCCGGCGGTCGGCAAGCTTGGTCGGTACGTCCGGCATTCCCAGTGAAATGGCAGTCATCTGGCGAGCAACCCCAAGGTGTGGATCTAGGCCCCGCAGCGGCGGGCTCCGGTCTTCGAGATTACGGCACAGGAGTCGCGGCAAGCACATCGCGCCCGTGTGGCGCCACGAATGGAGACGGCCGGGCACCTCCAAACGCCACAGAGGTGCCCCGGCACACGCCACGAAGGGGCCCGGCCGCCGCCAAACCCGTTTTCAGGTCAGCTTCACCGGATTCACCACGTCGGCGACGAGCACCAGCAGCGTGAAGCAGATGAAGATCCCGGCGACGACGTAGGCGACCGGCATCAGCTTGGCGACGTCGAACGGGCCGGGGTCGGGCCGCCGGACGATCTTGGCGAAGGCCCGTCGGAGGGACTCCCACAGGGCGCCGGCGATGTGCCCGCCGTCCAGCGGCAGCAGCGGCAGCATGTTGAACAGGAACAGCGAGAGGTTGAAGCCGGCGACCAGGAAGAGCATGGTGGCCACCCGCTGCTCCGGCGGGATGTCCAGGGAGAAGACCTCGCCGCCGACCCGGGCCGCGCCGACCACGCCCATCGGGGAGTCCTGCTTGCGTTCGCCGCCGTTGAAGGCCGCGTCCCACAGGTCCGGGACCTTGGCGGGCAGGTTGATCAGCGAGGAGACACCCTGCTCGACCATGTTGCCCATGCGGTCGACGGACTGGCCGAAGGACTGCTGGACGACGCCGCTGGCCGGGGTGAAGCCGAGGAAGCCGGCGGTGACGAATTCGCCGGGGACATAGCCGCCGTGGCCGTCGGTCTTGGCGACCTTGTTCTCGATGAGGTCGGCGTGCAGAGTGGTGCGCGCGCCGTGCCGCTCGACGACGAGGGTCGCGGGCCCGGTGGTGTCACGGATCTGCTGCTGCAGGGCGCCCCAGTCCGGCACGGGACGGCCGTTGAACGAGACGATCTTGTCGCCGGCCCGCAGGCCCGCGGCCTTGGCCGGGGAGTCCTTGGCGCCGGCCGGGCATTTGTCGGTCTTGGCGGCGACCGAGATGACGCACTCCGAGACCGAGCCGACCTGGGTGGTCTGGGTGTTGATGCCGAAGCCCATCAGCACGCTCATGAAGATCACGACCGCAAGGATCAGATTCATGAACGGCCCGGCGAACATCACGATGACGCGCTTCCAGGGCTTGCGGGTGTAGAAGAGCCGCTTCTCGTCGCCGGGCTGCAGCTCCTCGAAGGCCGCCGAGCGGGCGTCCTCGATCATGCCGCGGAACGGCGAGGTGGAGCGGGCCTGCAGCTTTCCGTCGTCGCCGGGCGGGAACATGCCGATCATGCGGATGTAGCCGCCGAGCGGGACGGCCTTGATGCCGTACTCGGTATCGCCCTTCTTGCGGGAGAAGAGCGTCGGCCCGAAGCCCACCATGTACTGCGGCACGCGGATACCGAACAGCTTGGCCGTGGAGAGATGGCCGAGCTCGTGCCAGGCAATGGAGAACAGCAGGCCGACGACGAAGACGACTATGCCGAGGATGGTCATCCAGGTCGTCATGCGCGAGCCTCCGAAGGTGTCCGTGCCGCACGGGCGGCCAGTTCGCGGGCGCGGGCGCGCGCCCAGGTTTCCGCCTCCAGGACGTCCGCGACGGTCAGGGAGGTTCCCCGTCCGGGCGTGCCGTGCTCGGCGACCACTGCGGCGACCGTATCCACAATCCCGGTGAACGGCAGCCCGCCCTTGAGGAATGCCTCCACACATTCCTCGTTCGCCGCGTTGAACACGGCGGGGGCGGTGCCGCCCAGATCACCGACCCGGCAGGCCAGCGGGACGGACGGGAAGGCCTCCTCGTCCAGCGGGAAGAACTCCCAGGTCTGCGCCTTCGTCCAGTCCACGCCCGGGGCCGCGTCCGGAACCCGCTCCGGCCAGCCGATGCCCAGCGCGATCGGCATCCGCATGTCGGGCGGGCTGGCCTGGGCGAGTGTGGAGCCGTCGGTGAACTCCACCATCGAGTGGATGTAGGACTGCGGATGGACGACGACCTCGATGCGGTCGAAGGGGACGTCGTAGAGCAGATGCGCCTCGATGACCTCCAGCCCCTTGTTGACCAGCGTCGCGGAGTTGATCGTGATGACCGGCCCCATCGCCCAGGTGGGGTGGGCCAGCGCCTGCTCGGGCGTGACCTCTTCCAGCTCGCGCTTGGTGCGGCCGCGGAACGGGCCGCCGGAGGCGGTGACCACCAGCTTGCGGACCTCTGCCCGCGCACCGCCGGCGAGCGCCTGGAAGAGCGCGGAGTGCTCGGAGTCGACGGGGATGATCTGGCCGGGCGCGGCGAGCGCCTTGACCAGGGGGCCGCCGACGATCAGCGACTCCTTGTTGGCCAGCGCGAGCACCCGGCCCGCCTTGAGGGCGGCGAGGGTAGGGGCGAGGCCGATGGAGCCGGTGATGCCGTTGAGGACGGTGTGGCAGGGGGAGGCGGCCAGGTCGGTGGCCGCGTCGGGGCCGGCCAGGATCTCGGGCAGCGGCTCGCCCGCGCCGTAGCGGTCCGCCAGCGCCGTACGCAGCGCGGGCACCGCCTCCTCGCGCGCCACGGCGACGGCGGTCACCCGCAGCTGGTGCGCCTGATCGGCGAGCAGCTCGACCCGGCCGCCGGCCGCGGAGAGCGCGGTCACCCGGAACCGGTCGGGGTTGCGCAGCACGATGTCGATCGCCTGCGTGCCGATCGACCCGGTCGAGCCGAGGATCACGATGTCGCGCGGGCCGTCCGCGTGGGTGGCGGCCGGCTCGAAACGCAGTTGCGGGTGGGCGAGGGAGTCCGTCATGTGGTCCATTGTGGCCGGTCGCCGAGGGGGCCGTGACACCTAGGGCTGTCTTGTGGATCAGCCGCGGGCGCGGGCCGATCCGGAGGACAGGCCCCGGATCGGTCAAATGGATCAGGTGGCTCGGCGCGCTCGGCGGGACATGCTCCAGGGCCGGTCCGGTGGATCGCTGCCGGACCGGCCCTGGGCGCACGGCCGAGGTACGTTCAGCGGATGGGGCGCCGGACGTTGTCGGTCATGCTCGGGCCCGGAGTGGCGTCGGCGATCCAGGGGCCCTCGCCGCTGGGGTCGATGATGCCCTCCTCCAGCCAGGCGTAGCTGCCGTCGAGGACTCCGGAGACGACCTTGCGGTCGAGTTCATCGGTGTTGCTCCACAGCCGGCCGAACAGCTCCTCGACGCGGATCCGCGCCTGCCGGCAGAACACATCGGCCAGCTGCTGCGCCTCCCGGCCGTGGTCATCGGTCTCCCGCAGATACTCGGCCCGTACGCAGGCCGCGCTCATCGCGAAGAGTTCGGCGCCGATGTCGACGATCCGGCCGAGGAAGCCCTGTTTGGTCTCCATCCGGCCCTGCCAGCGGGACATCGCGTAGAAGGTGGAGCGGGCGAGCTTGCGGGAGGTCCGCTCGACATAGCGCAGATGGCCCGAGAGCCGGCCGAACTCCTGGTACGTACGCGGGAGCTGGCCCGGACCGGCGACGAGCTTGGGCAGCCAGCGGGCGTAGAACCCGCCGGCCCGGGCCGCCGCCCGGCCCTTGTCGGCGAGGGTCTTGTCGGGGTCGATGAGATCGCCGGCGACCGACAGATGGGCGTCCACCGCCTCGCGGGCGATCAGCAGATGCATGATCTCCGTGGAGCCCTCGAAGATCCGGTTGATGCGCATATCGCGCAGCATCTGCTCGGCGGGGACGGCGCGTTCGCCGCGGGCGGCGAGCGAGTCGGCGGTCTCGAAGCCGCGGCCGCCGCGGATCTGGACCAGCTCGTCGGCCATCAGCCAGCCCATCTCGGAGCCGTAGAGCTTGGCGAGGGCGGCCTCGATGCGGATGTCGTTGCGGTTCTCGTCGGCCATCTGGGAGGAGAGGTCGACGACCGCTTCGAGGGCGAAGGTGGTGGCGGCGATGAAGGAGATCTTGGCGCCGACGGCCTCATGCTTGGCGACCGGCCGGCCCCACTGCTCACGGGCCGCGGACCACTCACGGGCGATCTTCAGGCACCACTTGCCGGAGCCGACGCACATCGCGGGCAGCGACAGCCGGCCGGTGTTGAGGGTGGTCAGGGCGATCTTCAGACCGGCGCCCTCGGGGCCGATGCGGTTCGCGGCCGGGACCCGTACCTGGTGGAAGCGGGTGACACCGTTCTCCAGGCCGCGCAGGCCCATGAACGCATTGCGGTTCTCGACGGTGATGCCGGGTGAGTCCGCCTCGACGACGAAGGCCGTGATGCCGCCCTTGTGGCCCTCGGACGCGGGCACCCGCGCCATCACCACCAGCAGATCGGCGACCACCCCGTTGGTGGTCCACAGCTTCACACCGTCGAGCACATAGTCCGTACCGTCCGGGACGGCCGTGGTCGCCAGCCGGGCGGGGTCCGAGCCGACATCGGGCTCGGTCAGCAGGAAGGCCGAGATGTCCGTACGGGCGCAGCGCGGCAGGAAGGTTTCCTTCTGCTCCTTGGTGCCGAACAGCTTCAGGGGCTGCGGTACACCGATCGACTGATGCGCCGAGAGCAGCGCGCCGATGGCGGGGCTGGCGGTGCCGACGAGGGACAGGGCCCGGTTGTAGTAGACCTGGGTGAGGCCCAGGCCGCCGTACTTGGGGTCGATCTTCATCCCGAACGCGCCGAGCGCCTTGAGCCCGTCGACGGTCTCGTCCGGGATCTGCCCCTCGCGCTCGATCCGGGCGCCGTCGACCTCGCTCTCGCAGAACTCGCGCAGCGTGGCGAGGAACTTCTCGCCGCGGCGTACGTCGTCGACCGCGGGGGTGGGGTGCGGATGGATGAGGTCGAGCCGGAAGCGCCCCAGGAACAGTTCCTTGGCGAAGCTGGGCTTGCGCCAGTCCTGCTCGCGTGCCGCTTCGGCGACCTGGCGTGCTTCGCGCTCGGAAACGTTGCGGATGGATGGAGCGGTCATCAGGAGCTCACCTCGCCGCTGGGTCGGGAGTTCAGCGCCGGCGGGCCGGTCGGCCGCTGGACAGCGCTACTTGTGAGAGTTACCCGATCCGCACGGGTTGCACCACTGGAGCTACCAGGCGCAGGGGAGTGTTCGGGCCACCGCACACCAAGCGGGACATACCCCCCGGCACCGGACCGGGCCGGCCGGCCGCCCTCCGCCCTTCGGGGGGTGCGGCATACCGCGAAGGTTGTACGCGCGGTGGCGATTCCCCCCTGGGGTACATCCGCGGCTCCCTCTCAGACAGGAGGAAGCGGAGGGGGCGCGTCCCGTACCGTCAAGATCCGGCATGGCGGTGCCGGAAAACGGGGGACGCGGCGCGCTCCGGAAACAGGGTGCCGGAGCGCGCCGCGTCGAGGACCGGCGCCGGGTGGTGCGCCGGCCGGGGCCCGGACGGCGATACGGCCCAAGGGATGGCCGTCGCTGTCCACCGGTCCGGGCCGGGCCGGGTGTTACAGGGCCAGGCCGGTGAGGACCAGTACCCGCTCGTAGGTGTAGTCGTCCATCGCGAAGCGCACGCCCTCGCGGCCCACACCGGACTGCTTCACACCGCCGTACGGCATCTGGTCGGCGCGGTAGGACGGCACATCGCCGACGATCACGCCGCCGACCTCCAGCGCGCGGTGGGCACGGAAGGCGGTGTTCACGTCGTGGGTGAACACCCCCGCCTGCAGGCCGAACTTGGAGTCGTTGACGGCCGCGAAGGCCTCGGCCTCCCCGTCGACCTTCTTGATCGTGAGCACCGGGCCGAAGACCTCTTCGCAGGCGAGGGTGGCGTCGGCGGGCACGTCCTCCAGCACGGTCGGCGCGTAGGAGGCACCGTCGCGCTTGCCGCCCGCGAGCAGCTTCGCCCCGCGCTCCACGGCCTCGTCCACCCAGGACTCGACGCGCTTGGCGGCGTCCTCGTTGACCAGCGGGCCGACCTCGGTCGCGTCGTCCGACGGGTCGCCGGTGACCTGTGCCTCGACGGCCGCCACGATCTTGGGCACCAGCCGGTCGTACACGGACGCGTCCGCGATGACCCGCTGCACCGAGATGCAGGACTGCCCGCCCTGGTAGTTGGAGAAGGTGGCGATGCGCTGTGCCGCCCAGTCCAGGTCCGCCTCGGTGGAGAAGTCCGGCAGGACAACGGCCGCGCCGTTGCCGCCGAGCTCCAGGGTGCAGTGCTTGCGCGGCACCGAGTCCAGGATCGCGTAGCCGACCTTCTCGGAGCCGGTGAAGGAGACCACGGGCAGCCGCTCGTCCTGGACCAGCGCCTCCATACGGTCGTTGGGCACCGGGAGGATCGACCAGGAACCGGCCGGCAGGTCGGTCTCGGCCAGCAGCTCACCGAGGATCAGGCCGGAGAGCGGGGTGGCCGGGGCAGGCTTGAGGAGGATCGGGGCGCCGGCCGCGATGGCCGGGGCGATCTTGTGGGCGCAGAGGTTCAGCGGGAAGTTGAACGGGGCGATGCCCAGGACCGTGCCGCGCGGGAAGCGGCGGGTCAGCGCCAGCCGGCCGGCGCCGCCGGCGTCGGTGTCCAGGCGCTGCGCCTCACCGCCGTTGAAGCGGCGGGCCTCCTCGGCGGCGAAACGGAACACGGAGACGGCCCGGCCGACCTCGCCGCGCGCCCACTTCATGGGCTTGCCGTTCTCCGCGGAGATCAGCCGGGCGATCTCCTCGGTACGCTCCACCAGCCGGCGGTGCACATGGTCCAGCGCGGCGGCCCGCACATGCGCGGGGGTCGCGGCGAGTTCGTCCTGGACGGCGACGGAGGCGGCGATGGCCGCCTCGACCTGGGCCTCGGTGGGGACGCTCACCGTGCCGACGAGACGTCCGTCCCAGGGGGAGGTGACATCGAAGGTGGCCTCGCCGGTGGCCTCGCGGCCGGCGAGCCAAAAGGCGGTGGGGGCTGCATCAGTGGGGATCGGCACAGTGGAACCCGGCCCTTCAGAAGTGGTGGGTGGTGCGCATGGCTCAGGGAGCGTCTCTGCGGTTTTGACTCTGGACCCACGGTAGGGGTGCGGCGCCGTCGTGGCGTTTGTCCGAAGCGGCGAAATCACTGCGCCCGTCTCTCCGCGGTGGAGGGGGCGTACGAGACGGGTCAGGGGCGGGTGGATGCGCGGCCTCCCGGAAGCGCGCACGCCGGTCCCCCGGGGCTGCCACCTGCGCGGAACGAGCAGGGCGCCCCGCCCTCACTCCCCCTGGGGCGCCGAGGTCGCCTTGAGCGCCAGCCACAGCTCCATCCGCACATCCGCGTCGTCCAGCGAGCGCCCCAGGATCTCCTCCACCCGCCGCATCCGATAGCGCAGGGTGTGGCGGTGCACTCCCAGGTCGGCGGCGGCCGCGTCCCACTGGCCGTGCCGGGCGAGCCAGGCGCGCAGTGAGGCCACCAGATCGCCGCGGCCGGTCGCGTCGTGCTCCCGCAGCGCCCGCAGCAGCCCGTCCGCGAACGCACGGACCGCGTCGTCGGCGAGCAGCGGCAGCACGGACCCGGCCGCCACGTCCTCGTGCTCGACCAGCACACGGCCGCGCCGCCGCGCCACCGACAGCGCCTGTTCGGCCTGGCGGTAGGCGTTCGCGGCGGCGATCGGCCCGGTCGGCGCCGACAGCCCGACGGCCACCTCCTCGCCGTGCCCCGTCTCCGCCCGCCCCGCCCGGCCCCGCGCACGCGGCTGCGCACCGGCGCGGGCCTCGGCCTCGGCGGCGTACGCGGCCGAGGCCTCCGCGGCTGCCCCGCCGTCCGCGACCAGCACGACCAGCCGGCCGCCGTCGGGGACGGCCAGCACCGCCTCACCGGTCCTCGCGGCCGCGGAGTCCATCGCATCGGCGAGCGCGTCGAGCACCCCCACGGCCCCGGCGCCCGCGGCCACGCCCGACGACGGCGCCACACCGGCCACCGGCTCGGCGACCAGCACCCGGAACGGCGCGTCCAGCAGCCCGCCGTAGAGCCGGCCCGCCACCGCCCGTGCATGGTCCGGCTCCCCCGCGAGCAGCATCTTCAGCACCGCGGCACCCAGCCGCTGCTCGGCGTCCTGCAGTGCCCGGGACCGCTCGGTGGTCAGGGTGAGCAGCGCGACCGCGGAGTGCACGGCATAGCGCTCGGCGGTGCCGAGCGGCGCACCGGTCCCCACCGCGAGCACCCCGCGGGCCCGGCGGCCGGTGCCCAGCGACTGCAGCTCGACCCGGTCATCGCCGTCGGTGTCGCTGACGACCGAGCTGGCGGGGGCGGGCCGCTCCCGCAGCCGCCCGACGTCGTCGGACAGCCGGGCCGCGCGGCGGGCCGCCCAATCGGGAGCGGCGGCCACCACCGCACCCGAGGCGTCGTAGAGCGCGGCCCAGCCGTCCAGATGAGCCGCGAGCCGGGCCAGCAGCTCGGCCGGCCCCTCGGCGCTGAGCGCCGCCCGGGTCAGCTCCCGCTGGGCCTCGAACCCCGCCGTCACCGCGCGGTACTGGTCGGCGGCGACGGCCGCCGACACCGCCTTGCTGATCGCGATGAACGGCGTCCTGCGCGGCACCCCGAGCAGCGGCAGCCCCTGCTCCCTGGCCGCGTCGACCAGCGCCTGCGGCACACCCTCGTAATTGACCCCGACCGCGAACCCCAGCCCGACGACCCCGGCCTCCGCGACCCGCCGCACATACCTCCGGGTGGCCTCCACGTCCTCCGCGTCCAGCTTGAGCGCGGTGATCAGCAGCAGCTCACCGCCCTCCATGTACGGCACCGGATCGATCAGCTCACTCGCATGCGCCCAGCGCACCGGCGCCTCCAGCCGCTCCTCGCCCGCGAGCACGGTCAGCTTGAGCGCGGTGTGACTGACCAGGGAAGCCAGGGTGTGCGGCATGGGACCTTCATGACGTCGACGACTGCGGGAACGACCGGGCGGCAACCGGCCACGAACCGGCCGAAGCCCGCTCGACACCCGATTATTTGCGCCGCCTCGTATAACGGCCAGTGCCGATTCTGCCTCAGCGGAGGAATCGGGGGGACCCCACGCCTTCCCGCCCCACACGGCCGGGCCCCCACACCCGGCCGGACAGACGCACAAGACGGCGCCCGCCCCACTCCCCTGCCGTCAGGACCGCAGATCCACCAGCACCGGCGGAGCATGCTCCCCCGCCACCGAGGTCACGGACAGCACCGCATGCCCGGGCGGCACGGAATTGGCAAGATCCGAGGCGGACCAGCGTTCCCGCTCGACGGTGCGGACGGTGACGGCTTTGGCGGTCACGTTCTTCCCCGTGACCAGCCGCCGGATGGAGTGCATGACCTTGGTGAACGGCTCGTCGGAGACAATCTGCCGGTCGGTGACGTCCCGCGTCTCCACCCACGCCTTGCCCCACACCTCGGCGAACCGCGCCCCGTCCCAGGTGGTCACGCCCGCGAACGCCATCCGGCAGCCGACCGCACCGAGCAGCGCGCCACGCAGCGACTCCGGTACGTCGTCCAACGACCGCAGCGTCAGCACCGCCCCCGCGTTCGCCGACCGCAGCCGCTGCAGTCCACGCAGCGCCTCCTGGGTGATCACATGCGAGGCGTCGTCAAGCACCAGACAGGCGAAGACCGACCGGTCCGTCCGGGCGACCGCGCACTCGGTGAATTGCGCCAGAACCAGCCGCGCCAGAATCCGTGAGGCCTCCGTGTGTCCGCGCTCGGGCAGATCGATCCGCACCCGCAGAGGATGGTCCAGGGCGCGCAGCGACACCTGCCGTGAGCGCCCGGTCGGGTCGAAGAACCCCGCGAACGCCGGCCGGTCCAGCAGCGCGACCCGGTCCGCGAGCAGCACCCCGGCGTCTCCCGGCCGCTCCGCCTGCCGCTCCCGGGCGTCCAGCTCCCGCAGCGCGCCGTTCTCGCCTGCCGCCTCGAGCATGGCCCGCAGTCCCGCCGTCGCCTCTCGCGACCCGTCCAGCAACTCCCGCAGCTCCGCCACCCCGGGGAACCGCCCGTGTGCCACCCGGAAGGGCCCCAGCAACTGCCCCAGCACAGTTGCCGCCCGCCGCACATCTCCCCCGGGCAGCGTCGCCGCCACATCCCCTACCAGGGCCTCGGCCAGCATCCCGGCCGCCTCATCGGGGTCGGTCGTTCCGCCGTACAGGTCCAGATCACACTCCGCGTCGCGGTGACCGATCCTGATCACGGCGTCGAAGGCGTCATCGGACGCGGGTGCCGAGGCAGCCGTTCCCAGGGACACGACGGCGGCCCGCCCGGCCAGCGCCTGGAGGCACAGGGCCTCAACCAGCGGGCGCACCAGGCGAGTTGTCTTCCCGGAACCGGGCGGACCCACCGCCAGCAGCGAGGTACCGAGCACGTCAGGTTCGAGCGCACAGCCCGTGCCGCGCCGCTCATAGGGGTTGCGCGCGTCCTCGGACGCCGTGCCGATACGCACCTGGGAGGTGAGCAGGTCGTGGAGTGCGGTCCGCGTCGTCAGATCGCGTGCCCCAGAGGGGTGCAGACACGCGGCGGCGCCCTGTTCCTGCACGCTGTCGACGAAGGCCTGAAGCCGGCTCGGCTGTGCACGTACGGACTGCCAGGCGCGGCCGATCCGCGCGTGATCGACGTCGTTCATGAGCCCGGACCTGGCCTCGTGCGCCAAGCGGTCGGCGGCCGCCGGAGCGCCGGCGGCGCGAAGGGCGGCCCACTCGGCCTGGTCCACCTGTAGCACCCGGGCGGTGCTGTCCGCGGTCTTCCTGGCTTCGGACGTGGCACGACGGCTCGATGAACCGTATCGACGGCGCAGCTCCGGAAGGCAGGCGAACCGGCTGAAGACAGCCAGCAGCACACCGAGGTCGATCAGCGAATAGCTGGTGGCGTAGTAGAAATACGACGCGGCCTGCCCCGACACCGGCGTCAGATTCTCCAGCTGCAGCATCAGGAGGGACGAGTCGGTCGTCTTGTCGATGCACCACTGCCAGAGAAACCACACGAGCAGCAGGGTCACCGCCGCACGCGCGATCAGCTGTCCGCCGGGGAGCGAAGCGGGGTCCTTGGGCGCCAGCCATGCAGGGAGCCTGTCCCAGACCCGGTTCGCCGGCGGGGCGAGCAGCCGGCGGAACAGCGTGGGCCATCGCCCCACCCGGCCGAAGACGATGACGATCGCGCCGAGGATGAGAGCCATGTAGACGAACGACGAGATGACGTTGGCGTTACCCGTCTTCCACGCGTCGGGCAGCATCACCTCGCGCGGCCACTTCCAGTAGGGGCCGAGGTAGTCGTTCATCAGCAACGACCAGATCAGCCACGCGCACAGGAACGAGATCACCGCCCCGGCGATCAGCTGCGGCACCGCGATGTCGTGCGGCTCCTCCTTCGGCCGGGGCTTGTGCTCGAAGGCCCAGATCCCCGGCCCCGACAGGACGCGTGGAGCGCTCAGCCAGGCCATGAACGGGGACTGCGGAGCGCCGCCGGCCCGGGCGGAGGTGCCGGACCCCGTGGCCCGGCCGGCCGCGGCGGTCGGAGCGGCGAAGCCCGGCGGCGCACTGGGCCGCGGCGGCGCGTCCGGGGGGGCCGCCGGCCGCGGCACCTGGTCGGAGCGGGTGTTGCGTGCGTCCTGCGTGCCCTCGGTGTCCATCCGGTGCCCCTTGTCCCCCTTGAGCCGTGGCCTGCTGCGTTCTGGCGCTGCGGCCGGGATGTCCGGCCGCGTTGTCATTGTCATGCCCGCGCTGGTGTCCGCCCGTTGCCGTGCGGGCCGCCGCTCAATCTACTGGCCGTGGGCCGTCGCTATGTCCGGTGCGGACAACGCAACACGCGCACTTCTCCCGAACGGAACATGCCAGACCCGCCCGGCCGCCCCTAGCCTGCGAGAACAACACCTTTGTACGTCCCCGTTCCACCCTCAGGAGACTGCCATGACCGAACTGTCCGGAGGCCCCGCCCTCCCCCAGGAGCGTCGCGTCGTCACTGCGATTCCCGGCCCGAAGTCGCAGGAGCTGTGGGCCCGTAAGCAGGCCACGGTGGCCGGTGGTGTCGGCGCTGTGCTGCCCGTCTTCGTCAAGCGCGCGGGCGGTGGCGTCCTGGAGGACGTGGACGGGAACTCCCTGATCGACTTCGGCTCCGGCATCGCGGTGACCTCGGTCGGCAACAGTGCGGAGGCGGTCGTCCGCCGGGCCACCGCGCAGCTCGAGGCCTTCACCCACACCTGTGCCATGGTGGCGCCGTACGAGCCGTACATCGAGGTGTGTGAGCAGCTGGCCGAGCTGACGCCGGGCGACCACGCGAAGAAGTCGGCGCTGTTCAACTCCGGCGCCGAGGCCGTCGAGAACGCCGTCAAGATCGCCCGCGTGCACACCAAGCGCCAGGCGGTCGTCGTCTTCGACCACGGCTACCACGGCCGCACGAACCTGACGATGGCGCTCACCTCCAAGAACATGCCGTACAAGCAGGGCTTCGGACCGTTCGCGCCCGAGGTCTACCGCGTCCCGGTGGCCTACCCCTACCGCTGGCTGACCGGCCCGGAGAACTGCGCGCAGGAGGCCGCCGACCAGGCCATCTCGCAGATCACCAAGCAGGTCGGCGCGGAGAACGTCGCGGCGATCATCATCGAGCCGGTGCTCGGTGAGGGCGGCTTCATCGAGCCGGCCAAGGGCTTCCTCCCGGCGATCGCGAACTTCGCGAAGGAGAACGGGATCGTCTTCGTCGCGGACGAGATCCAGTCCGGCTTCTGCCGCACGGGCCAGTGGTTCGCGTGTGAGGACGAGGGCATCGTCCCGGACCTGATCACGACGGCCAAGGGCATCGCCGGCGGTCTGCCGCTGGCCGCCGTCACCGGCCGCGCCGAGATCATGGACGCCGCGCACGCGGGCGGTCTGGGCGGCACCTACGGCGGTAACCCGGTGGCCTGCGCCGCGGCGCTGGGCTCGATCGAGACCATGCGCGAGCAGGACCTGAACGCCAAGGCCCGCCGGATCGGCGAGGTCATGACGGCCCGTCTGCACGCGATCGCGGAGAAGTACGACATCATCGGCGAGGTCCGCGGCCGCGGCGCGATGATCGCGATCGAGCTGGTCAAGTCCGGCTCCAAGGACCCCAACCCGGAGGCCACCGCCGCCCTCGCCAAGGCCTGCCACCAGGAGGGCCTGCTGGTGCTGACGACCGGTACGTACGGCAATGTGCTGCGCTTCCTGCCGCCGCTGGTCATCGGTGAGGACCTGCTCAACGAGGGTCTGGACATCCTCGAAGGCGCCTTCGCCGCGCTCTGAGCGGCACCCACCGCGCTCCGCGGGAGGAACCCCGGTACGGCCCGCGGGCGCGGCATGAGCCGTGCCCCCGGGCCGTACCCCGTTCCGAGGGCACGGCCCGGGACACGTCCTCTTCCGCCCTCTCGTCCGTCCCCCCTTCCGCCCCTCTTCCGACCTCTCGTCGTCCCCCCTTCCGCCCCTCTTCCGCCCTCTCGTCGTCCCTCTTCCACCCTTCCTCCGCCCTTCCTCCGCCCTCCTTCTGTCCCCATTTCTGCCCTCATTTCTGCATGGACGCGCGTAGCTGCAGACATGGCGTGAAGAAGATGTGCGGGGCCGATGGCGGCCGGGTGATGCGCCTGTCGGGTGCGCTCCCCGTGCCGTACGGTTTCTGCAGATGAGAGAAACACCCCGCTCGCAGGGGACTGCGGGCGACGCCCGGTCGGCGCTTCCCCGGCTCCGATCAGGCCGTGCCCTCGCGCACAACACCGGAACCCCCGGTTCCGGGAATCCTCACCGATCGGATGTCCGCCCGCCCCATACCCCCCGGGGCGCGCGGGACACCGGTCAGCACGGCCGCCTCGGAACCACCCCCCCTGTTCCGAGGCGGCCGACCCATTTCCCGGGCTCCACGGGCCCGTCCGGCGGCGGCACCCGGCGCTTCTCCCCCTGGTGGTTCTGTCTGGCCGGTGCACTGCTCTTCACCGCGGTCACCTGGCAGGTGGCGGTCCACGGTCCGCTGCGCACCCTCGACGAACGGCTCGGCCGCGCCCTTGTCGCCGGCGAACTCCCCGTCGGGCCCGCCGAGTTCTGTGCCGATCTCGGCAATACGGCCGTGGCGGTGCCGGTGTTGTGCGTGGTCATGGTGTGGGCGGGGTGGCGCGGCAGGGGCAGGGAGCCGTCCGACGAGGGTGCTCCGGTGCGGTGGTGGCTGCCACCGCTCGCCGCCGGCCTCGCACTGGCCGCGGTGCCCGCGCTGGTCGTCCCGCTCAAACTGTGGCTCGCCCGGCCGGGCCCGCCGCAGATGGCGGGCGGTGCGCACGACGGCTTCTATCCGTCGGGCCATGGCGCCACGGCGGCGGTGGCGTACGGCGTGGCCGCGCTGCTGGTGATCCGTGGTCAGCGGCGGATGCGGGCGGGCCGCCCGGCCGCCCGCCCGGTCGCGTCGGCGGTCATGGCCGCGGTGGCGCTGCTCAATGTGGCCGTCGGCCTCGGTCTGGTGCGTCGTGGCTATCACTGGCCGTTGGACGTGGTCGGCAGCTGGTGCCTGGCCGGGGTGCTGCTCGCGGTGTGGTGTGCGGTGTGCGACCGGTGGTCGGGGACGGGCGCCGGGCGGGCGCCGAAGACCTGATGACCGCATGCGGACGGGCGGCTCCGGGCCGCCCGTCCGCTGCGTCGGGCGTCAGCTGTCGAAGCCCAGCCCCACCTTGTCCATGGCCTTCAGCCACAGATTGCGGCGGCCGCCACGGGCGTCGGCCTGGGTCATCGACCACTGGGTGATCCCGATGCCGGCCCAGCGCAGCGGCTCCGGCGGGAACGGCAGCGGCTTGCTGCGGACCATCTCCAGCTCTGTACGCTCGGTGCGCTCGCCGGACAGCAGGTCGAGCATCACCTCGGCGCCGAAGCGGGTGGACCCCACGCCGAGGCCGGTGTAGCCGGCGGCGTAGGCGACCCGGCCCGCGTGGGCGGTGCCGAAGAACGCGGAGAAGCGGGAGCAGGTGTCGATGGCGCCGCCCCAGGTGTGGGTGAAGCGCAGCCCCTCCAACTGCGGGAAGCAGCGGAAGAAGTGCCGGGCGAGCTTCTCGTACGTGGCCGGGTGGTGGTCGTACTCGGCCCGGACGCCGCCGCCGTAGCGGTAGACGATGTCGTAGCCGCCCCACAGGATGCGATTGTCGGCGGTGATGCGGAAGTAGTGGAAGTGGTTGTTGGAGTCCGAGAGGCCCTGGCGGTTCTTCCAGCCGATGGCGGCGAGCTGTTCTTCCGAGAGCGGCTCGGTCATCAGGGCGTGGTCGTAGACCGGGACGATGTACGGGCGGATCCGCTTGACCAGTGACGGGAAGGCGTTGGTGCCGAGCGCGACATGGCGGGCGAAGACCCGGCCGTAGGGCGTGCGGACGGCCATGCCCGTGCCGTCGGAGGCGAGTTCGGTGGCGCGGGTGCGCTCGTAGATGCGGACGCCGAGGCCGAGGCAGGCCTGCTTCAGGCCCCAGGCGAGACGGGCCGGGTTGAGCATGGCGACGCCGTTGCGGTCCCACAGTCCGGCCCGGAAGGTCGGTGAGTCGACCTGGGCGCGCAGCTCGTCCTCGTCGAGGAAAGTGTGCCGGTCCAGCCCGATTTTGGCGGCGTCCTCGGCGAACTCCTGGAGTTCGGCGATCTGGTGGGGCTCGGTGGCGATGTCGATCTCGCCGGTGCGCTCGAAGGCGCAGTCGATGCCGTAGCGGGCGACGGCCTCCTCGATGGCGTCGAGGTTGCGGATGCCGAGCTCTTCGAGGGTGGCGAGTTCACCGGGCCAGCGGGCCAGGCCGTTGCCGAGGCCATGGGTGAGGGAGGCGGCACAGAAGCCGCCGTTGCGTCCGGAGGCCGCCCAGCCGATCTCGGCACCCTCGACGAGAACGACCTCGCGCTCGGGGTCGCGTTCCTTGGCGATCAGCGCGGTCCACAGTCCCGAATAGCCGCCGCCGACGACCAGCAGATCGCAGGTCTCGTCACCGACGAGGGCGGGCCGGGCGGCCGGCCGGCCCGGGTCGGCCAGCCAGAAGGGGGTGGGTTCGGCGTCCGCGAGCGCATGCGCGGCGGACGGGGTCATGGCAGCTCGTGCCATGGTTCTCAGCTCCTCTTGCTCCTCTTGCGGGCCCCGGCCAGCTGGCCGACGACTACACACAACACGGCGACCAGGAACATCGCCGTGCCGATGACGTTGATCTGAACGGGCGTGCCACGCTGCGCCGATCCCCAGACGAACATGGGGAAGGTCACGGTGGAGCCGGCGTTGAAGTTGGTGATGATGAAGTCGTCGAAGGACAGGGCGAAGGACAGCAGCGCGCCGGCCGCGATGCCGGGGGCGGCGATCGGCAGGGTCACCCG
The DNA here is from genome assembly GCF_040650675.1 of Streptomyces sp. NPDC048637. Taxonomy (NCBI): domain Bacteria; kingdom Bacillati; phylum Actinomycetota; class Actinomycetes; order Kitasatosporales; family Streptomycetaceae; genus Streptomyces; species Streptomyces sp. NPDC048637. Next base: position 19,130 of record NZ_JBEZHQ010000020.1, read on the forward strand.
CAGGAAGGTCTGCAGGGGTGAGGCGTAGAGGTCCTGGGCGGCCTGTTCCAGACGCGGGTCCATGCTCATCACCCGGGCCTTGACGGCGGTGACGACGAAGCTCAGGCAGAACATGATGTGCGCGATGAGGATCGTCCAGAAGCCGAACTGGATGCCCATGTTGAGGAAGAGGGTCGCCAGCGAGGCGGCCATGACGACCTCGGGCATCGCCATCGGCAGGAAGATCAGGGTGTTGACGCCGGAGCGGGCCCGGAAGCGGTAGCGGGCCAGCGCGAACGCGATCATGGTGCCGAGGACGGTCGCGCCGATGGTGGCCCACAGCGCGATCTGCAGGCTCAGGCCCAGCGAGCCGCACAGGTCGGCGACGCCGCACGGATCGCTCCAGGCGTCCGTGGAGAAGCGCTGCCACTGGTAATTGAAGCGGCCGTTGGGCTTGTTGAAGGAGAACACCATCACGACGATGTTGGGCAGGATCAGATAGCCCAGCGTGCACAGGCCCGCTATCGCGATGATGTTGCGGCGCAGCCAGCGCAGTCCCCGGTTCGGGGTGCGGACCGCGGTGGCTTCGGTGGTCCCGTGGACGGCCATCAGACCAGATCCTCCGTCCCCGACTTGCGGATGTAGATCGTGACCATGGCGAGGATGGCCGCCATGAGGATGAAGGAGAGGGCGGCGGCGGTCGGGTAGTCCAGGACCCGCAGGAACTGCGACTGGATGACGTTGCCGATCATCTTCTGGTCGGTGGAGCCCAGCAGTTCGGCGTTGATGTAGTCACCGGCGGCCGGGATGAAGGTGAGCAGGGTGCCGGCGACGACTCCGGGCATCGACAGCGGGAAGGTCACCCGGCGGAAGGTGGTGACCGGGCGGGCGTAGAGGTCCCCGGCGGCCTCGTGGAGGCGGGGGTCGATGCGCTCCAGCGAGGTGTAGAGCGGCAGCACCATGAACGGCAGGAAGTTGTAGGTCAGTCCGCAGACCACCGCGAGCGGGGTGGCCAGCACCCGCTGTCCTTCGGTGAGGCCCAGCCAGCTGGTGACGTCCAGGACGTGCAGCGAGTTCAGCAGGCCGACGACCGGTCCGCCGTCGGCCAGGATCGTCTTCCAGGCGAGCGTACGGATCAGGAAGCTGGTGAAGAACGGGGCGATGACCAGGATCATCACGACATTGCGCCAGCGGCCGGCCTTGAAGGCGATGAGGTAGGCCAGCGGGTAGCCCAGGAGCAGACAGAGCGCGGTGGCGGTGGCGGCGTAGGCCACGGAGCGGACGAACTGCGGCCAGTATTCGCCGAGCGCGTCCCAGTACGTCGCGAAGTGCCAGGTGACCTTGAAGCCCTCTTCGAGGGAGCCGGTCTGGATCGAGGTCGACGCCTGGTAGACGAGCGGGGCGGCGAAGAAGACGATCAGCCACAGGATGCCGGGCAGCAGCAGCCAGTAGGGGACGAGCCGTTTGCGGGCGGGGGTCTTGCGCACCTCCAGGGGTGCGGTGCCGGCCTGTCCGTCCGGTGGCGCGGGCGTCTCGGTGGTGGTCACGCGGCCTCCTCGTCGAGGTCCGCGCCGGCCTGGATGTCCTGTGCGGCGTCGAGGCCGAAGGTGTGCGCCGGGCTCCAGTGCAGGGCGATGTCGGCGCCGGGGACGAGGCGCCCGTCGCGCTCGACGTTCTGCTCGTAGACGGCGAGTTCACCCAGTCCCGGCACCACGACGACGTACTGGGTGGAGACACCGATGAAGCTGGCGTCCTTGATGCGGCCGGGCAGCCGGTTGCGGCCGTCGGTGATCGAGCCGGCGTCGTCGGCGTGCGTCAGGGAGACCTTCTCGGGCCGTACGCCGGCCAGCACCTTCTCGCCCGTACGGGCCGAGGCGCTGCACCGTGCGGCGGGCAGCCGCAGCGTGGTGTCCGCGGCCTTGAGGAGCAGCTCCTCACCGCCGGCCTCGACGACCTCGGCCTCGATGAGGTTGGAGGTGCCCAGGAAGTTGGCGACGAAGGTGGTGGCGGGGTTCTCGTAGAGGTCGGCGGGGGCGCCGAGCTGTTCGACCCGGCCGCCGTTCATCACGGCCACGGTGTCGGCCATCGTCATGGCCTCCTCCTGGTCGTGGGTGACATGCACGAAGGTGATGCCGACCTCGGTCTGGATGCGCTTGAGCTCCAGCTGCATCTGACGGCGGAGCTTGAGGTCGAGGGCGCCGAGCGGCTCGTCGAGCAGCAGCACCTGCGGGTGGTTGATCAGCGCGCGGGCGACCGCGACCCGCTGCTGCTGGCCGCCGGAGAGCTGCTGCGGCTTGCGGCGCGCCATCGGGCCGAGCTGGACCAGGTCGAGCATCTCCTCGACCTGCTTCTTCACGGACTTGATGCCGCGGCGGCGCAGACCGAAGGCGACGTTCTCGTAGATGTCCAGGTGCGGGAAGAGCGCGTAGTTCTGGAAGACGGTGTTGACCTGGCGCTTGTACGGCGGCAGGACGGTGACGTCCTGGCCGGACAGCTCGACGGTGCCGGTGGTGGGCTCCTCCAGCCCGGCGATCATGCGCAGGGTGGTCGTCTTGCCGCAGCCCGAGGCGCCCAGGAGCGCGAAGAAAGAGCCCGCGGGGACGGTCAGGTCGAGCGGATGGACGGCGGTGAAGGAGCCGTAGGTTTTGCTGATCCCGTGGAGGCGGACGTCGCCGCCGCTGCTCTGGGGGGTCGCGGTGTGGGTCATGTCGGTCGTCCCGTGGGTCGGAGGGCAGAACGGCTCGGGCAGGCCTGGGCGGTGGGGGATCAGGCGCCGGTGAGGTCGGAGAACTTCTGCGTGAACGCCTTGTTCTCCTTGGCGGACAGGGCCCGGAAGGAGTGGGACCGCTCGGCCATCTCCTTGTCCGGAATGATCAGCGGGTTGTCGGCCGCCTTCTTGTCGATCTTGGCGAGTTCCTCGCGTACGCCGTCCACGGGGCAGACGTAGTTGATGTACGCCGCGATCTTCGCCGCCACCTTCGGCTCGTAGAAGTAGTCGATGAGCCGTTCGGCGTTCTGCTTGTGGCGGGCCTTGTTCGGCACCATGAGGTTGTCGCTGGACGTCATGTAGCCGGCCTTGGGGACGGCGAAGCCGATGTCCGGGTTGTCGTTCTGGAGCTGGACGACGTCGCCCGCCCAGGCCACACAGGCGGCGAGGTCGCCCTTGTCCAGGTCGGTGGTGTAGTCGTTGCCGGTGAAGCGGCGGATCTGCTGGGAGTCCACGCCCTTCTGGATCCGGGCGATGGCCGCGTCGAAGTCGTCCGCGGTGCAGTCCTCGGGCCGTTTGCCCATGTCCAGGAGGGTCAGGCCGACGCTGTCGCGCATCTCGGAGAGGAAGCCGACCCGGCCCTTGAGCTTGGGGTCCTCCAGCAGCTGGCCGATCGAGTCGACCTTGCGGCCCCCGGTGGCCTTCTTGTTGTACGCGATGATCGCCGGGATGCCCTGCCAGGGGTAGGAGTGTGCGCGGCCCGGGTCCCAGGCGGGGCTGCGGAACTGCGGCGAGAGGTTGGCGTAGGCGTGCGGCAGGTTGGCCGGGTCCAGCGACTCGATCCAGCCGAGGGAGATCATCCGCGCGCACATCCAGTCGGTGAGCACGATCAGATCCCGGCCGGTGTCCTGGCCCGCCGCGAGCTGGGCCTGGATCTTGCCGAAGAACTCGTCGTTGTCGTTGATGTCCTCGGTGTATTTGACGGCGATGCCGGTGCGCTTGGTGAAGTGCTCCAGGGTCGGCCGGTGCTTGCCGTCGTCGCTGACGTCCATGTACTCGGTCCAGTTGGAGAAGCTGATCCGCTTCTCCGCCCCGGAGTGGTCCGCGGAACGGCCGGCGTCCGTACGGCCCGCGGGCGGGATACCGCAGGCCGACAGGGCACCGAGGCCGCCGACCGTGGCCGCCATGGCACCGCTCGCGCGCAGCAGGGAGCGGCGGGTCATGGCGAGCCGGCCGTCGGTCAGGCTCTGGCGCATGGCGGTGAGTTCGACCGGGGACAGGGGTTCGGGCTGCTCGTGGTGCTCCATGCGCAGTGCCCTTTCGAGGGGTGAGCCCGGCGCTCGGCCGGTGGTGACGATGCCGCGCGGCACTGGCCGCTGGGTGGGCCCATGGGGTGGGCCCGGTGGGGGGCTCGGTGGTGCTGGGCGGGGGAACGTCCCTTACGTGCGGTCCCCGAAGATCGTGCGGTGCCAGTCCTTCCGCACGACCGCGGTGTTGTCGTACATGACGTGCTTGACCTGGGTGTACTCCTCGAAGGAGTAGGCCGACATGTCCTTGCCGAAGCCGGATGCCTTGGCGCCGCCGTGCGGCATCTCGCTGATGATCGGGATGTGGTCGTTGACCCAGACACAGCCCGCGTTGATCTCGCGGGTGGCACGGCCGGTGCGGTAGACGTCCCGGCTCCAGGCGGAGGCGGCCAGCCCGTAGGGGGTGTCGTTGGCCAGCGCGATGCCCTCGTCGTCGCTGTCGAAGGGCAGCACGACCAGCACCGGACCGAAGATCTCGGACTGCACGATCTCGCTGTCCTGCGCGGCCCCGGCGATCAGCGTCGGCCGGTAGTAGGCGCCCTTGGCCAGTTCACTGTTGTTGCCGAAGGCGGGTGCCTCGCCGCCGGTGACGACGGTGGCGTAGCCGCGCGCCCGGTCGACGAAGCCGGCCACCCGGTCGCGCTGGGCGTGCGAGATCAGCGGGCCCAGGTCGGTGGACGGGTCGAAGGGGTCACCGAGCCGTACGGTCGCCATCAGGTCGGCGACACCGCTGACGAAGGCGTCGTAGAGCGGGCGCTGGACGTAGGCGCGGGTGGCGGCGGTGCAGTCCTGGCCGGTGTTGATCAGCGATCCGGCGACCGCGCCATGGACGGCGGCCTCCAGGTCCGCGTCGTCGAAGACCACGAAGGGGGCCTTGCCGCCGAGTTCGAGGTGCAGCCGCTTGACCGTGCCGGTGGCGATCTCGGCGACGCGCTTGCCGACGGCGGTCGAGCCGGTGAAGGAGGTCATCGCGACGGACGGGTGGCCGACGAGGCGCTCACCGGCGTCCCGGCCCGCCCCGGAGACGATGTTGAGCACCCCGTCGGGCAGACCGGCGCGCTGGGCGGCCTGGGCGAACAGCAGCGAGGTGAACGGGGTGATCTCGGCCGGCTTGAGGACGATGGTGTTGCCCGCGGCGATGGCCGGCAGCACCTTCCAGGCGGCCATCTGCAGCGGGTAGTTCCACGGTGCGATGGAGCCGACGACGCCGAGGGGCTCACGGCGGATGACGGAGGTGTGGTCGGCGCTGTATTCGCCGGCCGCCTTGCCCTCCAGATGGCGGGCGGCGCCCGCGAAGAAGGCGGCGTTGTCGATCGAGCCCGGTACGTCGAACTCGTTGCTGAGCTTGATCGGCTTTCCGCAGTTCAGCGATTCCGCGTAGGCGAGATCGGCGGCGTCCTCGGTGAGCGCGGCGGCGAAACGGTGCAGGGTGTCGGAACGCTCCCCCGGGGTGGCACCGCCCCACTCCGGGAACGCCTGCCGGGCGGCCTCCACGGCCGCGTCGACATCCGCCGTCCCCGCGAGTTCATACGAGTACACCGTCTCTCCGGTCGCCGGGTCCACGACGTCCTGGGTACGGCCGGAACTGCCGCCGCGGAGACTCCCTGCAATGAATTGCGCGCCCTCGGCGAACCGCTCGGTGACATCGAATCGGTGATCCATGGTGCTCTCCTCCGCCGGGCGCCGGGGCCGCTCAGCGGCACTGCCTGGCGTAGCTATTTCCGGAATCGATGGCTGATCTTGACAGAGGAGAGGAGCCTCAACAAGGGATTCCGTTGTTGCCTTTTGGTTACGCGACGGATTCTGCGATTTCACGCCCAGGTGCCCCGACACGTTGTCAGTGCCCGCTGACAGAATCCCGGCATGATGCACGACAGCACGGGGATCACCACGGGGGACGCGGCCGGGCCGGTCGCGGACGGCCCCCGCTCGGTCGAGGAGCTGCGCAGGGTGACCGCCACCGGCAAGCGCCTCAAATACGTCCATTTCTGGGGTCACAGCCCGCGGCGTGACGGCAGCCTGGGCGTGAGCTGCTTCAGCCAGTGGTGGCGCTCCCCCTTCACCGTCGACGGGGTCAGGTATGCCACCGCGGAGCACTGGATGATGGCCGGCAAGGCCCGGCTGTTCGACGATGCGGAGGCCGAGCGGCTCGCGCTGGCGGCGTCCCACCCCAAGCAGGCCAAGGACGCCGGGCGCCGGGTCCGCGGCTTCGACGAGGAGACCTGGCAGCGGCACCGCTTCGACCTGGTCGTCGAGGGCAGCGTCCACAAGTTCGGCCAGGACGCCGCGCTGCGGGAGTACCTGCTCGGTACGAACTCGCGGGTGCTGGTCGAGGCCAGTCCGGTGGACCGGATATGGGGCATCGGCCTCGCCGGCGACGACGAGCGGGCCGCGGACCCGGCGCGCTGGCGGGGTCTGAATCTGCTGGGCTTCGCGCTGATGGCGGCCCGGCAGCGGCTGCGCGAAGCGGCCGGAGCGGCGTCGTAGGACAGGCCGTGGGGCCGGCCGGGCGCGGGAGAAGTCCGCGGGCCCGCGCCCCCGGCCGCCACCCCCTAGCATGGCCGGGCCGTTCCGCGCACCCGGCGCACCCTTTGACCAGGAGGAACCGTTGTCCGATCTCGATGCCTTCATCGCGGGCCTGCCCAAGGCGGAGCTGCACGTCCACCACGTCGGATCGGCCTCACCGCGCATCGTCGCCGAACTGGCGGCGCGGCACCCCGACTCCGCCGTCCCCTCCGACCCCGAAGCGCTGGTCGACTACTTCACCTTCCGCGACTTCGCGCACTTCATCGAGGTCTATCTCTCCGTCGTGGACCTGATCCGCGATGCCGAGGACGTCCGGCTGCTGACGTACGAGGTCGCCCGGGACATGGCACGGCAGCAGATCCGCTACGCCGAGCTGACCCTCACCCCCTTCAGCTCGACCAGCCGCGGTATCCCCGACGCCGCGTTCGTCGAGGCCATCGAGGACGCCCGCAAGGCCGCGGAGTCGGAGCTGGGCGTGGTGCTGCGCTGGTGCTTCGACATTCCCGGTGAGGCGGGCCTGGAGGCCGCGGAGGAGACCGCCAGGATCGCCTGCGGCCTGCAGCCCGAGGGCCTGGTCTCGTTCGGTCTCGGCGGCCCGGAGATCGGGGTCCCGCGCCCGCAGTTCAAGCCGTACTTCGACCGCGCCCGCGCCGCCGGTCTGCACTCCGTACCCCACGCCGGCGAAACCACCGGCCCCGGCACGATCTGGGACGCCCTCAACGAGCTGCGCGCCGAGCGCATCGGCCATGGCACCAGCGCCACCCAGGATCCCCGGCTGCTGGCCCATCTCGCCGAGCACCGCATTCCGCTGGAGGTCTGCCCGACCTCCAACATCGCCACCCGCGCGGTGCGCACCCTGGAGGAGCACCCCCTCAAGGAGATGGTCGACGCGGGTGTGCTGGTCACCATCAACAGCGACGACCCGCCGATGTTCGGCACGGACCTCAACACCGAATACGCCGTCGCCGCCCGGCTCCTGGGGCTGGACGCCGAGGGGCTGGCCGGGCTCGCCAGGAATGCCGTCACCGCGTCCTTCATGGACACCACCGCCAAGGCCCGGCTGACGGCCGAGATCGACACCTACACGGCGTCCTGGCGCGGCTAGCGACGGAGGCCGTGGAGTCCTGACCGTCCGCTGCCCCGGCCGCCGCCCCGCCGGGCCCGCGCCGTGGCCGGGGCCGGGGACGGGGGCCGAACGGGCTCCCCGGGGTGCCCGTACGGCCGCCGGGCACCCCTGTGCCTCCTCCGCCTCCCCTACCGCCCCACCCTCACAACCCCACGATCGCGTTCCACTCCTTGGCGAATGCGGTCCGTTCCTTCGATGTGATGTCGCGGGCGATGACCAGCCGCTTGCGCATCGCCTCGTCGGGGAAGATCAGCGGGTCCTCGGCGAGTGCGGCGCGGTCCTTGTCCTTGGAGGAGGCGAGGACCTCACGCGCCGCCGGTACGGGGCAGACATAGTTGACCCAGGCGGCCAGGTCCGCGGCGACCTCCGGGCGGTAGTAGTAGTCGATCAGCCGCTCGGCGCTGCGCTTGTGCTCGGCGAGGTTGGGGATCAGCAGGCTCTCCGCCCAGAGCTCCGCGCCCTCCTGCGGCACCACGAACTCGATGTCCGGGTTGTCCGCCTGGAGCTGGATCACATCGCCCGAGTAGGCCTGTGCGGCGAGCACATCCCCGGAGTCCAGGTCCTTTATGTAGTCGTTGCCGGTGAACCGCCTGATGTGGCCCTTGCTCACGAGACGGCGGATCTGGTCGGTCATCCGGTGGAAGTCGTCGGCCGTCCAGCGGGTAATGTCCACCCCGTTGCCCTGCATGAGCATGGCGAATGACTCATCGAGCCCGGAGAGCAGGGTGACCCGGCCGCGCAGATCGTCCTTCCACAGGTCGGCGGTGTGCTGGATCTCCCGGCCGAGCTTCTTCCGGTTGTAGGCGATACCGGTGATCCCGGACTGCCAGGGCACGGAGTGCTTGCGGCCGGGGTCGAAGTGCGGGGTGCGCAGCAGCGGGTCGAGATGCCGGGCGACGTGCGGCTGGGCGGCGCGGTCCATCTCCTGCACCCAGCCCAGCCGGACGAACCGGGCGCACATCCAGTCGCTGATGACGATCAGATCGCGGCCGGTGCTCTGGTGGTTCATCAGCGCCGGGCTGATCTTGCCGAAGAACTCGTCGTTGTCGTTGATCTCCTCGGTGTACGTGACGGAGATCCCGGTGCGCCGCTCGAAGGCGTCCAGGGTGGGTCGGCGCTGCTTGTGGTGGTCATCGACGTCGATATAGAGCGGCCAGTTGGCGAAGACGAGCTTCCGGTCCCGGGCCGAACGGTCCGGCCCTCCGCGGTCCGCCGCCTCGACGTAGGCCGGCGGCACCCCGCAGCCGGTCATGGCGGCCAGCGCCCCCGTCACACCCAAACCGCCCATACCCCGGAGCAGCGCCCGCCGCGAAAGATCAGCCATGGCGAGCACTCTCACGTGCCGCGGGCGGAGGCGGCAAGCGACAGAGCGTCAGTTGCCGGGCCTCCGCCCGCGACGGTGTGTCGAGCGTTTCCGTGCCGCCCGACGGCGGGGATCCCCGCCTCAGCCGGTCCGGCCGGCCGGTCGGCTCAGCCGTCCAGCGAGGTCATCACGTGCTTGATCCGGGTGTAGTCGTCGAAGCCGTAGGCCGAAAGGTCCTTGCCGTAGCCGGACTTCTTGAATCCGCCGTGCGGCATCTCGGCGACCAGCGGGATGTGGGTGTTGATCCACACACAGCCGAAGTCGAGGCTCTTGGACATCCGCATGGCGCGGGCGTGGTCCTTGGTCCACACCGAGGATGCCAGGGCGTACTCGACGCCGTTGGCCCACTCCACGGCCTGCTTCTCGTCGCTGAAGGACTGGACGGTGATGACCGGGCCGAAGACCTCCTGCTGGACGATCTCGTCGTCCTGCTGGAGGCCCGAGACGACGGTCGGGGCGAAGAAGTAGCCCTTGTCGCCGACCTGTTCGCCGCCCGCCTCGATCTTGGCGTGCGCGGGCAGCCGCTCGATGAAGCCCTTGACCTGCTTGAGCTGGTTGGCGTTGTTCAGCGGGCCGTAGAGCACGTCCTCGTCGTCGACCGCGCCGGTCTTGGTCTCCGCGGCGGCCTTGGCCAGCGCGGAGACGAACTCGTCGTGGATGGACTCGTGGACCAGGACGCGGGTGGCGGCCGTACAGTCCTGGCCGGCGTTGAAGTAGCCGGCGACCGAGATGTCCTCGACGGCCTTGGGGATGTCGGTGTCCTCGAAGACGACGACCGGCGCCTTGCCGCCCAGCTCCAGGTGGACCCGCTTGAGGTCCTTGGACGCGGACTCGGCGACCTGCATACCGGCCCGCACGGAGCCGGTGATCGAGGCCATCGCCGGGACCTTGTGCTCGACCATCAGCCGGCCGGTCTCGCGGTCACCGCAGATGACGTTGAACACACCGCGGGAGTGGCCCAGTTCGTCCAGCACGCTGCCGATGATGTCGGCGATCAGTACCGTGGAGGCCGGGGTGGTGTCGGACGGCTTGATGACGACGGTGTTGCCCGCGGCCAGCGCCGGGGCGAACTTCCACACGGCCATCATCATCGGGTAGTTCCACGGCGCGACCTGGGCGCAGACGCCGACCGGCTCGCGGCGGATGATGGAGGTGAAGCCCTCCATGTACTCGCCGGACGCGCGGCCCTCCAGCATCCGGGCGGCACCCGCGAAGAAGCGGATCTGGTCCACCATCGGCGGGATTTCCTCGGACCGTACGAGCGCGATCGGCTTGCCGCAGTTCTCCGACTCGGCGGCGATCAGCTCCTCCGCCCGCTCCTCGAAGCGGTCAGCGATCTTCAGCAGGACCTTCTGGCGCTCGGCCGGGATCAGGTCGCGCCAGGCGGGGAAGGCGGCCTCGGCGGCAGCCATGGCCGCGTCCACGTCGGCGGCGGCCGAAAGAGGGGCGGTGGCGTACGCCTCACCCGTCGCGGGATTGACCACCTCCGTGGTCCGCCCGTCGGCGGCGTCCCGGAACTCCCCGTCGATGTAGTTGCGCAGACGACGCAGTGCGGTGGTCACTGTGCGCCCCCTTCAGTCAGAAGTCTGGTGGTTTGGACATCCACCCTAGCCATGGAACCCACGTTTTCAACACACCCGCCACCCAGGAACAACGGAATCAGTGAAATATCGATCGCGACACGACTAATTTCATCGTCTTAGGGTTGCAAGACGGGCGAGGCTCGTGCACAGTGAACGGCGTGGCGGCCTCTCGAAACAGTCATGACAGAACCGGAACCCCGTCGATCGACTCCGTCTCCCTGGCGATCATCGAGCAGCTCCAGGAGGACGGGCGCCGTCCGTACGCCGCGATCGGCAAGGCCGTCGGCCTGTCCGAAGCGGCGGTACGCCAGCGCGTACAAAAACTGCTCGACCAAGGCGTGATGCAGATCGTCGCGGTCACCGACCCCCTCACGGTCGGTTTCCGGCGGCAGGCAATGGTCGGCATCAACGTCGAAGGTGACCTCGACCCCGTGGCCGATGCCCTGACGACCATGGAAGAGGTCGAGTACGTCGTCATGACGGCAGGCTCCTTCGATCTCCTCATCGAGATCGTCTGCGAGGACGACGACCACCTTCTGGAAATGATCAACAAGCGGATCCGCACGCTTCCCGGCGTCCGATCCACCGAGAGCTTCGTGTACCTCAAGCTCCGGAAGCAGACCTACACCTGGGGAACGAGATAGCAATGAGCGGCGACCTCTCCAAGACGGCTTACGACCACCTGTGGATGCACTTCACCCGCATGTCGTCGTACGAGAATGCCCCCGTGCCCACGATCGTGCGCGGTGAGGGCACCAACATCTACGACGACAAGGGCAAGCGCTACATCGACGGCCTCGCCGGCCTGTTCGTGGTCAACGCCGGCCACGGCCGGGTCGAGCTCGCCGAGACCGCCTACAAGCAGGCGCAGGAGCTGGCCTTCTTCCCCGTGTGGTCCTACGCCCACCCCAAGGCCGTGGAGCTTGCCGAGCGGCTGGCCAACGAGGCCCCCGGCGACCTCAACAAGGTCTTCTTCACCACCGGTGGCGGCGAGGCCGTCGAGACCGCCTGGAAGCTGGCCAAGCAGTACTTCAAGCTCGTCGGCAAGCCGATGAAGCACAAGGTGATATCCCGCGCGGTGGCCTACCACGGCACCCCGCAGGGCGCCCTGTCCATCACCGGCCTGCCGGGTCTGAAGGCCCCCTTCGAGCCGCTGGTCCCCGGCGCGCACAAGGTTCCGAACACCAACATCTACCGCGCCCCGATCCACGGCGACGACCCCGAGGCCTTCGGCCGCTGGGCCGCCGACCAGATCGAGCAGCAGATCCTCTTCGAGGGCCCGGAGACCGTCGCCGCGGTCTTCCTGGAGCCGGTGCAGAACGCCGGTGGCTGCTTCCCGCCGCCCCCCGGCTACTTCCAGCGGGTCCGCGAGATCTGCGACCAGTACGACGTGCTGCTCGTCTCCGACGAGGTCATCTGCGCCTTCGGCCGCCTCGGCACGACGTTCGCCTGCGACAAGTTCGGCTACATCCCGGACATGATCACCTGCGCCAAGGGCATGACCTCGGGCTACTCCCCGATCGGCGCCTGCATCATCTCCGACCGCCTGGCCGAGCCGTTCTACAAGGGCGACAACACCTTCCTGCACGGCTACACCTTCGGCGGCCACCCGGTCTCCGCGGCCGTCGGTGTCGCCAACCTCGACATCTTCGAGCGCGAGGGCCTCAACAAGCACGTCCTCGACAACGAGGGCAACTTCCTGAGCACCCTGCAGAAGCTGCACGACCTGCCGATCGTCGGCGACGTCCGCGGCAACGGCTTCTTCTACGGCATCGAGCTCGTCAAGGACAAGACCACCAAGGAGTCCTTCAACGAGGAGGAGACCGAGCGCGTCCTGTACGGCTTCCTCTCCAAGGCGCTGTACGACAACGGTCTCTACTGCCGCGCCGACGACCGTGGCGACCCGGTCATCCAGCTCGCCCCGCCGCTGATCGCCGACCAGTCGGTCTTCGACGAGATCGAGCAGATTCTGCGCACGGTCCTCACCGAGGCCTGGACCAAGCTCTGACCCTCACGGCACCTCCCGGTCCACACGTACACAATTGAGTATCCAGCGGCTCAGATTCACTCACTTCAAGCCATACGAGTGAATCTGGGCCGTTGTGCTGCCAAGCGACGAATACCGGGGGTCACCAATCCTTACCGTGCTTGTGACCGATACCCTCCATGGTCGTTCACCCGGTCGGGGGAACGATTCGACGCCTACAACAAGAGGTGCGCAGATGGTGGCCCCGCCTGACAACGACGTTCTCTGGGCCCGCGGCCTGCACCACGCGTACGGCGGCACCTCCGCCCTCGCCGGAGTCTCCGTCGGCGTCCGCGAAGGCGAGATCCTCGCCGTCACCGGCCCGCGTGGCAGCGGCAAGACCACCCTCCTGAAATGTCTCTCCGGTCAACTCGTCCCGGCCGAGGGCGAGGTCTGGTTCAACAGCGCCCCCGTGCACACCCTCTCCTCCCCCAGCCGCGAACGGCTGCGCCTGGACCGGTTCGGCTGGATCGACACCCAACCGCACCTCGTCGCCGAACTCACCGCCTGGGAGAACGCCGCTCTCCCCCTCCTGCTCCGCGGCACCGGGACCCGCTCCGCCAAGCACACCGCCATCGAATGGCTGGACCGCCTCGACGTCGGCATGTGCGCGAGCCGCCGCCCCGCGCAGCTCGACCAGTCCCAGCGCCAACGCATCGCCATCGCCCGTGCGCTCGCCACCACCCCCCAGGTGCTGTTCGCCGACGAGCCGACCGCCCCGCTGCACCGCGCCGACGGCACGCAGGTGCTGCGCACCCTCACCACCGCGGCCCGCTCGCACCAGATCACCGTGGTCCTGGCCACCCATGACCCCGAAGTCGCCACGCTCGCCGACCGGTCCCTCGCGCTCCTCGACGGCCACCAGTCGAGCGGCGCGCCCGCCACCGACGGCTCCTCCGATGAGGAAAGCAGGGCAGCGTGCTCGCTCTCCGTCTAGCCCGCGGCTCTCACCCCCTCGTCCTGCTGCGCCGCCTCTCCGTCACCGCCGCGGCGGCCGGCACCGGCTTCCTCCTGCTCTCCACCCTCGGCCACGCCGCCGGCCACCCGTCCGCGGCCGACGAGTCGTTGGTGCGCCTGCTGTGGTGTGCGGCCCCGCTCGCCGCCACCGCCCAGTTCGCGGTGTCCACGGCCCGTACGGACCCCGCCGCCCGCCTCCAGCGCGGGATGACCGCCGCCGGTCTGGGCCCGCTCCGTCTCACCCTGCTCGCCACCGCCTCCACCGCACTGACCTGCTTCCTCGGCGTCCTGCTGGCCCTGCTCCTGTTCCTCCGGCTCCGCGGCGACCTGGACGGTCTTGGCCACCTCGGCCGCCCGTCCTCCCTCGGTATCGACGCCGACCTGCTCGGTGCCGGCCACCCGGTGCCGCTCGTCGGCGCCCTCATGCTGCTGGCGACCGTGCCGCTGACCGCTGCCGCCGCGACCGCCGTCTCCCTGCGCCCCCGCGACGAGTCCGGCTCGCCCGAGACCGGGAACCGCCCCAGGACCGCCCCGCCCTCCGGTCTCCCGTGGGGCATCGCCCTGGCCGCGGCCGGCCTGGCGATCGAGGCGTACACCAGCCGCGGCGCCCACGCCACCGGCGGACTGCTGCCGCTGCCCGGCCGGCTGGTCGGCAGCCCCCCTGGGGTACTCGCCGGCTGGGCACTGTCGGCCTTCGGTCTCGTGCTGGCCGGCCCCGGTCTGGTGCATCTGTGCGGCCGGCTGCTCTGCGTCGGCCGTCCCGGCGCACTGCGTCTGCTGTCCGGGCGCGTGCTCCAGGAGGAGTCGCACCGTCTCGGCCGCCCGCTCGGGGTGCTGTGTGCGGTCGGCTCCGCCGCGTATGCCGCCGTGAAGGTGTACGAAGCCTCTTCCTCCCGTCCATTCGGACCGCTCACCGCCGTCGGCGCGGCGGTCGTCCTCGCCTGTGTCACCGCCAGCGCGCTCACCGCCGCGCTGGAATCCCGCTCGGCCCGCGCCCACACCACGGCAGCCCTCCGCCGCCTGGGTGCGTCCGCCTCCGTCCTCCACCGCGCCGCAGCCCTGCGCTTCCTGGCTCTGGTCATCGTCCTGGCCCCCCTGACCTGGACCGTCGCGGAAATGGCCACACTTCCGCTGGTGCATTGAGGGTGTTGGCGCAGGGCGGTCCGTCCACCTGACGGCGCCGCCCGACGGCGGCGCGGCATGCCGACCGCGCCACCGTCGGGCGGCGGGTCCGCCCCGGACTCCGCAACAGTCCGCGGCACCAACAGGCCTGGGCACCCCCGGCGCCCCCTGGCCGCACCACCGCGCGGTCCGGTGCGGGCGGGGGCGACGCCTCAGCGCGCGAGCGCCGTGACCTCCACCTCTATCCGCCACTCCGGCTGAGCCAGCGAGGACACTTCCACGGGCGTCTCCGCGGGATAGGGCGCGGACAGGAACTCCTCGCGCAGCGTGCTGACATGGCCGAGGTCGGCAGCCATGTCGGTGACGAAGAGGCCCACCTTCACCACATCGGCGAGCACGGCACCCCCTGCGGCGAGCACCCGCTCGACATTCGCGAACGCCTGACGCCCTTGCGTCAGGAAGTCGTCGGCGACGGTCCGGCCCTGTTCGTCGACACCCACCTGGCCCGAGACATGGATCAGTCCGCCCGCCCTGACGGCCTGCGAGATCTTGTACGGCTCGTACCAGTCGGGCGTCGTGGCGATCTGCTCGATCCCCCGCCGCCCCTGTCCCTCGGCGGCAACGTCCACCGACATCGTCATCGCTCTCCCCCTCGATTCCCTGCGCACACGTCACCCACCCGGCAATCACTTGCATGCACATACACAAGTTTCTGTTGCATGTACGCTCCTGTCAAGAGCCCAGCGACACACGGCAAAGAGGCAGAAGAAGGCAGAGGGCGATGGACGCGGAGCACTGGGACCTGCTCGGAACGCTGCACACACGCGTCGAGCAGGAGCTGGCGAAAGCCCTGCAGCAGCATCACAGCATCGGCCTGTCCGAGTACCGCGCGCTGGCCAGGCTGGCCGAGTCGGACGACGGTGAGCTGCGGATGCAGGAGCTCGCCGACC
Source organism: Streptomyces sp. NPDC048637 (assembly GCF_040650675.1). NCBI lineage: Bacteria > Bacillati > Actinomycetota > Actinomycetes > Kitasatosporales > Streptomycetaceae > Streptomyces > Streptomyces sp. NPDC048637. The sequence goes on from NZ_JBEZHQ010000020.1 coordinate 34,776, forward strand.
TCATCGGCCTCAACCAGAGCTCCGTGAGCCGGCTGGCCTCCCGCCTGGAGTCGTCCGGGCTGACCCGCCGCGACCTGTGCCCCGATGACCGGCGCGGTGTGTACAGCGTGATCACGGACGAGGGCAGGGAAGTACAGCAGCAGGCGCGCCCGACCTACGACGGTGCGCTGCGCGACGCACTCGACGCGGCGGCCGCGGACGGACACCTCGGCCCCCTGGTGGCGACACTGCGGTCCTAACATGACGGACGTGCAGTCGAATTCACAGCCCCCAGCACCCCGCCACGCCCACCACGACCACGACGACCGTGAGATCGAGTCCCTCGAGGAGTTCGACCGGGTGGTCGCCTCGGGCAGTCTCGCCGGACATCGCGTCCAGTCGGTCGATCTGACGGACCGTACCTTCGCGCTGCTCAGCGCGGACACCACGGAGTCGGTGTTCCTCGGCTGCGTCATGGAGCCGGACGCCGCCGCCAAGATACGCGCCGGTGGCGCTCTGGTCTTTCCTCCCGTACCGGGCCTGCCGTTCGATCCGTACCGGGGCGTCCTCTACGGCCCGGACGAGCTCTTCGAGGGGCTGGCCGACGCCGGCTTCGACGCCACCCCGGACGCCCGCACCTACGGCTGGTACCAGGAGACCAAGTCGGACGGCGACATCTTCGCCTCCATGCTGCGCAGCATCCACGACGACGCCGTCTCCGACGCCCTGGACGAACACCTCGCCGGTGCCCAGGTGGTGGGCATCATGGGCGGCCACGCCCTGGAGCGCGGCTCCGCGGCCTACGCGGGCGCGGCCCGGCTCGGCCGCCGGCTCACCCGCGACGGGCTGACCGTCGCGACCGGTGGCGGCCCCGGCGCGATGGAGGCGGCGAACCTCGGGGCGTACGCCGCGCCCTTCGAGGACGAGATGCTCGACTCGGCGCTGGAACTCCTCGCCAAGACGCCGCACTTCACCCCGTCCGTCACGGACTGGGCACAGGCCGCCTTCGAGATACGGCGCAGCCGGCCGGGCGGCGGCACCTCGGTCGGCATCCCCACCTGGTTCTACGGCCATGAGCCGCCGAACGCCTTCGCATCCCACATAGCGAAGTACTTCGTCAACGCGGTGCGTGAGGACGGCCTGCTGGCGCGCTCCCGTGCCGGCGTCGTGTTCCTGCCGGGCGCGGCCGGGACCGTCCAGGAGATCTTCGACAACGCGACCCCGAACTACTACGGGTCGCGGGGCGAGCCGACCCCGATGGTGCTGGTGAACCGCGCGCACTGGACCGAGAAGCTCCCCACCTGGCCGCTGCTCCAGGCGCTCGCCGCGGACCGGCCCATGGCGGCCCGGATCGCCCTGGTCGACTCGGTGGACGACGCCCCGGACGCGCTGGCCCGCCTCCGCTCCCAGGCGCTTTCCTGACCCGGCCGCCGCCCTCCGTCTCCCCCGTGCCGAAGGCCCGCCACTTCCCCGCCGTTCGGCGACTCGACGTGTTTGCCACCGGAGGCAACTCCCGCCCCGAAATGCACGTCTGCCAGGAAGGTAATGAACAGGTAATGCAGACAGCAGGCGAACGGAGCTCTTGGTGATCATCGGCCTTCTGACGGCCGTGGCGGCGTCGGCCTGCTACGGCACGGGATCGGTCCTGCAGGCGGTGGGCTCCCGCAAGTCCGCCCGCCGGGAGGCGGCCGCGTCCTCCGACACCGGTGTCACCCAGCATGGCGGACCCAGCCTGTCGTCGACCGCGAAGGCGGCCGTGACCTGGGAATTCATGGTGGGCACAGTGCTGGACTTCGTGGGGTTCGGGCTCGGCGCGCTGGCGGCCCGGATGCTGCCGCTGTTCCTCTCCCAGACGGTGATCAGCGCCAATCTCGTGATCACGGCCGTACTGAGCATCAAGCTCCTCGGTATCCGGCTCAACCGGGCGGAGTGGTCGTCCATCGCGGTGGTCTGCTCGGCACTGGTGCTGCTGGCCACGGCCGCCGGGCCGGAGGGCAGCGGCCACACACCGATCGCCACACACTGGTGGCTGCTCGTCGCCTCCCTCGTGCTCATCGGCGGCGGCACACTGATCGTGCGGCTGCTCGGCGGACGGGCCGCGATCCTGGCGGGTCTGCTCTCCGGGCTGGGGTTCGGCGCGCTCGGTGTGGGCGTACGGGTGCTGAACGGTGTGGAACCCTTCCACCTGCCGTCCCTGCTCGGCGACCCCGCTCTCTACGCGATTCTCGTCGCCGGTATCGGGGGCATGTACCTGCACACCGTCGCCCTGCAGATCGGCTCGGTGAACGGCGCCACGGCGGCGCTGGTGGTGGGCGAGACGGTGGTCCCCGGCATTCTCGGGGTGCTGTGGCTGGGTGACTCCTCCCGTCCGGGCTTCGCCTGGGTCGCGGTCCTCGGCTTCGTGGTGGCGGTGGCCGGCGCTGTCGCGGTCGCCTGGTTCGGCGAGCCGGAGCCGGAGCCCGGCGCACCTCAGGCCGGGTCATCGGAGGCCGACGAGCTGCCCACGGAGGCCGCGGCCCGCTGAGGCCGCCGCCGCGCCTGCACGGCGCAACTGCCGGACGTGGGGCGCCTGGTGGCGGCCCACGGCCCGGCGCCCCACCGGATGCCCCGCCGCGCGGTCAGCCCGCCGGGGCGGAGGCGTCCAGCACCACCACGTCCTGCGCATGGAAGGCGATGCCCACCCGCTCGCCCACTTCGGGCGCGTCCCGCAGTGCGCAGGCCGCCTCCACCTGCGGTCCGCCGGAGGGCTGGAGCAGCAGCGCGACATGGGTGCCGCGGAAGGTACGGGCCGCGACCGTGCACGGCAGGCCCTCCGGGGCGGCCGTCAACCGCACACCGGCCGGCCGTACCAGCAGCCGGCACGGCCCGTCCGGGGTGGCTGCCGGGACGGGCACCTTCCCCCAGGGGGTGGCGGCGGCCTCGCCCTGCACCGTCGCCTCGACCACGTTGTCGAAGCCGAGGAAGCGGGCGACGAATTCGGTCGCGGGCCGCTGCCAGACCTCCAGCGGGGTGCCGGTCTGCGCGATCCGGCCGTCCTGCATCACCACGACCCGGTCCGCGAGCGCAAAGGCCTCGCCCTGGTCGTGGGTGACGGCCAGCACGGTCGTGCCCAACTCGTGGAAGAGCCGGCGGAGTTCGACGACCAGCCGTTCGCGCAGCCCGCGGTCGAGCTGGCCGAGGGGCTCGTCCAGCATCAGCAGACGGGGGCGCGGGGCCAGGGCGCGGGCCAGGGCGACCCGCTGCTGTTCGCCGCCGGACAGGGACGCCACGGCGCGCCGCTGGGCGCCCGGCAGCCCCACGAGGTCCAGGAGTCCGGCGACCGTACGCTCCTGGTCACCGCGCGAGGAACGCCGCATCCGCAGCCCGAAGGCGACGTTTCCCGCGACATCGCGCTGCGGGAAGAGCTGGTGGTCCTGGAACATCAGGCCGACCCCGCGCCGGTGTGTGGGCACTCCCGACTGATCCCGCCCCTCCAGCAACACCTGCCCCGCGTCGGCCTGTTGGAGCCCGGCGACCACTCTCAGCAGGGTGGACTTGCCGCTGCCGCTCGGCCCCAGGACGCATACGATTTCGTGGGCGGCGACCTCCAGGTCCACCGCGTCCAGCGCGGGGCGGCCGCGGCTGCCGAAGCGGACGGTCACCCCGCCCAGCCGCAGCAGCTCCTGCGCCGTGGTGCCGGCCTGTGCCGTCATCTAGAACTCCCCGGATCGGTCGATGGGTCGCAGGCGCTCCAGTACCAGCAGGGCGGCGGCGCACACCACCATCAAGATGGTCGACAAGGCCATCGCCTGCCCGTAGTTGAGCTCCCCCGCACGCCCCAGCAGCCGGGCCACGGCGACCGGCAGCGTCGGCTGGTCCGGCCGTGCGATGAAGACCGTCGCGCCGAACTCACCGAGCGACACGGCGAAGGCGAAGCCCGCGGCGATCAGCAGCGCCCGCCGCACCATCGGCAGGTCGACCTCGCGCCACACCCGCCAGGGCGAGGCGCCGAGTACGGCGGCCGCCTCCCGCAGCCGGCCGTCGACGGCCCGGAGGACCGGCAGCATCGTCCGGACCACGAACGGCACCCCCACCAGCGCCTGGGCGAGCGGGACCAGCCACCACGAGGCGCGCAGGTCGAGCGGGGGTTCGTCGAGGGTGATCAGAAAGCCGAAGCCCACGGTCACCGCGGAGACTCCCAGGGGCAGCATCAGCAGCACGTCGAAGCCGCGGACGAACCGGCTGACCACGGGGGTCCGCCCGGACGGGCCGCGGCGCAGCCTCGGGAGGGTCAGGGCGGCGGCCGCCAGTCCGCCCACCACCAGCGCGATCACGGTGGCCGCGGCCCCGTAGGCGAGGGAGTTCCACAGGGCGTCGAGGGGGGCGACGGCGAAGGTGCTGTCGGCGCTCGCGGCGGAGCTCAGCGAGGTGTAGAAGACCGCTCCGTAGCCGTCCGGCCCGGCGAACGACCGCTCGACGAGCACCACCAGCGGCACGAGCAGCAGCACGGCGATGACGGCGAACGTCCCCCACAGCAGCGCCCACTGGCCACCGCCGCGCGGCCGGCGGGCCGTCTGCGACGCGTCCACGAGCCGGAGCGCGGATTCCCGGCGGCGCACGGTCCAGGCGTGCAGCGCCAGTACGCCCAGCACCGCCGCGAATTGGATCATGGTGAGGACGGCGGCCGTCGGCAGATCCAGGAAGTCCGCGGTCTGCCGGTAGATCTCCACCTCCAGCGTGGAGAAGGTGGGGCCGCCGAGAATCTGCACCACCCCGAAGGAGGTGAAGGTGAACAGAAAGACCATCAGGGCGGCGGCCGCGACGGCCGGCCCCAACGCGGGCAGCGTGACCCGCCGCCAGGCCTCGAACCGCCCGGCGCCCAGCACCCGCGCCGCCTCTTCCTGACGCGGATCGAGCTGTCCCCAGAGCCCGCCGACGGTCCGTACGACCACGGCGTAGTTGAAGAAGACATGCGCCAGCAGAATCGCCCACACCGAGGTGTCCAGGCGCACGCCCCACAGGTCGTCCACCAGTCCGCCCCGCCCGACCAGCGCCAGGAAGGCCGAGCCGACGACGACGGTCGGCAGCACGAACGGCACCGCCACGACCGCCCGCAGCAGCTGTTTGCCGGGGAAGTCGAAGCGCGCGAAGACATAGGCGCCGGGCAGCGCGACCAGCAGCGTCAGCCCGGTCGAGGCCGCCGCCTGCCAGACGGTGAACCACAGCACCTGCACGACATCCGGGTCGCTCAGCACCGCGCCGAACCGGCTGAGCTGCCACTGCCCGCCGTCCTTGAGCCCCCGTCCGACGATCGCCACCACGGGATAGGCGAAGAACAGCGCGAAGAAGGCGAGCGGCACCGCCATCAGGCCGAGCCGCACCGCCGTCCCCCGCGCGGGCCTGCCGCGCCGGGCGCCCGTGACGTCCGCAGGCGCTACTTCAGAACGAGTGAGGACCACTGCTTGATCCACTGTTCGCGGTTCTTGGTGATCGTCTCGGGGGCCAGTGTCGCCGGCTTGTCGATCGTCGTGCCGTACTTGGTGAACAGCTCCGGCACCTCGGCATCCTTGCGGGCCGGGTTGACGAACATCTGCAGCGGTACGTCCTCCTGGAACTCCTTGCTCAGCAGGAAGTCCAGCAGCGCCTTGCCGCCCTTCTCGTTCTTCGCGCCCTTGAGCAGACCGCCGAACTCGATCTGCCGGAAGCAGGTGCCGGTCGCGACACCGGTCGGTGCCTCCTTGGGCGCGGGCTTCTTGCCGAGCACCTCGGCGGGCGGGCTGGAGGCGTAGGAGACCACCAGCGGCTTGTCGCCCTTGCCCTTGCCGGCCGCGGAGCCGGAGAACCGGTCGTAGTAGGCCTGGTCCCAGCCGTCGACGACCTCGACGCCATTGGCCTTGAGCTTCTTCCAGTAGTCCGGCCAGCCCTTTTCGCCGTACTTGGCGATGGTGCCGAGCTGGAAGGCGAGTCCCGGGGAGGAGGTGGCGGCGTTCTCCGTGACGAGCAGCCCCTTGTACCGGGGCTTGAGCAGATCGTCGAAGGTCTTCGGCGGCGCGATCTTGTGCCGGTCGAAGTAGCCGCGGTCGTAGTTGACGCAGATGTCGCCGTAGTCGAGCGGGGTGACCCGGTGCTCGCCCTTGTCGAGCTGCAGCCCCGCCGGGACGCTCTGCAGCCCCTTGGCCTGATACGGGCTGAAGAGGCCCTCGTCCAGACCGCGCGAGAGCAGGGTGTTGTCGATCCCGAAGAAGACATCGCCCTGGGGGTTGCCCTTGGACAGGATCGCCTGGTTCACGGCCTTGCCGGCGTCCCCGCCCTTGAGCATCGTGACCTTGTAGCCGCTCTTTTTCTCGAAGGCGGCCAGCACGGACTTGGAGACGCGGAACGAGTCATGGCTGACCAGCGTGACGGTTTTGGCGTCCGCACTCCCGCCGCCCGAGCTGCCGCACCCGGCGAGGGCGGCCATACCGACCGCGGCGACGACCGCCGTCGCGGTGATCCTGCTGGTGGTGCTCACTGAGTTCCTCCTGGCTGGCCAGGAAGAGACGCGGCCCTGCCCGATGTCCGCCGTTCCCGACGTCCCAGGACGTACGGAGCGGACTTCGGGCAGGGCGCAACAGCATGAGTGACGACCGAACTTCCTACCCGGAATGACCCGGGCGAGGTTCAAGGGTCTGCGGGCACCGTAGGACTACGGCGCTTCCGCACTCTCAGCGCTGTGGCGCTCCCCTGTCGGAATATGCATTTGTTCGACCACACGGTACCAGCGGGCGGTCAGCGTTCCGAGGCCGCGAGCTGCCCGCAGGCACCGTCGATCTCCTGGCCGCGGGTGTCGCGGACCGTCACCGGCACCCCGTGCGCCTCGATGGCCTGGACGAACGCCCGCTCGTCCTCGGGACGCGACGCGGTCCACTTCGAGCCGGGCGTCGGGTTCAGCGGAATCAGGTTCACATGGACCCGCTTGCCCTTCAGCAGCCGGCCCAGCAGATCACCGCGCCATGCCTGGTCGTTGATGTCCCGGATCAGCGCGTACTCGATGGAGATCCGGCGGCCGGACTTCTCGGCGTACTCCCACGCCGCGTCCAGCACCTCCCGCACCTTCCAGCGCGTGTTGACGGGCACCAGCGTGTCGCGCAGCTCGTCGTCCGGGGCGTGCAGCGACACGGCCAGCCGGCACTTGAAGCCTTCGTCGGCGAACCGCAGCATCGCCGGGACCAGGCCGACCGTGGAGACGGTGATACCCCGCTGGGACAGCCCCAGCCCGTCCGGCTCGGGATCCGTCAGCCGCCGGATCGCGCCGACCACCCGCTTGTAGTTGGCGAGCGGCTCCCCCATCCCCATGAAGACGATGTTGGACAGCCGCGCCGGTCCGCCGGGCACCTCACCGTCGCGCAGCGCACGCATCCCGTCGACGATCTGGTGCACGATCTCGGCGGTGGAGAGGTTACGGTCCAGTCCTGCCTGGCCGGTGGCACAGAACGGGCAGTTCATCCCGCAGCCGGCCTGCGAGGAGATGCACATGGTGACCCGGTCCGGGTAGCGCATCAGCACCGACTCGACGAGCGTCCCGTCATGCAGCTTCCACAGCGTCTTGCGTGTGGTGTCGTCGTCGCACGAGATGTGCCGCATGACCTTCATCAGATCCGGCAGCAGCTCGCTCGCCAGCTTCTCGCGCGCCGCGGCCGGGATGTCGGTCCACTGCGCCGGGTCGTGCGCATAACGGGCGAAGTAGTGCTGCGACAGCTGCTTGGCGCGAAACGGCTTCTCTCCGATCGCCGCCACCGCCTCGCGACGCTCGACGGGGCTGAGATCGGCAAGGTGCCGCGGAGGCTTCTTGGCCCCGCGCGGCGCTACGAAAGTGAGTTCTCCGGGTGCAGGCATGGTCCGTCCAGTGTGGCAGATCGTTTACGGGGGCCCAGGTGCGGCAGTGTCCCGCGCCCGGTGGGTGCCGATCATGCGCGGTCATCGCGCACCGAAGCAGGGGTCATCGCGCACCCAAGCAGGGGCAATCGCGCGCCGAAGGGCGGCACTCGCTCACCGAAGGGACGCAGCAGGCGTGTCCGCAGCCCGGTGCCTTCGTTGGCCACCGCGCCGTGGTGGCTGGTGTGGGGTACGTCAGGAGCGTGGAACAGTGGCCGTGACCCGTTGGATCGTGACCAACCTCCCTTCCTGGTTGCTGTTGGCAGGCCTCGTCGTCGTGATCGCCGGCGGGACAGCGGCCGTCCAGGCGACGGTCCGGCACCGCATCCCCCGCCTCAAGCGGGGCGAGCAGAACGAGATCGCGCAGTTCCTCTTCCCCGTGGTCGCGGTCGTCTACGGATTCCTCATCGGCTTCATCGTCCTCGCGCTCTGGGGTCAGGTGAACACGGCAGACCAGACGACGCGCACCGAGGGCGCGATGGTGACGCAGCTGGCCATGGGCAGCGAGGTGTTCGGCACGGCCGAGAGCGCGCGGATCAGGCAGAGCCTGTTGGCGTACGGACGCGCGGCGGCGGCCGAATGGTTCAGCGCCGCGGCCGGCGATACCGCACCCGAGGCCGAACACGCGCTGAGCCGCCTCCACAGCACGTACGAGAGCATTCAGCCCCGCAACGACACCCAGCGGGCCTTCCTCGCCAGCTCGCTCGCGTCCCTGAAGGAACTGAGCCTCGCACGCACCGAACGGCTGCTCCAGGCACGCACCAACCTCGGGCCACCCCTGTCCCTGTGGATGGCGGTCCTGCTGACCAGTGCACTGGTCCTCGGGTTCTCCGCCACCTTCGGCTCCGAGCAGGCTCTGATCCACTACGGGATGGTCGCGGCGGTGAGCGTCCTGGTTGCCACCAACCTGTTCCTCGTCACGGAACTGTCGTATCCCTACCTCGGTGAGTTCGCCACGTCGCCGGAGCCACTGCGCGGGGCGGTCCAGTTCTTGTCGTCGCCCCAGTAGGCGAGGCCGGGGGCCAGGACGGTGAGCTCTGCGGCCGTCGGCTGGGTCGCTCACGAGCGGGCCGAGGCGAGGTGGCCGGGCGGCCGGACCGCCCTCAGACATGCGGAGAGGGGTCCGCCACACAAGGTGGCAGACCCCTCTGGGCCATCGGAGGAGCGGCGCGGCGCGCGGGAGAGGTCGACGGGGAAGAATGCCTCTCCACCCGCCCTCACCTGCGAGGGCCCTGCGATCAGCCGGCTCCCACAAAGACCACGAACAGCAGCCAGACGACAGGCGCGGTCGGCAGCAGGGAGTCGAGCCGGTCCATGATGCCGCCGTGGCCGGGGAGCAAGGTGCCCATGTCCTTGATGCCGAGGTCCCGCTTGATCATGGATTCGCCGAGGTCGCCGAGGGTTGCGCTGGCCGCGACGGCGAGGCCGAGCAGCAGGCCCTGCCACCAGGCGCCGTCCGTGATCAGGAACTCCATGCACAGCGCGCCGGCCGCCATCGCGAAGAGCACCGCGCCGACGAGTCCCTCGCGGGTCTTGCCGGGGCTGATGCGCGGGGCGAGCTTGTGCTTGCCGAACCGCCAGCCGACCGCGTACGCCCCGGTGTCGCTGACGACCGTGAGCAGCAGGAACGTCAGCACCCGCTGCGGCCCGTCGGCCTCGGCCGCGAGCATCAGCGCCACGAACGTCGCGAGGAAGGGCACGTAGAACGCCGCGAAGACGCCGGCGGTGACGTCGCGCAGATAGTTCTCGGGTGCCTCGGTCATCCGCCAGACGAGTACGGCGAGCGCGGTGAGCGCCATCGCCACCCAGGCCCCCTCGGCGCCGCGGACATATCCGGCGACCACCATGGCGGTGCCACCGACCGCGAGCGGCACCAGCGGCACCTTGATGTCCTTGCGCTCCGCCAGCCGCGAGGTCAGCTCCCACAGGCCCACGACAACGGCGATCGCTATCACGCCGATGAAGACGGGCTTGTAGACGAAGAGCGACGCAACAATGATCGCGCCGAGGCCGACACCGACCCCTATGGCAGCGGGCAGGTTGCGGCCCGCGCTCTTCTTCTTCGGCTTCTCTGAGTCCGGCGAGTTGTCGGACCCGGAAAGAGAGGTGGGCATGGGCTCCTGCGGCTTTTCGTCGCGGAACAGGGGGCCGCTCCGTCGAGCAGCCCCCCGGTCGTCCAGGTGGTCCCGGCTATCCCGGATGTCCCGATGTTCCCGGTTGTCATCCTGGTATCCGCCTTGCCCGGGCACAAAGGGCATGGGCCGAGTCTGCGCCGCATCGCCCCAGTCGTACACCGGACCCGCCGGGGCGGGGGGCGCCGCTCCGCGAAGCGAGGGGGACGGTCCGTGATCGGGCGGTCCCCATTGACCGGCGCCGGGCGGGGCCCCCCAGGAAGGCTCGTTCATCAGACCTCGAGGAGCTCGGATTCCTTGTGCTTGAGCAGCTCGTCCACCTGCGCGACGTACTTCGCGGTGGTGTCGTCGAGCTCCTTCTCGGCGCGGCGCACCTCGTCCTCGCCGCTCTCCTTGTCCTTGACCAGCTTGTCGAGGGTCTCCTTGGCCTTGCGCCGGACGCTGCGGATCGAGATCTTCGCGTCCTCGCCCTTGTTCTTGGCGACCTTGATGAACTCCTTGCGGCGCTCCTCGGTCAGCTCCGGGAACGTCACTCGGATGATGTTGCCGTCGTTGCTCGGGTTGACGCCGAGGTCGGAGTCACGGATGGCCTGCTCGATGTTGCGCAGCGCGCTCTTGTCGAACGGGGTCACCACGGCCATCCGCGGTTCGGGAACCGAGAACGACGCCAGCTGGTTGATCGGCGTCATGGCGCCGTAGTAGTCCGCCACGATCTTGTTGAACATCGCCGGGTGCGCACGCCCGGTGCGAATCGCGGCGAAGTCCTCCTTGGCGACCACGACGGCCTTCTCCATCTTCTCCTCGGCCTCGAGGAGGATCTCTTCGATCACCACTTGCTCCTGGTCTTTTCGGTAAGAAGCAGAGCCTCGCCCCTGCCGCGCGTCTTCTCCTGCACGGTGTCCGACCGGCAGGCAGTTGTCCATCCCCGTACCGAGGTCTTCCCCCGGCCGGGAGTTGCCGCCCGTATGGGCCGATGCCCGTACGGAATCGCGGCAGTTGAGGCCGTCAGGCCCGGGTGTCCTGATCGCTGACGAGCGTGCCGATCTTCTCACCCTTCACCGCGCGCGCGATGTTGCCCTCGGCGAGCAGTTCGAACACGAGGATCGGGAGCTTGTTGTCCCGGCACAGCGTGATGGCGGTGGCATCGGCGACCTTCAGGTCGCGGGTGATCACTTCGCCGTATTCGAGGGCGTCGAACTTCACCGCGTCCGGGTTCTTCTTGGGGTCGGAGTCGTAGACCCCGTCCACCCCGTTCTTGCCCATCAGCATGGCCTCGGCATCGATCTCCAGGGCGCGCTGGGCGGCGGTGGTGTCGGTGGAGAAGTACGGCATGCCCATGCCGGCGCCGAAGATGACGACCCGGCCCTTCTCCAGATGGCGCACCGCGCGCAGCGGAATGTACGGCTCGGCGACCTGTCCCATGGTGATGGCTGTCTGGACGCGGGAGTCGATGCCCTCCTTCTCCAGGAAGTCCTGGAGGGCCAGACAGTTCATGACCGTACCGAGCATGCCCATGTAGTCGGAGCGGGCCCGGTCCATGCCGCGCTGCTGGAGTTCGGCGCCGCGGAAGAAGTTTCCGCCGCCGATCACAATGGCGATCTCGTAGCCTTCGCGCACCACAGCGGCGATCTCGCGGGCCATCGCGTGCACGACGTCGGGGTCGACGCCCAGTCCGCCGCCACCGGCGAAGGCTTCGCCCGACAGCTTCAGCAGGAAGCGTCGCCTGCCGCCGTGACCGGGATGGTCTGTGTGCGCGCCGTCGGCACCGTGAATCATTGAGCTCTCCTCGTGCACATACGAAGAAGGCCATTGCCGTGGGTCTGGTTCAGATCCCTGTGCGGCAATGGCCTCCTCGTCACATCTGCGGCCGGCCGTTGAGCGGCCGACTGCGTACGACCCTAGCGGGGTCGTAGGTCATTCGCTGCCTTCGCGACAGGCTCAGATGCCGACCTTGATGCGCGAGAAGCGCTTCAGGGTGACACCGGCCTCCTGGAGGACCTTCTCGACGGACTTCTTGTTGTCGAGCGCGTACGGCTGACCGAGCAGCGTCGCGTCCTTGAAGAAGCCGTTGATGCGACCCTCGACGATCTTCGGCAGAGCAGCCTCGGGCTTGCCCTCCGCGCGGGTGGTCTCCTCGGCGACACGCCGCTCGGCCTCGACGACCTCGGCCGGGACGTCGTCCTTGGCGAGGTACTTCGGGGCGAAGGCGGCGATGTGCTGCGCAATACCCTTGGCGACCTCGGCGTTCTCCTTGTCGAGCTCGACAAGGACACCGATCTGCGGGGGCAGGTCGGGCATGGTGCGGTGCATGTACGCCGACACGTAGCCATCGGTGAACTGCGCGAAGCGGTCCAGGACGATCTTCTCGCCCAGGTTGGCGTTGGCCTCGTCGACGAACGCCTGGACGGTCTTGCCGGCCTCGATCTCGGAGCTGAGCAGGGCCTCGATGTCGGCCGGGGAGGTCTTCGCGACGTGCGCGGCGATCTCGTTGGCGACGGCCTGGAACTTCTCGCCCTTGGCGACGAAGTCCGTCTCGCACTTCAGCTCGACGATGACGCCGGCGGTGTTGTCGGCGGCGATCACGGAGACCACGGCGCCGTTCTCGGCGGAGCGGCCCTCGCGCTTGGCGACGCCCTTCTGGCCCTTAATGCGCAGCGCCTCGACGGCCTTGTCGACGTTGCCCTCGGCCTCGTCCAGGGCCTTCTTGCAGTCCATCATGCCGGCGCCGGTGAGCTCGCGGAGCTTCTTGACGTCAGCGGCGGTGTAGTTCGCCATGGTCTGTGAATCTCTTCTCGAAATCTCGAAGTCGAAAGATCTACGGGTGGACGGCGGGGGCGGCGCTTGTGGCGCCCTCCCCCGCCGTCATCAGCCGGATGCTGCGGGTCAGGCCTGCTCGGCGTCCGCGGCCGGCTTCTCGGCCTCGGCGGCGGGAGCCTCGGCGGCCGGGGCGGCCTCCTCAGCGGGCTTCTCCTCGGCCTTGGGGGCCTCGTCGTCAGCCTTCTTCTCGCCCTCGAGCAGGTCGCGCTCCCACTCGGCCAGCGGCTCGGCGGCAGCAGCCTTCTCGCCGGGCTTCTGGTCGCCGGTGGCGGCACCGGAGCGGGCGATGAGGCCCTCGGCGACGGCGTCGGCGATCACGCGGGTGAGCAGGGTGACGGAGCGGATCGCGTCGTCGTTGCCCGGGATCTTGTAGTCGACCTCGTCCGGGTCGCAGTTGGTGTCGAGGATCGCGACGACCGGGATGTTGAGCTTGCGCGCCTCACCGACGGCAATGTGCTCCTTCTTGGTGTCCACGATCCAGACGGCGCTGGGCACCTTCTGCATCTCGCGGATACCGCCGAGGGTCTTCTCCAGCTTGGCCTTCTCGCGGGAGAGAACCAGGAGCTCCTTCTTGGTGAGGCCGGAGGCGGCCACATCCTCGAAGTCGATCTGCTCGAGCTCCTTCAGGCGCTGCAGGCGCTTGTAGACGGTCGAGAAGTTGGTCAGCATGCCGCCGAGCCAGCGCTGGTTCACGTAGGGCATGCCCACGCGGGTCGCCTGCTCGGCAATGGCCTCCTGGGCCTGCTTCTTCGTGCCGACGAACATGACCGAGCCGCCGTGGGCGACGGTCTCCTTGACGAACTCGTAGGCGCGGTCGATGTACGACAGCGACTGGAGCAGGTCGATGATGTAGATGCCGTTGCGCTCGGTGAAGATGAAGCGCTTCATCTTCGGGTTCCAGCGACGGGTCTGGTGCCCGAAGTGGACGCCGCTCTCCAGCAGCTCCCGCATCGTGACGACGGCCATGGCCGTACTCCTTGTTGTTCTCGGTTCCACTGCGGCCGGTCGGCCGCGGTGCCTGACGCCCCGACGCGCCTGCCGGGGATGACACCTTGCGGAGCCGTCCGAGGACCGAGGGGCGCGGCCGTCGTGCTGCCCGAATGGGGACTGGTGCACTGACGGCGGGGCGTGCGAAGTCGACCCGGTGACCCGGATCGCCACCAGAAGTGTACGGGACTGCCGATGCACCGGGCGACACACTCCATTTCGAGCCCCGGGCGGGTGACACCGTTGTCCACAACCGCCCGGTTGTCCACAGCTTCGGACCAAGATCCGCACGCCGCGACGGACTGCGCCACCGTCAGCACATGCGACGAAACACACGACAAAACTCCGTCCCGACGAGGCGCTTCCCTGCCTTCACCGGCCTCCGCGAACGCTTCCCACGACCGGCAGACCGCAGGCACCCCAGCCCCCGGAGCCAGCCGGGACACGGGCCGGGCCCCCTCCCCCGTCCCCTTCCCCTTCCTCCTCCCCGGGTCCGATTCCGGTCCCCGTCCCGGCCCCGGTCCCGCCTCCGGCCGCCCGTGCCTCTACCACCGGCACCGCGCGGGGAGCCGAACGGATTCGGGCCGAGCTGCTTCTTCCCCGCCCACGCGGCGGGTGTACTGCTTGCCCCCACCGCGGCTGCGGTCCTCATGCTCCTCACCCCGGCGCTCCCGAGCGCCGCCGCTTCGCCCTTGCCCGCGGTGGCAGGACATGGCGTGGAACGAGGAGCAGAAAGCGGGGCACCGCACGGGCTGGGGCTCGTGGCGGCTCGGCCGGTGGAACGGGGGATGGATCGGGCGGCGGGTGGGGCGGCGGCTCGGGCAGTGGATGTGGAACGCGGCGAGGAGGGTGTAGGGCATGCCGAGCGTGTGGCGCCTGCGGCGCGTGCCGCGCCACCGGGTGAGGACAGGTCCTGGCCGGTGGGAGGGCCAGCGGGCATACCGCCCACGGTGGTCAGGGGCTGGGAGCCGCCTCCTGCCCCCTGGGCGGCCGGACACCGCGGGGTGGACCTGGCCGCATCCGCCGGTGCCGTGGTGCGAGCGGCGTCCCCTGGCCGGGTGATCTACGCGGGGGCCGTCGCCGGCCGTGGCGTCCTGACCCTCGAAGTGTCCCGCTCGGGCAGTCCTCCCTTACGCACCACCTACGAACCCGTTCGCTCCACGGTCCGGAAGGGTCAGCGCGTCACGGCGGGCCAGCCGGTCGCCGTTCTGCAGCGCGGCGGCCCGTTCCACTGCCGGGAGCCCTGCCTCCACTGGGGCCTGCGCCGCGGCACGACCTACCTGGACCCGTTGTCGCTGCTGCCCCCGAGCATGCTCCGCGGCGGCCCCTCGCGCCTGCTGCCGATCTTCGGGGTTCCCGTACCGGCGGGCGGCCACACGGTTCCCCGGCATCCGGAACCACCGGAGCCAACAGCTCATGCGAGGAGCTCGGCACCGACGGCAGCTGCCCTCATAGCAGCGGTCGGACTCGCGTCCGTGGCGATCTGGGCGCTCGGCCGACTTCCCTCGGCTCGGTCTGCGATAGGCGCGAAAGGTACGCGAAGGCGGTGGCGGGGATGGGGTTGGCACGACCTCCGGCGGGTGGTGAGTGCCCGCGAGATGGCCGCGATCGCGACGGAGCAGTGAACACGGCACGGTGAGAACAGCCAGGTCAGCGAGGCAGTGGTAACGACCACACGGGACGGGCAACGGCACACATCCAGACACCGGCACCGGCACCGGCACCGGGGGCAGGAGAGCCGCACAGCACACCGACACCACGCCACAGGAGCCACCGTGCTGCGTGCTGCGTGCTGCGTGCTGCGTGCTGCGTGCTGCGTGCTGCGTGCTGCGTGCTGCGTGCTGCGTGCTGCGTGCTGCGTGCTGCGTGCC
>NZ_JBEZHQ010000020.1:50552-148477 GCF_040650675.1 Streptomyces sp. NPDC048637
CGTGCTGCGTGCTGCGTGCTGCGTGCTGCGTGCTGCGTGCTGCGTGCTGCGTGCTGCGTGCTGCGTGCTGCGTGCTGCGTGCTGCGTGCTGCGTGGCCAACGAGCGCGGAGGTGGTGGAGGTGGGTGGGTGGGCCGGGGGCCCGGGGGGGGGAAGCCCCCCCGAAGCTCAGCCGCGAACCCCTCGGAGGGCCATCGCCACCGCCGCCTCCGTGATCTCACCTGGGTCCTCTGCGGCGCCCAGTTCGATGCGGCGGACCGCGGCGTCGACGACTCCCTGGAGGAGCATGGCCGCGAGCCGGGGTTGTTCGTGGCCGAGGGTGGCAAGCGCCTCGACGATCATGGCGATGAGTCCGCCGTGCGCCGCGCGGATCTTCTCGCGTGCACCGGAGTCCAGCTCGCCGGCCGAAATGGCCACGACGGCACGGTGACGCCGGTCGCCGACCAGTGCGAGTTGCCGGCGCACATAAGCCTCGACCTTGTCCTCGGGCGTGTCGACGCGCTGCATCGCCGCTTCGACCTCGGCGGCCCAGACCGGGAAGTCGACGGCACACAGCTCCTCGACGACGGCGGCGCGCGAGCGGAAGTACTCATACACGGAGGAGCGCGCGAGACCCGTGCGCTCGGCGAGGGCGGGGAAGGTCAGCGCTTCCGTTCCGCCTTCGGACAGCAGGGTGCGGGCGGCGTCCAAGAGGGCGCCGCGCTGCATCGTCCGGTGCTCGGCCACGGAGGCCGCTCGAATCCTGGGCACGTCACCACTCTACGGATGGTGCGGCCGCCGTGGCACTCCGCATGGCAACACCGCGTGGGAAGCCCCTGGGCCTGCAACCCGTGACTCAACGTCCGACGTCGGCGAGCTTCGCCCTGAGCTGGAGTACGGATTTGGTGTGGATCTGGCTGACCCTGCTTTCCGTGACGCCGAGGACATTGCCGATCTCGGCAAGCGTGAGGCCTTCGTAGTAGTAGAGCGTGACCACGGTCTTCTCCCGTTCGGGGAGGGTGTTGATGGCACGCGCGAGCAGTCGCCGCAGCTCACGGTCCTCGGCGATCTCGACGGGGTTCTCGGCGGCCGTGTCCTCGAGGGTGTCCATCAGGCTCAGCCGTTCGCCACCCTCGCCGCCGACGTGCAGCAGCTCCTCCAGCGCCACGACGTTCGCCAGGGACAGCTGGCTGAACACGCTGTGGAGTTCCTCCAGGCCGATGCCCATCTCCGCGGCGACCTCCGCCTCGGACGGGGTGCGGCGCAGTTGCGCTTCAAGGGTGGCGTAGGCGCGTTCGACGGCGCGGGCCTTCTGCCGTACGGAGCGCGGGATCCAGTCGAGCGCGCGCAGCTCGTCGATCATTGCGCCGCGGATACGGGTGATGGCGTAGGTCTCGAACTTGATGGAGCGTTCGGGCTCGAACTTCTCGATGGCGTCGATCAGTCCGAAGACCCCGGAGGACACGAAATCGGCCTGTTCGACGTTCGGGGGCAGTCCGACGCTGACGCGGCCGGCGACGTACTTGACCAGCGGCGAGTAGTGCAGGATCAGCTGCTCCCGCAGCCGGCCGTCGCCTGACGCCTTGTAAGCGCGCCACAGCTCGTCGAGCGAGGTGGGCGGAGCGGGGCGCACGCTGCCGCGTGCGGCGGGTGGTACAGCCGCACGATCAGACCCGGAGGTGTGCTGGGGCATTCGTCGCCTTGAGCCGTTCTGCCGAGACGCGGGTGGATGGATGTATGAGGGTGGAATGTGCCTGTGAGCGTAGCGTGACCACAGTGTCGCGGTGCGCGAGGAAGGCAGGTTCGGGGGTGCGCAGATACGTTCCGCTGCCCGCACCTCAGGGTTACCTCGTACGGCGTGGCGACATCCGGACACGGTGCCGGGCGCGGGCTCCCGGAGGGCCGTGCGGGCGGACGCGGCGACATGAAGGGCGGGACCTCGCGCGTCCCCTGCGCCACATCGCCGTCTCCCCACGGGTCGGGCCCGTGCCACGAAGCACGGCAAACCTGGATTCTGCGGTCATTCCCCTCACCCTTTCACCCGTTCGCCCCAGGTCAAGTACCGCCTCGCCGGGAACCCCCGGTCGTCTCGGCGCGTCGCGCCAACTCCCAGCGGTCACCGCACCTTTGAACGAATCCGAGGGACAGCAGCTCGAAGAGTTTGGCGCGGGTGACATCGCGGGGCGCGCCGGCTTCCTGGGCCAGATGGCCGGTGTCCGCGGTGCCGCGCGCGGGCAGCGCCTCCAGTACGCGGGTCGCTACGGGGTCCAGAAGGTCGCGAATGCGGGTCTGCCCTTGTCGTTCGGGGGCGAGGTCGCCGATGCTGCCGACGAGCTCGATGACCTCGTCGGCGTCGGTGACCACCGCGGCCTCGCCGCGCAGGAGTTGATGCACACCGGCGGACAGGCCGCTGGTGACGGGGCCCGGCATGCCCATCGTGAAGCGTCCGAGGGTCTGCGCCCGCCGGGCGGTCACGAGTGAGCCGCTGCGGAGTTCGGCCTCCACGACGACGGTGCCTCTGGTGAGCGCGGCGATCACGCGGTTGCGCTGGATGAAACGGCTGCGGGTGGGGTGGTCGCCGGGAGGTAACTCGGCCACCACCAGCCCCTGTTCGCCGATCCGGCCGATCAACTCGGTGTGGCCGCGCGGGTAGGGGTGATCGACTCCGGAGGCCATGACGGCGATGGTCGCGCCCTCCGCGGCGAGCGTGCCGCGGTGGGCGGCGCCGTCCACGCCGTAGGCGGCTCCGGAGACGACGGTCCAGCCGCGGTCGGCGAGTCCGGCGCTGAGGGTGGTGGCAAGGTGGGCTCCGTATTCGGTGCAGGCACGGGCGCCGACGACGGCGACCGAGCGCAGCGCCCACAGCCTGAGGTTGGCCGTGCCGCGTACCCACAGGCCGATGGGGCGGGCGTCGCCGAGGTCGTCGAGCTGGCGGGGCCATTCGTCGTCCCCGGGGCAGATGAACCGGCCGCCGAGCGCGGTGACAGCGTCGAGGTCCGCGGCGGGGCGTGCCCGGGCGGCGCGCAGCCGCAGGCCCGCGACCTTGGCCGGGCTTGCACCCGTGGGCAGGTCCGCATCGTCGTCGGAGAGGGTGTGCCACAGGGCCTCCGGGCCCATGTCGCGCAGCCAGCGGCCGGCGGTTTCATCGCCTGGCTCGAGGATGCGGGTGAGGGCCGCTCGGGCGGTGCGCTGTGGTTCGGGTGCCTCGCCCGCGGCGGGCAGTGGGCCGGCGGTCGCGGGGCGGGTCTCGGACGTCGCGGGGCAGGGCTCGGTCGTCGTGGGAATGACATGGATCGGCCCGGCCGTCGGGTCGGGCGTGCGATCCCGGTGTTTCCCGGCCGGCTGCGGCCCGTCGGTGGCGAAGCCCCATGCGTCGGTCCCGTTCATGGTCGCCTCTGCTGGTGCGGCGGCCGGGCGGTCGCGGTCTCGTGGTGGTTTCCGCTGCCGGCCACCGTCAGCGCGCCGCGGCGTACGCCGGTGCGGAGTTCCAGGGCCCAGTTGACGTCTTCCCTGGTGGGGCGGTCGCGACCGGCCAGGTCGGCAGCCGTCCAGGCGACGCGGAGGACCCGGTCGAAGCCACGGGCCGTGAGGAGGCCGCATTCGAGGTCGCGTTCCGCTTGGGCCAGCGCACCGGGGTGGACCTGCCAGCGGGTGCGCAGCTCGTGCCCGGGTACCTCGCTGTTGGTGTGCCACGGTGTGCCGTCGAAGCGGGCCGCGGCGCGATCACGGGCGGTCTGCACGCGTTCGGCCACGGCCTTGGTGGTTTCCGCGCCGCGGCCGAGTGCGATCAGTTCGGCGCGGGCGACCGGTTCCACGGCGATCCGCAGGTCGACTCTGTCCATCAGGGGTCCGGAGAGCCGGGCCCGGTAACGGCGGATGGACGACGGCCGGCATTCGCAGCCGCCGCCAACGGTGCCGTGCCGACCGCAGGGGCAGGGGTTGGCCGCGAGGGCGAGGAGGATGCGGGGCGGGCATACGCATCATGCCCGCGGCGCGGGCGACGACGACATGACCGGACTCCAGTGGCTGGCGCAGCGCGTCCAGGACGCGTGGGCTGCACTCCGCGGCCTCGTCCACGAACAGCACGCCGTGGTGGGCGAGCGATACGGCCCCGGGGCGGGGCAGTCCGGTGCCGCCGCCGACGAGGGAGGCCATCGTCGCGGAGTGGTGCGGGGCGCAGTAGGGCGGCCGGTGGACGAGCGGCTGGCCCGGCGGGAGGGTGCCGGCGACCGAATGAACGGCGGTGACCTCCAGGGATTCCTTGGGCGACAGGGGCGGCAGCAACCCGGGGAGACGCTCGGCGAGCATGGTTTTGCCGGCACCGGGCGGGCCTTTGAAGAAGATGTGGTGGCGTCCGGCGGCGGCGACTTCGAGGGCGCGGCGGGCGCTGTGCTGGCCTGCGACGTCCGCGAGGTCGGGGGTGTGGTCGCCGGGTGGCAGGCCCGCGCCGACGCCGGTTCCGGGCACGACCAGCCCGGCGAGCGAGGGGTCGGGGCGGCCTTCTTCCCGTGGGTCCTCCTCGTCGGGCACGGGCTCGTCGGCGAGGACGGCGATGAGCTGGCGCAGGCTGCGCACGCCCAGGACCGAGATGCCGGGGACGAGCGAGGCCTCGGCGACGGTCTGTTCCGGGACGACGACCTGGCGGTATCCGGCATCGGCGGCGGCAAGTACGGCGGGCAGCACTCCGCGTACGGGGCGGACGCGGCCGTCCAGGCCCAGTTCGCCGATCATCATCAGGTCGGTGAGTTCGCGGGGGTCCAGGCGTTCGGCGGCACCGAGGACCGCGCAGGCAACGGCCAGGTCGAAGCCGCTGCCGCCTTTGGGTACGGAGGCCGGGCTGAGGCCAACGGTGAGCTTCTTCTGCGGCCATTCGGCGCCGGAATTCACGACGGCCGCGCGCACTCGCTCTCTGGATTCGATGAGGCTCTTGTCGGGGAGTCCGACGAGGGTGAAGGCGGCGACGCCGGGTTCCAGGTCGGCCTGGACCTCGACGACGACACCTTCGACGCCGACCAGGGCGACGGAGCAGGTGCGAGCGAATCCCATCAGGCCACCCCTCGTGCGTGCTGGACGACCGGGGCGCCGCGGGCCGGCAGCAGGACGCCGATGACATCGATCCGTACGCCGCCGGGTGGCGGGCCGCCGTGTCGCTCCAGCCAGCGCTCCGCCAGCAGCCGCAGCCGGGCGGTCTTCTCGGGGCGCACGGCCGCCATGGGGTGTTCGTACCAGCCGGCGCGGCGGGTTTTGACCTCGCAGACCACCAGGGCGTCGCCGTCGGCCGCGACGATATCGATCTCTCCGTCGCGGCAGCGCCAGTTCCGGTCCAGGATCCGCATGCCGGCCTCGATGAGCCGCCGGGCGGCCAGGTCTTCGCCGTAGCGGCCGAGGGCACGGCGCCGGGTGTCGGCCGGTTTCACCGCCGTGGGGCCGGTACCTCCCGGGTCGGTGTCCGGCGGCTCGGCGGCGGCCCGCCCGGCCGCCGGGGGCTTACGTCCTGGGGGCGCTCCGCCCTTGCGGCAGTTGGCCGGCGTGACCTTCGCGGCCTGCCCCGAACCGGTGTCGCGCATCCCCTTGCCGACCGAGCCGGAGCCGGTTCGCGCCTCGTCCGGGCCGCTCGTCGGGCCCGGTCCGAGCGCCTCGTCCCGCGCGCTTGCCGAGCTCGTTCCCCGTGCCGCGTTCCGGTCCCTTGCGGAGCGCGTCCTCGGTGGCGCCTCCGTGATCGGTGCGTTCTTCCCGGCCTGCCGGCCGGCCTGCATGGCATTCATGCGGTACCACCTCCGGCACCGACTGTGACGCCCCCGACCCGACCTGTTGGATCTTGGTGGACAGCGAGCCGATTGTGGATAACCCGCTCACCCGTCCGGGGCACGTGGGCCGATTCCGGGGGCCTGCCGCGCCGCAGCCCCCGGCCGCCTCAGCTCCCCGGAAGATCCAGATCGCTCTTGTTGAGCTCCTCGATGTTCACGTCCTTGAACGTCAGCACCCGCACCTGCTTGACAAAGCGGGCCGGGCGGTACATGTCCCAGACCCAGGCGTCAGCCATCGACACCTCGAAAAAGACCTCGCCCTGGACCGAGTGCACCTGCATCTCGTAATCGTTGGTGAGGTAGAAGCGGCGCTCGGTCTCGATCACATATTTGAACAGTCCGACGACGTCGCGGTACTCCCGGTAGAGCTTCAGCTCCATCTCGGTCTCGTACTTCTCGAGGTCCTCGGCGCTCATGGCAGATCCCCTTCAGCCGTGCGTCCCCCCATTGTGCGTCAGACCCGCTCGGTCTCCAGGAGCACCGGCGCATCGGGGGGCCCTTCGTCGAGCAGCGTGCGCAGCAGCTCGGCGAGTCTGGTCGGATACACCGTCTCATGGGATGCGGACAGTTCCTCCAAAGTCCACCACCTCAGTCCCGAGACGCTGCGTCGCTCCAGATCCGTCTGCCCGCCGGTGTGGGTGGCAGTCCGGTCGGTTCTTCCCAGGTAGTACCACTCATCCTGCTCCCAGCGCCGCCCGTCGAACGGGAAGGCGCAACGACGTTTCCACAGGACGGGGCCGAGGACGGCCTCGGTGATGCCGGTCTCCTCGGCGAGCTCGCGGCGGGCCGCCTCTTCGTGGCTCTCCGTGCCTTCGAGGCCGCCGCCGGGGGTGAACCACCAGCTGTCGGTGGGGCGGTCCGGTTCGAAGCCGTGGAGCAGCAGAATCCGGTCGTCGGGGTCGAGCAGCACGATGCGGGAGACCTGGCGCACACCGGTCGTCTCCGCTGCGTCGGCGGCCGCCACCTCTCGGGGCTCGGCCCGCCCGTCGGCCGCCGCACGGCGCCCGGCCGTCTCCTCAGCGGCCGCACGGCCCCCGCCGGGCCCGGTGCCGGTAGCCGCCCCGCGCCCCGTGGGCTCCGCGGCGCCCCGTCCCCGTTCCCGTCCCTCAGCCACGCTTGCGCGCCGTACGTCGAGCGAGGGGCCCGTAGGCCGCACCGGCAAGGATGAGGACCGCACCGGCGACCACGGCGAGGGTGATGGGCTGCACCGGGCCGGGCTGCGAGATGCCGCCGGGAAGGGCGGAGAAGCTGGTCGGGCGCTGCATCACACCGACGCTGCCGAGCGGCCAGGCGCGCGCGTCGACCCGGGCGTTGACGGCGCTGCGCGGCACCGAGCCGTGGTCGCTGTCGGTGAGGTGGACGCGGGAGTCGAGGGAGTCGTTGCGGTGGTCACCGAGCAGGAAGAGCTGTCCGGCGGGGACCCTGGCCTTGAAGCCGACGGGGGAGGCGGGTCCGCTGCCCTGCAGATACGGTTCTTCGACGGGGGTTCCGTTGACGGTCAGCCGGCCCTGCTTGGTGCAGCAGGTGACCTTGTCGCCGCCGACGCCGACGACGCGCTTGACCATCGGCATATCGCCCCAGACGGAGTCCTTGAAGACGACGACATCGCCGCGGCGTATCTCGGAGCCTTCCACCCTCTCGGCCAGAACCCGGGCACCGGCCGCGATCGTCGGCGACATCGAATCGGTCGGCACCGTATAGGGGCGGTATATCAGCGCCCCCCATACGAAGCCGCCAAGGAACAGCACACAGCCGACGGCCACGGCCAGACCGGACAGCACACTGCCCGTGGTCCGGCCGCGGCCGTCGGTCCTGCGTTCGGTACTGCTGCTCATCCCAGCGCTCCCACCCCGCGGAACCGGCCCGCGTCGAAGATCCGGGACGGCACCTTACCTGGGGTTACGCGCTCCGGTCAGCCTCCGGCGGCGCCACAGCACGATCGGCACCGCACCGGCCAGGCCCAGGGCGGCCGGAGCCGCCGCCATTGCCTTGTTGATCCCGGGCTGGTCGAAGGTGTCCGGTACCGGCAGGGTCGACCAGCGGTTGATCGGCCACGCGATGGTGAACGCCCGGCCGACGACCTCGTCCTCCGAGACCGTTCCGTTGCCCTTGAGGTTCTGGTGGTAACGGGAGTCGAGGGAGTCGTCGCGGTGGTCGCCCATCACCCAGATCCGCCCCTCGGGGACGTGGATCGGGCCGAACGCGCGGTCACCGCAGGGGGTGACGCCGGGGAAGATGTACGAGTCCTCCTTGAGGGCCTTGCCGTTGACCTTGACCGGGCCGGTGCCATGGCACTCGACGGTGTCGCCACCGACCGCGATGACCCGCTTGATCAGGTCCTTCTCCTCGGCCGAAGGCATCAGCCCGATGAAGCTGAGAACCTTCTGGACGGGGTTGGGCTCGGGGGTCGGCGTCTCGTTCAGCCAGCCGCCCGGATCGTGGAAGACCACGACCTCACCGCGCTGCGGCTTGGAGCCGAACCACGGTGTCAGCTTGTCCACCAGGACCCGGTCCCCGCGCTGCAGGGTGTCCTGCATCGAGTCGGACGGGATCGAGAACGCCTGCACCAGGAACGTCTTGATCAGCAGCGCCAGGATCAGAGCGATCCCGATGAGGATCGGCAGCTCCTTCCAGAAGGCACGCGGCTTCTTCGCCTTCTTCATGCCGCCGCTCACCTCCTCGCCCGCTGACCTGTCCAACGTATCGGACGTGTCCGATGCGTCGGCCGGGGCCGAACGCTGCGCCTGTGCCCCTGACTGTGCTGGTGACTGATGCACGGAACTCGTCGCCGGTCCCGCGGTCTCACCACGCCCTGCCGGCTCTTCGGGCTCTTCGGTTCCGGACCGTGCGCCGACCGCCAAGTCCCCCACATCTGCTCCTCACTCCACGCACTCGCCCGCCCGTCAACCGGTGCAGGCCCACCACTCCCATAACGAGCGGGAGTTCCGCAGGGGTCGGGAGTACGGTCAAACTCTCGGACGACAGCTTATGCGGCGTGCCTGCCGAGGACGCCTTGGCGCCCGGCGCGTCGCGCACGGTCGTAAAGGTGTCCGGCTCTTCGAGGCGCCGCCAGTGGCTGAACGGCCAGGCGATCACGACGGCCCGGCCCACGACATTCTCGTCCGAGACCGTGCCACGGTACGGCTCGTCCAGGTGGAAGCGCGAATCCGCGGAGTCGGAGCGGTGGTCGCCCATCACGAAGATCCGTCCCGTGGAAACGGCCACCGTGAACTTGATCGTGGAGGGCGGGTTGCCCGGATGGACATACGGTTCGGTCAGCGGTGCGCCGTTGACGGTGACCCGGCCCTGCTTGTCGCAGCACTTGACGGTGTCGCCGCCGACCGCCACAACGCGCTTGATCAGGTCCTGTTCGTCGGCCGACGGCAGCAGCCCGATGAAGGTCATGGCGTCCTTGACCGGCTGGAAGGCGCCCCCGTCGGCGGCGGGCTTGGTCTGCTCGCCCTTGAGCCAGCCTCCGGGGTCCTTGAAGACAACGACGTCACCGCGCTCCGGCTTGGAGCCGAACCACGGCGTCAGCTTGTCCACCAGGACCCGGTCACCGATCTTGATCGTCTGCTCCATGGAGCCCGACGGGATGACGAACGCCTGCACGAGGAAGGTCTTCAGGACGAGGGCGATGGCCAGCGCCACGCCCACGAGGATCGGGATTTCCTTCAGGTAGGAGCGTTGTCTGCGGCGCTTGATGCGCCGCGCCTGGCGCCGCCGCTCGGCACGCCCGCCGGTCGCGGCGCGGCCGCCCCGCCGTCCGCCGCGCCCGCCCGCCTCCTGAGGACCGCCGCGCGCACCGGAGCCGCCGTACGCGTCCTCCCCGCCCTGCCCCGGCCGGTCGGTGCCCCGCGCCCGGCTCCGCTTCGGCCGGCCGGTTTCCGGGCTCCCGTGGCGGGGGCGTCCGCGGCTACCCACGGGGGCCTGCCGCGGCGGGTATCCGGTCGAAGGTCCCTGGGGCGTCGAAGGTGCGCCAGCGGCTCACCGGCCAGGTGATCAGGTCCGCGCGGCCGATGACCTTGTCGACCGGCACCGTGCCGCCGCCCGGCTGACCGAGGTGGTCGCGGGAATCGCTGGATCTGGCGCGGTGGTCCCCCATGACCCACAACTTGCCCTCCGGCACCACGATGTCGAATTCCACCGAGGACGGCGCGTCCCCGGGGTGGAGATACGCCTCGCTCACGGGCTCACCGTTCACTTCGATCCGCCCCCGTTTGTCGCAGCAGGTCACATGGTCGCCGCCGATGCCGATCACACGCTTGACGTAGTCGGTCTCGGCGGGCCGGGCCAGGCCCAGCGCCGCTCCGGCGCCGCGCAGCAGTCCCGTGACGGGATTCTCCCCCTGCTCCCTGTGAACGAAGGACCCGGTGCCGTCGAAGACCACCACATCGCCCCGCGCCGGCTCGCTGCCGAAACGGTACGCCAGCTTGTTGACCAGCACCCGGTCCCCGATCTGCAGGGTGTTTTCCATGGAGGAGGACGGGATCAGGAAAGGCTGGGCGATGAACGCACTGAGCAGCAGCACAAAGGCCAGGCAGAGCGCGAGCAGGGTGACCGGCCGGTGGCGCAGACCGGCCGCACGGGTGAGGAAACGCGCGGAGCGCGACCCCTGCTCCGGCCCCTGGTCGGGGGTGGGAGAGGGGTCGCGCTCCGTGAGCTGTGCGTCGGTGTCCATCGGGCCCTGAGCCTATCCGGCCGGGTCCGGGCGCCGTACGCGAGCGTGGGTTTGCGTTGCCCCGGCGCAAAAAATCGTGCCCCGGGACGGCCCGGCTCAGTTGTCGCGCTTCTCCTTGATCTTCGCGGCCTTGCCGCGGAGCTCACGCAGGAAGTACAGCTTGGCGCGACGGACGTCACCGCGGGTCACGACCTCGATCTTCTCGACGATCGGGGTGTGCACCGGGAAGGTGCGCTCGACGCCGACGGAGAAGCTGACCTTGCGGACCGTGAAGGTCTCGCGGACGCCGGCGCCCTGACGGCGGATGACAACGCCCTTGAACTGCTGCACACGGGAGCGGTTGCCCTCGATGACGCGGACGTGGACGTTGACGGTGTCACCCGGGCGGAAGGCCGGGATGTCGCTGCGCTTCGACGCGGCGTCGACGGAGTCGAGAAGGTGCATGACCTACTGCTTTCTTCGCTGATGCCACAGGTCATCAACGGGATATGGGAAGGATGTTTCGGATGCCGTTCCGTCGGGCGGGCGTCGTTCCCCCTGTGGCAGGGGCGCGCGCCGGACGCACACAGCAGCGGCCTATTCTTCCACGGCCCCGCTCGTCCGCCCAAATCGGCCGTCGTCGCCCGCCGACCAGCCGAGCGCGGCGAGTATCGCTCGGTCGTGTTTGTCGAACGCGGCGGGGTCGGCGCGCTCGATCAGATCGGGGCGGTTGAGGTCGGTCCGGCGGAACGCCTCGTCCCGGCGCCAGCGGGCGATCTTGCCGTGGTGGCCGCTGACCAGGACGTCGGGGATCCCGCGGCCGCGCCACTCGGGGGGCTTGGTGTAGACGGGGCCCTCCAGGAGGTCGGCCATCGCGCCGGGGGCGAAGGAGTCGTCCTGGTGGGAGGCGGCGTTGCCGAGGACACCCGGCAGCAGCCGGGCCACCGCCTCGACCATGACCAGGACCGGTGCCTCGCCGCCGGCCAGGACGTAGTCGCCGATGGAGACCTCGCGGACGTCGACGCGGTCGCCGTACTCCTCGATGACGCGGCGGTCGATGCCTTCGTAGCGGGCCGGGGTGAACACCAGCCAGGGCTTGGCGGAGAGTTCGACGGCGAGCTGCTGGGTGAAGGGGGCGCCGCTGGGGGTGGGGACGACGATCACCGGCTCCCCGTCACCGGACGCGAGGATCTCGTCGAGCGCCTCGCCCCATGGCTCGGGCTTCATGACCATGCCGGGGCCGCCGCCGTAGGGGGTGTCGTCGACGGTGTTGTGCTTGTCGTGGGCCCATTCGCGCAGGTCGTGGATGCGCACATCGAGCTGTCCGCGGGCGCGGGCCTTGCCGACGAGGGAGACGTTCAGCGGCTCGAGGTACTCGGGGAAGATCGTGACGACATCGAGCCGCATCAGCTGTCCTCGCGGCTGGTGGCGATCTCGGCCTGGCTGTCGTCGAGGAGGCCGGGCGGCGGGTCGATGACCGCGCGCTGCTCCTCGAGGTCGATCTCCGGAACGATTTCGGCGACGAACGGGATCATGACCTCGCTGCCGTCGGGCCGCTGGACGATCAGCAGGTCCTGGTAGGGCAGGTGGGAGACCTCGGAGATCCGGCCGACGGCGGTGCCGTCGGGGGTGACGACATCGAGGTCGATCAACTGGTGGTCGTAGAACTCCTCGGGGTCCTCGGGGACTTCCTCGGGGTCGACCTCCGCGATCAGCAGGGTGTTGCGCAGCGCCTCGGCGGCCGTGCGGTCCGCGACGCCCTCGAAGCGCAGCAGCAGCCGGCCGCTGTGTACCCGGCCGGTTGCGATGGTCAGCGGTCCGACGGAGGACGGTTCGGTGGCGAGGACGGCGCCCGGGCCGAGCCGCAGTTCGGGCTCGTCGGTCCGTACCTCTACCGTGACCTCGCCCTTGATGCCGTGGGCGCGGCCGATCCGTGCCACTACCAACTGCACGCTGTCTACTCCCCTTTTTTGCGGCTGAACCGCCGCCGCTGTCGCGGAGGTGGCCGAGGACCGTTGTGGTTCCTCATGTGATGGGTGACGGTCGTGGATCAACGATCGCCAACGAACTCGGGCCGGGGACGGCCCGAGGGCCCTCCCCGGCCCGAGCCGGTGTTCAACTTGTCAGCTGACCTGGTCCACGTCGACGAGGTCGACGCGGATACCACGGCCGCCGATGGCGCCCACGACGGTCCGCAGCGCGCGGGCAGTCCGGCCGTTACGGCCGATCACCTTGCCGAGGTCGTCGGGGTGAACCCGGACCTCGAGCACGCGCCCGCGGCGCAGGGTGCGCGAGGCTACCTGCACGTCATCGGGGTTGTCGACGATGCCCTTGACGAGGTGCTCGAGGGCTTCCTCGAGCATGCTCAGGCCTCGGTCGACTCGGAGGTGGACTCGGCCGCAGCCTCGTCCGCCTTCTTGTCAGCCTTCTTCGCCTTCGGGGTGATGGCCTCACCCTTCGGCTCGTCGCCGGAAGCCTTGGCGGCGGCCTCGAAGAGAGCGCGCTTGTCGGCCTTCGGCTCGGCAACCTTCATCGGCGCCGGGGCGGGCAGGCCCTTGAACTTCTGCCAGTCGCCGGTGACCTTGAGGATGGCCATGACGGGCTCGGTCGGCTGCGCGCCGACACCCAGCCAGTACTGGACACGCTCGGAGTCGACCTCGATGCGCGAGGGGTTCTGCACCGGGTGGTACAGACCGATCTCCTCGATGGCCCGGCCGTCACGGCGGGTACGGGAGTCGGCGATGACGATGCGGTAGTGAGGCGCGCGGATCTTGCCCAGACGCTTCAGCTTGATCTTGACTGCCACGGGAGTGGTGTCTCCTGGTCTTGACGTGGTGGGGCACAACGGGATGCCACGTGGGGTTGCGGTACTCGGGGTGCCCGATGGACGCGTCAGCCGGAGGAGAGAGGGGTCCTATGCGACTGTCGAGTACAGCTAGCCATTGTGCCACACGCCCCCGGGTCAGCCGACCGCGGCCACCTCGGGGATACGGAAGGGCTTCCCGCAGCCGCCGCAGACGATCGGCGCCTGGGCGAGCACGGACGGCACGACGCGGACATTGCGCCCGCAGTCGCAGACGGCCTTGACGCGGACGCCGCCTCCGGAGGAGCCGTGCCGGGCGGCCGGACCGCGGAAGCTGCGGGCGGTGTCGGTGGCGGTGGCGGCGGTGTGCGCCTTGAGGGCTCTGGCGAGGCGTTCGATGGTGGAGCGGTAGCGCCTTCTGGCTTCGGGGTTGAGGGTGACCAGGGAGAAGCCGCTGCTGGGGTGCGGCTCGTCGATGTGGTCCAGGCCCAACTCCTCGGCGATCGCGAGGAATCGGCGGTTGTGGTAGCGGCCTGCGCGGGAGGTGTCGCGGACGCCGCGGGCGGCGGCGATGCCGTGGACTGCCTCATGAAGCAGCCGTTCGAAGGAGAGTTCCGCGCCGCAGGCGGACGAGGACTCTCCGATCAGGGACTCGGGCGCGGCCAGATCCGGCAGCTCGGGGTGGTGCCGTTGAATATCGGCCCAGGCGAGCGCCAGCTCGGCGGCGAGGACAGGCGGTGTCGTGCTCACGTCGTGACAACGAGCCGGGGTCGCCGAGTGTTCCGATTCCGGGGCATCTCAAATAATTTGCACGTACCAGTCAGTTTCCGGTCATGAGTCGTGCCGAGGGCGGGTGCGCAGATCTGCGCAGAAGGCGCCCAGCAGCCCTCAAGCCGGTACGTATCCCCGCGTACGCCGCATGGCGTAGCCGACTGCATCCGGTCGTATCCCGGGGCAACGATCATGGCGGCGATGGTACGGGGCGTACCTGTGCCCGGCCGCACCGGCTCGAACCCCACCGTAGGCCCGTCGGACGCGGGCGTCCGGAGAACCGGGCGGCGGGCGCTGCCGTGGCGGAACGGCACCGGCCGGGGCACCCTGGAACGGCGCTCCAGGGAGCGGGCCGGGCGCACACGGGGGCGCGCGGGAGACAACCCCAGCGCATCCCCTGGACGCCTGGGCGAATGCGCAGTTGTCTGGATTGCGGGGGCGCACCACGCGCGAACACGGGGGCGATCGGTACGGAACAGCTTCGGGTTCTCGGCGAATAGGGGCGCTATCGATGTCACCGACGCTCGTGCGGCACCAGCTTCCGCACTCCGGATCCACGCGCTGCGACGACCCGCCCGCTCCGGCCCGGTCGCGGGCGCGCACCCGCGACTGGGCCGAGATCCAGGAGCGGATGCTGGTGCCGCTGTACGAAGCCGCGTACGACCGTTTGGGGGTCGGTCCCGGTACCCGTCTGCTGGGGCTGGGCTGCGGGTCCGGTCTGGCGCTGCTGCTCGCGGCGGCGCGCGGCGCGCAGGTCAGCGGGGTGGATGCGGACGAGACCCGGCTGGAGCTGGCGCGTGAGCGGCTCACGCCGGACGGCATGCCGGAGCACACCCGGGTGGTCAGCGGCGGTCTGGAGGCCGCGGCGCCCGGGGACGCCGCGTTCAACGTGGTCACGGCGTTCCACCCGGTCGGCTGTGTGAGCACGGTCGAGGGGCTGACGGCGTCGCTCACCGCGGCGGCCGGGCTGGCGGAGCGCGGCAGCGCGGTGGTGCTGGGCGGCTGGGGCCCGGTGGAGCGGTGCGCCACGGCCGGGGTACTGCGGGTGGCGCAGCGGCTGGCGGATCCCCCGGGCGACTACGTCGTCGGCTCCGCCGGGTGGCGGCCCAGCGGACGGGACGACCTGGAGGACCTGGCGGACCGGGCCGGGCTGCGGCCGGACGGTTCGGGGCGGGTGGCCTGCCCGTTCGGGTACGCGGATCTGGCGAGCGCGGTGCGGGGGCTGTTGTCGACGGGGCTGTTCGACGCGGCGCTGGAGGTGGCCGAGCATCGTCAGGTGGAGAAGGAGCTCGCGGAGGCGCTGCATCCGTATCAGCGGGCGGACGGGACGGTGTGGATGCCGAACGTGTTCCGCTATCTGATTGCGCGGACGAGGTAGCGCCCCGGGCGGCGGCGGGCCGGGGAGGGGCGGCGGGCCCCGGGGGGGGGCGGGCGGCGAGCCCGCCGAAGGCATGCAGCGGGTCCGCCGAAGGCATGCAGCGAGCCCGCGAGGGCGTGCGGCGGGCTTTCAGCGGTATCCGGTGCCCTGAGTTTTCCCCGCCGGTTTTTCCCCGCCGCCCACCCCCCTTCGGGGGGTGGGCGGGTGTAGATGCTCGGTTTCGGTACGCGCGAGCCCCCAGTTCGGCATCCCCGAGGCCCTCGGTCCGGCATGCGCGAGCCCCCGGCCGCATCGTGAGGGCCGGGGGCTCGCGGAGCGGAGCTGGGCGGGTCAGCCCATGAACTTCTTGAATTCCTCGGGGAGTTCGAAGTTCTGCGGGTCCTGGCCGCCCTGCGGCAGGCCCAGCGGGTTGCCGGCCTGGGCGGCCTCGCGGCGCGCGGCGGCGGCCTCCTCTTCGGCCTTGCGCTTCATCGGGTTGCCGCTCTTGCGCTTGCCCTTGGCCTGCTTGACCTGCTTCTTCTTGCGGGCGCCACCGCCCATGCCCGGCATCCCCGGCATGCCCGGCATCCCGGGCATGCCGCCGCCCTGGGCCATCTTCGACATCATCTTGCGGGCGTCGAAGAACCGCTCGACCAGGCCCTTGACCGCGCTGACGTCGACACCGGAACCCTTGGCGATACGGGCCCGGCGCGAGCCGTTGATGATCGTCGGCTCCTGGCGCTCGGCCGGGGTCATGGACTTGATGATCGCGGCGGTGCGGTCGACCTCGCGCTCGTCGAGGTTGTTGATCTGGTCCTTCATCTGCCCCATGCCGGGCAGCATGCCGAGCAGCTTGGAGATGGAGCCCATCTTGCGGACCTGCTCCATCTGGGCCAGGAAGTCGTCGAGGGTGAACTCCTTGGGGCCCTTCGCCAGCTTGGCCGCCATCTTCTCGGCCTCGGCCTGGCTGAAGGTCTGCTCGGCCTTCTCGATCAGGCTGAGCATGTCGCCCATGCCGAGGATGCGGGACGCCATGCGGTCCGGGTGGAACGCGTCGAAGTCGTCCAGCTTCTCGCCGTTGGAGGCGAACATGATCTGCTTGCCGGTGACATGCGCGATGGACAGCGCGGCACCACCGCGGGCGTCACCGTCGAGCTTGGAGAGCACCACACCGTCGAAGCCGACGCCGTCGCGGAACGCCTCGGCGGTGTTGACCGCGTCCTGACCGATCATCGCGTCGACGACGAAGAGGACCTCGTCGGGGCTGACCGCGTCGCGGATGTCCGCGGCCTGCTGCATCAGCTCCTGGTCGATGCCCAGCCGGCCCGCGGTGTCGACGATGACGACGTCGTGCTGCTTGCCGCGGGCGAACTCGATGGAGTCCTTCGCGACCTGGACCGGGTCACCGACACCGTTGCCCGGCTCCGGCGCGTAGATCGCCACGCCGGCGCGCTCGGCGACGACGGAGAGCTGGTTGACGGCGTTGGGGCGCTGGAGGTCACAGGCGACCAGCAGCGGGGCGTGGCCCTGGCCCTTGAGCCAGCGGCCGAGCTTTCCGGCGAGGGTGGTCTTACCGGCACCCTGCAGACCGGCCAGCATGATCACGGTCGGCGGGGTCTTGGCGAGCCGCAGTCGGCGGGTCTCGCCGCCGAGGATGCCGATGAGCTCCTCGTTGACGATCTTGATGACCTGCTGGGCGGGGTTCAGCGCCTGCGAGACCTCGGAGCCGGTGGCGCGCTCCTTGACCTGCTTGATGAAGGCGCGGACCACGGGCAGGGCGACATCGGCTTCGAGCAGCGCGATCCGGATCTCGCGCGCCGTGGCGTCGATGTCCGCCTCGCTCAGGCGGCCCTTGCCCCGGAGGTTTTTGAAAGTACTCGCCAAGCGGTCGGAAAGCGTATCGAACACGGCGGTCGTCGATCCTCGGGGTCGGGGGCGGGGTCCAGTCGGCTTCTAGGGTATCGGCCTCCGCAAGCAAACCGTTCCTGCCCTGTATTCCGGCCGCTACTGAAGGGCGCGCTCCACGGCCGCCGCCACCTCGTGCGCCGCGGCGTCCGTGAGGGGTGCCCCGTCCGCTCCCGTGACATAGAACGCATCCACCGCGTTGGCGCCCAGGGTGCTGATGTGGGCACTGCGGACGGCGACGCCGGCCGCCTCCAGGGCGCGCCCGATGCGGTGCAGCAGGCCATGGGCGTCCTGGGCCCGGACCTCGATGACGGTCGCGGTGTCGGAGCTGCCGCCGGCGACGGTGACCCGGGGTGGCGGGGCGAGCACGGCCCGGGCGCGGCGGGCGTAGGCGCGTTCGCGCTCGGCGAGGCGGGCGGGGATGTCGAGGGAGCCGTCCAGGGCGCGGAGCAGGTCGGCGCGCAGCCGGTCGGCCTGCGGCAGCGAGCCGTATTCGGCGGCCACCCGCCAGTTCAGTACCAGGACCGGGCCCTCGTCAACGGGGTCGAGGAGGAGCAGGTCGGCGGCGCGGACGGTGAGCCGGTGCAGGGCCAGCACACCGGCCGCGGCGGGCAGGACGCCCGTCGGAGGGGCGCCCGCAGGGCTCGTTGAGGGGCGGCGGCCGGGCGACGGGTGAGCAGGGACGGCGATGAGCAATTCCACCCCGACCGGCTCCTGGGCGGGCGCCGGTGTCTCCGGCCCCGTGTCGGCGCCGGTGGGGGCCTCAGCGCGCGCGTGCAGGGCCAGGACCGGGCCGCCGGTGCGCCGGGCCTCGATCGCCAGCCGCTCCTGTTCCGCGGTCGGCTCGCCGGCGCCGCGCATCTCCGTGTCGGGCTCCCCCGCGAGTCGCGCGGCGACCCGTTTGACCAGGTCGGCGACGAGACCGCCACGCCAGGCGCTCCAGGCGGCGGGCCCGGTGGCCAGTGCGTCGGCCTCGGTCAGGGCGTGCAGCAGTTCCAGGGTGCGGGTGCTGCCGACCGCCTCCGCGACCGCGCCGACGGTCGCCGGGTCGTCCAGATCGCGCCGGGTGGCGGTCTCGATGAGCAGCAGATGGTGCCGTACGAGCGTGGCGATCACCGCGGTGTCCCGGGCGTCGAAGCCGAGCCGGGCCGCCATATCGCGGGCGATGGTCTCGCCGGCCACCGAGTGGTCGCCGGGCCAGCCCTTGCCGATGTCGTGCAGCAGGGCGGCGATCAGCAGCAGGTCGGGGCGGTGCACCCGGCGGGTCAGGGCGGAGGCCCGTACGGCGGTCTCGACCAGGTGGCGGTCGACGGTCCAGGTGTGGACGGGGTTGCGCTGGGGGCGGCAGCGGACGCGCTCCCAGTCGGGCAGCAGCCGCGTGATGATGCCTTCGGCTTCCAGGGCCTCCCACACGGGCACGGTGTGCGTGCCCGCGCCCAGGAGCGTCACCAGCTGCTCGCGGGCCTCGGCGGGCCAGGGCACGGGCAGCGGCCGGGTGGCGATGGCCGTGGCGCAGCGGCGGATGGCGTGGGTGGCCAGCGGCAGCCCGGCCTGGGCGGCGGCGGCCGCGGCGCGCAGCACCAGTACCGGGTCGCGCTCGGGGCGTGTGGTGCGGGCCAGCACCGCCTCGCCGTCGAGTTCGACGACGCCCTCGGCGAGCGGGGAGCGCTCGCCCTTGCCCGCGGTACGGCCGTGCAGCAGTCCGCGCAGCGTGGGCTTGACGGAGCGGGCGCGCAGCACCCGGCCGACCTCGCGCCAGGTGACATCGGCCGCGTAGGAGATGGTGCGGGCGGATTCGTAGGTCTGCCGCAGCAGGGCGTCCGCGTCCAGCATGCCGAGGGCGGTGGCGACCTGGTCCTGTTCCTGGAGGGAGAGCCGGTCGGTGGCGCGGCCGGTCGTCAGGTGGAGCGCGTCGCGGGCGTCGAGCAGCCGGGTGCGGGCGGCTTCCAGGCCGCCGCGCGGGGCGTCGGCGAGCCAGGAGGCGGCGACGGCCCGGAGCGCGGTGGCGTCCCGCAGGCCGCCCCTGGCGTCCTTGAGGTCCGGTTCCAGGAGGTACTGGAGTTCGCCCTGCCGCTCGGCGCGCTCCTGGCACAGGTCGTGGAGTTCGGGCAGCCGTTTGGGGGCGCTCTCGCGCCAGTCGGCGTAGGCGGTGGTGCGCAGTGCCGCGGTCAGCTCCGGGTCACCGGCCAGATGGCGGGCGTCGAGCAGCCCGAGCTGCACCTTCAGGTCCTCGCGGGCGGCCTTACGGGCCTGGGCGGGGGTGCGTACGGAGTGGTCGAGGTCGAGGCCGAGGTCCCATACGGGGTACCAGAGGCGGTCGGCGAGTGCGGCGAGGGCGCCGGCGTCGGCGCGGCCGTCGTGCAGCAGGAGCAGGTCGAGGTCGCTGCGCGGGGAGAGCTCGCCGCGGCCGTAGCCGCCGACGGCGACCAGGGCGGTGCCGGACAGGCCGGCGGCGGCGCTGTGCCGGGCCAGCAGGCCGGCCAGCCAGTCGTCGGTGAGCCGGGCGAGGGTGGCGCGGCGGTCGGGTCCGGCGGCGGTCTCGTCCTGGAGGAGCCGCAGCCGGGCCGCGGGATAGCCCCCTTCCGGGGCGGGCGCGGGCGTGTTCCCCGGGCTCCGGGCTCCGGCCGGTCCTGCCGTTTCGTCGACGCTTTCCGTCACCTCGCGCGCTCCTTGGTCGTTGTCGTCCCCCGCCGTCTCCCCGTGCGCCCGCCCCGCACGATCAGTCTGTGCCGCCGGGGGGCGGGCGGCCATCCGCCGCTGGGGCGGCCGCGCCCCGGCTCGGGTCCCCGAGGGCGGACAGCCGCCCCGGGGCCGGAGCCGGAGCCCGGCCGTGGCGCCTCACAGCGCGTCCGGCCCCCGCTCCCCGGTCCGCACCCGTACCGCGTCGTCGACGGGGATGCTCCACACCTTCCCGTCGCCGATCTTGCCGGTGCGGGCCGCCTTGACGATGACGTCGGTCAGTTCCTCGGCGTCGGCGTCCTCGACCAGCACCTCGATACGGATCTTCGGTACCAGGTCGACGGTGTACTCGGCGCCGCGGTAGACCTCCGTGTGCCCGCGCTGTCGGCCGTAGCCGCTGGCCTCGGTGATCGTCAGGCCGTGCACACCGAATGCCTGCAGGGCGTCCTTCACCTCGTCCAGCCGGTGCGGCTTGATTACTGCCGTGATGAGCTTCACGCGTCCACCTTCTTTGTCAGGGCCTCGCCGAGTGCCGGTCCCTTGCGGCCGACCGTGCCGCCGCCCGCGCCGGTGAAGTCGTATGCGGTCTCCGCGTGCGCGGCCTGGTCGATGCCGGCGACTTCCTCGTCCTCGCCGATCCGGAAGCCCATCACCAGGTCGATCGCCTTGGCAAGGACATACGAGACGACCAGGGAGTACAGCAGCACACAGACCACACCGACGGCCTGCCTGCCGAGCTGCTCGAAGCCGCCGCCGTAGAACAGGCCCTTGGCCTTGCTCTGCACCCCGCCGGTGGCGAACAGGCCGATCAGCAGCGATCCGGCGACACCGCCGACGAGGTGGACGCCGATGACGTCGAGGGAGTCGTCGTAGCCGAACTTGCACTTCAGGTTGACGGCCATGGCGCACAGCACACCGGCGATCGCACCGACCGCGATGGCGCCCAGCGGGCTGACCGCGCCGCAGGCCGGGGTGATCGCGACGAGTCCGGCGACCGCGCCGGAGGCCGCGCCGAGCGTGGTGAACGAGCCGTGCCGGAGCTTTTCGTACGCCAGCCAGCCGAGCATCGCGGCGGCGGTGGCGACCTGGGTGTTGACGAAGGCGACCGCGCCGATGCCGTCGTCGTTGCCGAGCCAGGAGCCAGCGTTGAAGCCGAACCAGCCGAACCACAGCAGGCCCGCGCCGAGCATCACCAGGGGGAGGCTGTGCGGCCGCATCGGGTCTTTCTTGAAGCCGATGCGCTTGCCGACGACGAGGAGCACGCCGAGCGCCGCGGCACCGGCGTTGATGTGCACGGCCGTACCGCCCGCGAAGTCGATGACCTGCAGCTCGAACAGCCAGCCGCCCTCGCCCCACACCCAGTGGGCGACGGGGAAGTAGACGACGGTGACCCACAGGGCGATGAACAGCGCCCAGGCGGTGAACTTCACCCGGTCGGCGAGCGCACCGCTGATCAGCGCCGGCGTGATGATCGCGAACATCAGCTGGAAGACCGCGAAGACATAGACCGGGATGGTGGTGGCGCCCCACAGCTCCGTCAGGCCGATGCCGCTGAGCCCGGCGAAGTTTCCGTCCCAGCCGATGAAGCCGCCCTGGTCGGTGCCGAAGGCGAGCCCGAAGCCGTACAGGACCCACAGGATCGTCACGATGCCCAGGCTGATGAAGCTCATCATCAGCATGTTGAGCACGCTCTTGACCCGGACCATGCCTCCGTAGAAGAAGGCGAGACCGGGTGTCATGACCATCACCAATGCGGAGCAGATCAGCATGAACCCGGTGTTGGCCGGGCTCAGTGTCGCTTTGTCTGCTGCGAGCGTCAGGATGCCTGGGGGCATCGGCGTCTCCTCGTCGTCGATGCGGCCCGTGCGGGCGTGTTTCTGGTGGGCCGACTTCGCGTTGAGGTTGTCGCAGCGCGGTTTCGGCCAAACCTTGCGGGTGTTTCACCGCAGTGACGAAGAAGGCCCCCGTGTTACGCCCCGATGAACAACCAGATCAGCCCCACATCACCCGTTCAACCCACCGAAACCACTCATTGAGCAACCCCCACGGCGCCCAGCCACCTCCGCGAAAGCGGCGCCGGTTCAGGCCCAAAGGCGAGCCCGGCCGCGGCTGCCGCCCGCGTGACCTGGCATGGGGGAGCCGAGTCGGGCTGTACGGGGCGGTGGCCGCGGCCGGAGTTCTGGGGCGGGGTGCCGTCAGACGGCCTCCGCGGATTCGGGCAGCTGGCGGCTGAGCTCGTCGCTGAGCCGGATCACCTCGGCGACGCCGCCGAATTCCCGCGCCGCGTTGTCGACGGTCTTGCGCAGCCGGGTGTTGACCCGCTCCGAGCGGACCTGCCGGGCGAACGGGATCGCCTGCTGCGCCATCGCCGCGCAGGCCTCGGGCTCCTTCTGCAGCAGATGCACGGTGGCCATCCCGATCAGGTTGAGCGCATACGAACGCTGGTGCTCGGGGTCCTTGCCGAAGAGCTCCACGGCGCGCTGCATGACGGGTTCGGCGAGCGACGCGTAGGTGGGGCTGCGGCCGGCGACATAGGCGAGATCGCGGTAGGAGTGAGCGTTCTCGGCGTTCAGCTCGGCCTCGGAGAAGAAGCGGATCCAGTCCGGCTCGGGCTCACCGGGCAGAACGTCGGAGAAGGTGTCCTCGGCCATCCGGACGGCCCGCTTGACCTTGCTCGGCTGGCCCATGCCGGCGTAGGCGCGGGCCTCCATCGCATACAACATGGCCTGGGTGCGGGGGGTGGCGGTTTCCCGGCTGCCGTACTGGGCGAGGTGGATCAGCTCCAGTGCGTCGTCGGGCCGGCCGAGGTGGATCATCTGCCGGCTCATGCTGGAGAGGATGTACGAGCCCAGGGGCCGGTCGCTGGCCTCCTTGGAGGCGTGCAGCGCGAGCACGAAGTACTTCTGCGCGGTGGGCTGCAGACCGATGTCGTAGCTCATCCAGCCGGCGAGTTCGGAGAGTTCGGCGGCGACCTTGAACAGCCGTTTGGCCACCGGCTCCGGCTGCGGCTCCTGGAGGAGGTCGGTGACCTCGTGAAGCTGGCCGACCACCGCCTTGCGCCGCAGCCCGCCGCCGCACTGTGCGTCCCACTGGCGGAACATCGCGGTCGTCGACTCCAGCAGATCCAGCTCCGGCTTCGACAGCCGCGCGGGCCGGCGGGTCCGGTCGGGCTCCTCCTCGCCGCCCTGGCCCGCGGGCACCGGGACCAGCCAGCGCTGCATCGGCTCGATGAGGCTGGGCCCGGCGGCCAGCGCGAGGGAGGTGCCGAGGAAGCCGCGGCGCGCCAGCATCAGGTCACTGCGGGAGAACTCACTGATGAGACCGACCGTTTGGGCCCCGGCCCAGGGCAGGTCCACGCCGGAGACGGACGGGGACTGGTGCGCGGAGCGCAGGCCCAGCTCCTCGATGCCGACCACACAGCCGAAGCGCTCGGAGAACAGCTCGGACAGGATCCGCGGGATGGGCTCGCGCGGCTGCTCACCGTCGAGCCAGCGGCGCACCCGCGAGGTGTCGGTGCTGATGTGATGGGCGCCCATCTGACGCGCCCGGCGGTTGACCTGCCGGGCCAGCTCGCCCTTGGACCAGCCGCTGCGCATGAACCACGAACCCAACTGTGCGTTGGGTTGCTTGACGGCGTCGGTGCCGCCCGTGCCGCCGTTGCCGCCCACTGGAAGCCCCCATCCCGATAGCTGCCTTGGTGCCTGGTGCCTGGTGCGTCTGCGAACCACCCACAGGCCGCCGTCAGTTACGACGCCTGTCCGGGGTACATCTACCCGATCACGGTTTCCGGCCACACCTTTTGGCCTGTGCTCGACCTGTGCGTTGCCACCGGCATACCCGTGCGAAGGGTGCCTCTCCGGGGTTCGCGAACCGAAAGTAATCCTACGATCACGCCTGCCGCGAGGGCGATCGCGGAAACGCCACCATTCGCCACCCCTTCGAATGAACTCCCCGCCCAGCTCTCGCGATTGACTTGACACAGGCCGAAGAACGCCGGGCGGAACGGAGCACAGAAGGGCTCACGCGGCACACCGCACCACCCGGCACACCACGTCACACCACCGCACCACGGGCCGTCGGCGGAGCGTGCACGGCACCGGACCGTCAACCCGCCGACTCGTAACCACTGGCACGCACCACCCGTTGGAGGGGGCATGGGCTTCACGATCGGCGGCATCCGAGAGATGCGCTCCAGCTCCCGGCGCCGCGCCCGCTCGACCGAGATCTCGGCGGTGGCGGAGTACACCGGGCTGTGGGGCTGGGATGTCGTCCCCGGCGCCCGGGCGGTCCGCGCGGGCAGCGGCCATACGGACTGCTCGTGCGGCGCCGCCGACTGCTCCTCCCCCGGTGCTCATCCGCTGGCCTTCGGCGAGGAGCTGACGGCCGGTGCCGGCTGGGAGAAGGCCGCCGTGGCGTGGGCCGAGACACCGGGCGCCGCCATCCTCCTCCCGGTGGGCCGGTCGTTCGACCTCCTCGACGTGCCGGAGGCCGCGGGCCGCAACGCCCTGGCGCGGCTGGAGCGGATGGGCCTGCCGCTGGGCCCGGTCGCGGTGACCCCGACCGGCCGTGCGCTGTTCTTCGTCGCGCCCGGGGCGGCCGGGCAACTCCCCGATCTGCTCTACCGGATGGGCTGGGACGACGCCTCGCTCGACCTGCGCTCCCTGGGCCCCGGTGACCATCTCACCGCGCCCCCTTCCGACCTCGGTGGCCACGGCCCGATGCGCTGGCTGCGCCCGCCGGCCCTGGACACCGCCGACCGGCCGCCGCAGGCACGGCTGATGGTGGGCACCCTGGCGTATGCCTGCAACCGCTCGGCGGTCTGAGCTCTCCTGCCCGCACCGCACGGCCGTCGTCCGCCGGAGGGCATACGGGTCGCCGGACGCCGGTCGGGGAGTGCGGGGACGGCGGCGGCTCCGGTGTACCGGGGTGCGGCTGCGGTGCGGGGCCGGCCGTCACCGGGCCGAGAAGGCGCCGGGCGGACATGGGCCGGCCCCCGGTGCCCGCCGAGTGCGGGTCCGGGGGCCGGTGACGGTCCGGGCGTGGTGCCGCGTCAGTCGATCAGGGCGTCGACAAAGGCCTCCGGCTCGAACGGAGCCAGGTCGTCCGCTCCCTCGCCCAGGCCGACGAGCTTGACGGGGACGCCGAGTTCGCGCTGGACGGCGACGATGATGCCGCCCTTGGCGGTGCCGTCGAGCTTGGTGAGCACCACACCGGTGATGTCCACGACCTCGGCGAACACCCGGGCCTGGACCAGGCCGTTCTGGCCGGTGGTGGCGTCCAGGACGAGCAGCACCTCGCCGACCGGGCCGTGCTTCTCGACGACCCGCTTGACCTTGCCGAGCTCGTCCATCAGACCGGTCTTGGTGTGCAGCCGGCCCGCGGTGTCGATCAGGACGACATCGGCGGTCTCGGCGATGCCTTCCTTCACCGCGTCGAAGGCGATGGAGGCGGGGTCGCCCCCCTCGGGTCCGCGGACCGTACGGGCACCGACCCGCTCACCCCAGGTCTGGAGCTGGTCGGCGGCCGCGGCGCGGAAGGTGTCGGCGGCGCCGAGGACCACGGACTTGCCGTCGGCGACCAGAACCCGGGCAAGCTTGCCGGTGGTGGTGGTCTTGCCGGTGCCGTTGACGCCGACGACCATGACGACGCCGGGGATCTCGTCGCCGCCGTTGCCGATGCCATTGGCGGTGTGCACGGTGCGGTCGGCGTCGGTGCCGATGAGGGCGAGGAGCTCCTCGCGCAGCAGTTCGCGCAGGCCCTCGGGGGTGCGGGTGCCGAGCACCTTGACCCGCTCACGCAGCCGGTCGACCAGCTCCTGGGTGGGGGCGACGCCGACGTCGGCGGTCAGCAGGGTGTCCTCGATCTCCTCCCAGGTCTCCTCGTCGAGGTGTTCGCGGGACAGCAGGGTCAGCAGGCCCTTGCCCAGGGTGTTCTGGGAGCGGGAAAGCCGGGCGCGCAGCCGGACCAGCCGGCCCGCGGTGGGCTCGGGAACCTCGATCGCGGGGGCGGCGGGCGCCTCCGGCTCGGCGGCCAGCGCTTCGGCCGCGGGGGCCTCGGCGGTCGGCAGCGTGACTTCTTCGATGGTGCGACGCTCTTCGTCGCGGGGGGTCTCGGCCTCCTCGCCGACCTGCGGTTCGGCGGGAGGCGCGGTAACGGAGGGCTTCGGGGCAGCCGGCGGGGACGGCGGCAGCTGCTTCTTCTTGCGGCTGCTGATGACGAGCCCGCTGATCGCGCCGAGCACGACCACGGCGATGACTACAGCAAGGATGACGATGTCCATAACTCCTCCAGTATCAGCCACGCTCCGCTCGTGGGGACTGCACGCGCCGAACCTGGATGTGCAGTGTCCTGAATGAAATCTGGATGTGTAGTATCCGGATTCACTTCCCGGGACCGGCCCGTGGAGCATCAGGAGGGGAATCCGGATGATTGATGTCCTGGTTTTGGGCGGCGGTTTCGCCGGTCTGTGGAGCGCCTCCGCGGCGACCCGGCTACTGCGCGCCCAGGGGAGCGGACACTCCGTGGCGCTGCTCACCCCCCACCCCGATCTGGTCCTCCGCCCGCGCCTCTACCAGGCCGACCCGGCGCGGATGCGGGTGCCACTCGACCGGATGCTGGGTCCGGTCGGGGTGCGGCGGATCGCCGCCACCGCGACCGCCGTGGACAGCGGACGGCGCCGGGTCACCGCCCTCACGTCCGGCGGCAGCCGCACCGAGGTGACCTACCGGCGCCTCGTGCTGGCCACCGGGAGCGCGGTGGTGCGGCCCGAGCTGCCCGGCGCCGCCCTGCTGCACGACATCGACACCCTCCCGGCCGCGGTCCGCCTGGAAGAGCATCTGCGGGCCCTGCCCGCGGCACCGGACGGGCCCGGGCGCTGGACCGCGGTGGTGGTCGGCGCCGGTTTCACCGGACTGGAGATCGCCACCGAGCTGGCCGGCCGGCTGCGCGCGCTGGCCGCTCCGTACGGCGCGGCGGACGAGGTGCGGGTGGTGCTGGTCGAGCGCGCGGCGGTGGTCGGCGCGGGGCTCGGTGCGGCGGCCCGGCCGGTGATCACCCGGGCGCTGGACACGCTGGGCGTCGAGCGGCGCCTCGGCACCACGGTCACCGGCCTGGACGGGGGCTCGGTGCAGCTCGCGGACGGCACCGCCGTGCCGGCCCGTACGGCCGTGTGGACCGCGGGGATGCGGGCGAGCGCCCTGACCGCGCAGATCCCCGCGCCCCGGGACGAGCTGGGGCGGCTCGCCGTGGACAGCGGGCTCCAGGTACGCGGTATCGAGGGGCTCTTCGCGGCCGGGGACACCGCCGCCGCCCTGGCCGAGGACGATCACCCCGTCCTGCAGAGCTGTCAGCACGCCATCCCGCTGGGCAAGGTGGCGGGCCACAACGCCGC
The DNA here is from genome assembly GCF_040650675.1 of Streptomyces sp. NPDC048637. Lineage (NCBI taxonomy): Bacteria > Bacillati > Actinomycetota > Actinomycetes > Kitasatosporales > Streptomycetaceae > Streptomyces > Streptomyces sp. NPDC048637. The sequence goes on from NZ_JBEZHQ010000020.1 coordinate 77,903, forward strand.
GGCCGGTCTGCTCGGCCTGCCGCCGGTGGACTTCGCGCCCGACCCGTACCGCACCTGTCTCGATCTCGGCGCGGCCGGCGCGGTGGCCACAGCCGGCTGGAACCGGACACTGCGCGAGGGCCCCGAGGGCTTCGCCAAGGAGCTCAAACAGGCCATCAACGAGACCTGGATCTCCCCGCCCGTCGATGATCCGCAGGAGCTGCTGCGCCGTGCCGACCACCGGGTCGGCACGCGGCAGGACGCGTCGTCTTCTGCCTGACCGGAGGGGCTCGACTGGACCCTTCGACGAGGTTCGGCGACACTCTTCCTCGTCGTGGGGTCCAACAGTGCGTACCGGCACAAGTTGGATCAAAGTACGATGGTCGACGGCCGCGCAACGCGCGTAGAGTCCTGGCAATCAATTCTGGCCAGGCATCACAGCCGCTGCCTGCACCCCCTCCCCCGTGGGGGTGCGTCCAGATCCCCGCACGGAGATACCTGCACCAATGGGCACCACGTCCTCCACTTCCGCTCCCGCACCCGAGGGCGCCGTCGAGATCCGCGGCATCGAGCCCGTTCCCGACAACGAACGCCAGGGCCGCGTCCGCGAACTCTTCCCGACCTGGGTCGCCGCCAACATCAGCGTGTTGTTGCTCACCATGGGCGCCTCGCTCGTGGTGAGCAACGGACTGAACTTCTGGCAGGTCCTGCTGGTGGCCGCGATCGCCGCGTCCGTCGCCTTCGGCATGGTGGGCGTGCTGTCGGTCTCGGGCAAGTGGGGCGGCGCGCCCGGCGCGATGCTCTCCCGGGCCACCTTCGGCGTCCGCGGAAACTACTTCCCCGGCGCGATCCTGTGGGTCGCCCGCTTCGGCTGGGAAACGATCAACGCGGTCACCGGCGCCTATGCGGTGCTGACCGTGCTGCATCTGCTGCTGGGCATCGAGAGCAACAACGTCCTCGTCGTCGGCACCCTGCTCGCCTTCGTGGCCGTCACGTACCTGGTGAGCGGTCTGGGCCGCAAGGCGCTGAACGTCTGCAACAAGTACTCGACGTACCTGTTCGGCCTGTTCAGCATCATGGTGCTGGCCTACCTGGTCGCCACGATGGACTGGGACGCCATCTTCGCCAAGAAGGCCGGCACCACCGCCATGGTGATCGCGGGCATCGGCACCATCGCGGCCGGCGGTATCAGCTGGGTGCCCACCGGTCCCGACTTCGCGCGGTACCTCCCGCACTCCGCGTCCGGCAAGAAGATCGTCGGCACCACCGTGTCCGGCGCGGCCCTGGTGCTGCTGCCGATGGTGCTGATGGGCGGCGTGATGGCCGTCTCCAACCCGAAGCTGGCCGGTCAGAACACCGACCCGATGTCGTTCCTGGGCACCATCCTGCCGCCCTGGCTCGCGGTGCCGTACCTGGTCACCGCACTGGTCGGCATGGTGCTGATCAACAGCCTGTCGATGTACTCCGCGGGCTTCACGGCCCAGACCATGGGCGTCAAGCTGCCGCGTGCCCTCGCGGTGAGCATCAACGCCGTCATCAGCCTGGTCGGCGGCCTGTTCATGATGCTGGTGGCCAAGGACTTCATCGGACAGTTCATCGCCTTCCTGACGCTGCTCGCGGTCTCCTTCTCCGCGTGGATCGGCGTCTACGGCGTCGACATGGCCCGGCGGCGCAAGCTGGCGGTGCGCTATGACGCCGACAGCCTGATGAACACCGGCCGCACCAGCCGCTACTGGTACGTCGGCGGCTTCTGCTGGCAGGCCATGACCGCCTGGGGCGTGGCGCTCGTCGCGGGCCTGTGCTTCACCAAGGTCCAGTGGTTCACCGGCCCGTTGGCCACCACCTGGATCGGCGAGAACGGTCTGGGCTGGGCGGCCACCATCGCGATCGCCGCGCTGGTCTTCGCCGTTCTGCCGTCGCCCGCGGAGTCCACCCCGGCGGACAGGGCGGACGAGACGGCGGACGGGGCCCGGCAGCCGGTCGAGGTGGGCTGACCGGCTCCCCGGCAGACCGGAATCCTCCTCTAGTGATCTGACGCAACGTCAGCTAACGTCCCCTTCGCCAACTGCCTTGGCGAAGGGGACGTTTGTGATGTCTGCCCTGCCCGCCCTGCCTGTCACGGTCCTGCGGATCAACCTCGTCGACCCCGCACCCACGCCCGCGACGCTGTCCGCGCGCTACCGGGCCGCCGTCGAGATGGCGGCGTTCGCCGACGACCGCGGCTTCACCATGGTCCAGACCGAGGAGCACCACGCCACCACCAACGGCTGGATGCCCTCCCCGCTCACCTTCGCGGGCGCCGTCTTCGGCGCCACCCGCCGGATCGGCGTCACCGTCTCCGCGCTGATCACCCCGCTGCACGATCCGCTGCGGCTGGCCGAGGACCTCGCCTCGCTCGATCTGCTCAGCGGCGGCCGGCTGGTCACCGTCGCCGGCCTCGGCTACCGGCCCGAGGAGTACACGGCGCACGGCAAGGACTGGCCGGGCCGGGGCCCGCTCCAGGACCAGGTGCTGGAGACCCTGCTGTCCGCCTGGACCGGGGAACCGTTCACCTATCAGGGGCGTACGGTCCAGGTCACCCCGCGCCCGTACACCCAGCCGCATCCGCTGCTGCTGATCGGCGGCAGCTCACGGGCCGCGGCCCGCCGCGCGGCCCGCCTGGGGCTCCCCTTCTTCCCCAGTGCTCACCTCCCCGGACTGGAGGCCTACTACCACGAGCAGCGCACCGCCTTCGGCACCGACGGCTGGGTGATGCAGCCGCCCGAGCGGACCGCGCTCCTCCACCTCTCCGAGGACCCGGACCGCACCTGGGCCGAGTACGGCGGCCATCTGCTGCACGAGGCCCGGATGTACGCCTCCTGGCAGTCCGCCGGTATCCGCTCCGCGGTGCGCTCGTCCGCGCAGGACGTCGCGGCGCTGCGCAAGGAGGGCGTCTACCGCGTCATCACCCCCGACGACTGCCTCCGGCTCGCCCGGCGGACGGGCGACCGGGGCTCGTTGATCCTCCATCCGCTGTGCGGCGGAATGCCGGTCGACGAGGGCTGGCGCTCGCTCCATCTGTTCGCCGAGCGGGTGCTGCCCCGCCTCAAGGAATGACAGGCCTCAGCACGGACCGACGGTCTCCGCCTTCCGGATAGAACGGGCCTCAGCCTTCCGGATAGAAGACGAAGAGACGGCAGCCCGCCGCCGACTGCGGGATGTGCCAGGAACCAGCCGGGGCATGGAGGAAGGACCCGGCCGGATGGTCACCGTCACCGTCGTTGAAGACGCCGGAGACCACGAAGACCTCTTCGGGTCCCGGGGCATGGACATCGATACCCTCCCAGCGGCTGCCCGGGTCCATCTCCAGCACCAGGGCCCTCGCTCCGTCGGCGCCGGTCCACAACGGCCTGACCCGGATCCCGGGGAACACCTCCTCGACCGGGGCGTCGTCCACCGCGGTCCATACATAGCCCGCGGTGCCGCCCACCCCGCCGGCGTCCGGCCCGCTCGGCGCCCGCTGTCCCTCCCCCGCCGGGCCCGTGGCCGCGGGCTTCGGCGTCGTCGGGTCCGTGGTGGCCGCTGTGCTCATATCCGTAGCGCTCATGACTCCACCCTGGCCGAGCGCTCCGCACTCCCCCAGTGTCAGAAATGACGCCCTGGGGTACTTTCCTGCCATGGCCGGACCTCCGCGGCACCCACCGCCGCACGACTCTCCGCATCGCGTGGTGGCGCTGGTGCGCCCACCCCAGTCGACCTTCGAACTCGGCTGCGCCGCCGATGTCTTCGGCACCCGGCGCCCCGGACTGCCCGCCCACTACGACTTCCGGGTGTGTACGCCGCACCCCGGCCCCGTACGGACGACCGCCGGCTACGACATGCTGGTGACGGCCGGCCTGGCGGCGCTGGAGGCCGCGGACACCGTCGTCATCCCGGGCTGGACACCGGCCGACGCACCGCTCGCCCCGGCCGTCCGCCGGGCGCTGCGGCGGGCGCATACGCGGGGCGCCCGGCTGGTCAGCATCTGTTCCGGTGCGTTCGCCCTGGCACAGACCGGGCTGCTCGACGGCCGCCGGGCGACCACCCACTGGAGCCTGGCCGCCGCCCTGACGGAGCGTTTCCCCCGCGTCGAGGTGGACCCGGACGTGCTGTACATCGACCACGGTGACCTCGCGACCAGCGCCGGAGCGGCCGCGGGGGTGGACCTCTGTCTGCATCTCGTCCGCAGCGACCACGGCGCGGCCCACGCCGCCCGGATCGCCCGCCACATGGTCATGCCCCCGCACCGCGAAGGGGGCCAGGCCCAGTACGCGGCCCCGCCCCCGGCGGACCGGCTCGCCCCCACGCTCGCCATGGACCAGTCGCTGGCGCCGCTGCTGGAGTGGGTGGGCGGCCGGCTGTCCGCGCCGGTCTCCGTCGAGGACATGGCCGGACGGCTGCGGATCTCCTCGCGCACCCTGGCCCGCCGGTTCGCCGACCAGCTCGGCACCAGCCCCGGCCAGTGGCTGCTGGGCCGCCGTATCACCGCCGCCCGGGCCCTCCTGGAGGAGACCGATCTGCCGGTCGAGGCGATCGCGCTGCGCGTCGGCCTGTCGTCGGCGACCAACTTCCGCCGGCGCTTCCAACAGGCCCTGCACACCACGCCCGCGGCGTACCGGCGGGCGTTCCGCATCCGCCGCACCGGGCAGGGCGCCGGCCGCCCCTGAAACGGCCCCCGGACCCGGCCGGCGACTCGGGCACAAAAAAGGGGTACTGCCCGGGGTCCCTGATGACCCGGGGCAGTACCCAGTGCTGAGGAGACGGACTGGCGGGGGGTTAGCCCATCTCCTCCAACGCCTTGCCCTTCGTCTCCTTCACGAACTTGAGCACGAAGGGGATCGAGAGCAGGGCGAAGACCGCGTAGATGATGTACGTACCCGAGAGGTTCCAGTCGGACAGGCTCGGGAAGCTGGCCGTGATGGCCCAGTTGGCGATCCACTGCGCGGAGGCGGCGACGCCCAGCGCGGCGGCGCGGATCTTGTTCGGGAACATCTCGCCGAGGAAGACCCAGACCACGACGCCCCAGGAGAGGGCGAAGAAGAGCACGAAGACGTGGGCGGCGATCAGCGCCACGGTGCCTTCGGTGGGCGGCAGCGTGCCGGCCGCGGTCTTGGCGGAGAAGGCCCAGGCCTCCAGGGCGAGCGCGATGGCCATACCGGCCGAGCCGATCAGCGCCAGCGGACGGCGGCCGATCTTGTCGACGAAGACCATCGCGATCACGGTGCCGATGATGTTGATGATCGACGTCGTGAAGCTGTAGAAGAACGAGGCGCTCGGGTCGATGCCGACGGACTGCCACAGCGCCGAGGAGTAGTAGAACGCGACGTTGATGCCGACCAGCTGCTGGAAGACCGACAGTCCGATACCGACCCAGACGATCGGCAGGAAGCCCCTCTTGCGGCCGAGCAGGTCCTTGAACGAGGACTTGTGCTCGCGGCGCATCGCGTCCTGGATCTCGGCGACCCGGGTGTCGAGGTTCACGGAGTGGCCCTCGACCTCGCCGAGCACCTCCTTGGCGCGGGTGACCTTGCCGACGGAGATCAGGTAGCGCGGCGACTCGGGGATCGCGAAGGAGAGCAGACCGTAGAGGACGGCCGGGACGACCATCACGCCGAGCATCCACTGCCAGGCCTCCAGGCCGGCGAGGGTGCCGCGCTGGTTGCCGTCGGCGAGGTTGAGGATGCCCCAGTTGACGAGCTGGGAGATGGCGATACCGATGACGATCGCGGCCTGCTGGAACGAGCCGAGGCGGCCGCGGTAGGCGGACGGCGAGACCTCGGCGATGTAGGCCGGGCCGATGACCGAGGCCATACCGATGGCGAAACCGCCGATGATCCGCCAGAAGGCGAGGTCCCAGAGGGAGAACGGCAGAGCGGAGCCGACGGCGCTGATGGTGAACAGCACCGAGGCGATCTGCATCACCCGGATGCGGCCTATGCGGTCCGCGATCCGGCCGGCGGTGGCGGCGCCGATGGCACAGCCGATCAGCGCGACGGCGATCACCTGGGCGAGGACGGCGGACCCGACGTCGTAACGGCTGCGGATCGCCTCGACGGCACCATTGATGACGGAGCTGTCATAGCCGAAGAGAAAGCCGCCCATCGCGGCAGCCGCGGTGATGAAGATGACATGGCCGAGGTGGTCGGGATGGGCCTTGCGGCCTTCCGGGACCGTCGGCTGCGCGGTGCTGGTCAACGTGAACTCCAGTGGCCCGGCTGCGCTGCCGGGCGTAGGGGGCTGGCCCTTCTAGTGGTGCATAGGTTGGGGGTACCCACCACTTGAAGGTAAAAGCAACGTTGCAGAGACTATGCCTTCAAGTTTCGAAGTCAATAGGGCGTAATGAATTTGTTTCTCGGACACCCTGGGAACCGTTCGTTCAAGTTGTGAACTGATGGGGTATCGGACACTCCGGGCGATCATCAGAGGGGCCGAGAACGGCCGCCAGGCCCGTCAGCAAAGGCCTGCGGCCGCCGCGCGAGCCGCCCGCACGACCGCGGTCAGTGCAGCCGCTGGCTGATGACCTTCGATACACCGTCACCTTGCATCGATACCCCGTAGAGCGCGTCCGCGACCTCCATCGTCCGCTTCTGATGGGTGATCACAATCAGCTGGGAGCTCTCCTGGAGTTCCTCCATGATCCGGATCAGCCGCTGCAGATTGGTGTCGTCCAATGCGGCCTCCACCTCGTCCATCACATAGAACGGACTGGGCCGCGCCTTGAAGATCGACACCAGCAGCGCCACCGCGGTCAGCGACCGCTCACCGCCCGACAGCAGCGACAGCCGCTTGACCTTCTTCCCGGGCGGGCGCGCCTCCACATCGACCCCCGTCGACAGCATGTCGCCCGGATCGGTGAGCACCAGCCGTCCCTCACCGCCCGGGAAGAGGCGTGCGAAGACGCCCTCGAACTCCCGCGCGGTGTCGTGGTACGCCTCGGTGAAGACCTGTTCCACCCGCTCGTCGACCTCCTTGACCACCTGCATCAGGTCGGCCCGGGTCTTCTTCAAGTCTTCAAGCTGTTCGCTCAGGAACTTGTGCCGCTCCTCCAGCGCCGCGAACTCTTCCAGCGCCAGCGGGTTCACCTTCCCGAGCTGCTGATACGCCCGCTCGGCGGCCTTGAGGCGCTTCTCCTGCTCGGCCCGTACATAGGGCACCGGCTGGTGGCGCGGATGCTCCGGGTCGTCCGGCAGCACCTCGCCCTCGGCGGGCGGCGACGGCGGGACCAGCTGATCGGGGCCGTACTCGGACATCAGCCCGGCCGGCTCCACCCCCAGCTCCTCCAGCGCCTTGGTCTCCAGCTGCTCGATCCGCAGCCGCTTCTCCGCGCCCAGCACCTCGCCCCGGTGCATCGAATCCGTCAGCTTGTCCAGCTCGGACTTCAGCTCCCGGCCCTGGTTGCGCTCGGCCACCAGCGCCTGTTCCCGCTCGGCCTTGGCCCGCTCCGCGGCGCCCCGCTCCTCCTCGGCCCGTACGGCCGACACTTCGACATGCGCCAGCAGCTGCCGGCCACCGGCAGCGACCGCCCCGGCCACCGCCGCCTCGTGCCGCAGCCGGACGCGCCGACGCTCGGCCCGCGCCCGCGCCTCGCGCTCGGCCCGCGCTCCCCGGTCCAGTGAGTCCGCCCGCCCGGCGAGCGCCTTCACCCGCTCCTCGTGCGTACGCGCCTGGAGCCGGGCCTCCATCTCGGTCTGCCGCGCATTGGCACCGTCGGCCGCCAGCCGGTCCCGTACGGAGGTATCGGGCTCCTCGTCGCCGACGCCCGGCTCCTCCTCGGCCACCGCCAGCCGCTCGGCCAGCTCCTCGGCCTCCTCGGTGGCCCGCAGCAGCGCCTCCTCGGCCTTGGCCGCCGCCGCGTCACAGCGCTCGGCCTCACCCGCGGCCGCCCGCGCCTGCCCGCCGAGCCGGCCCAGGTCCCCGGCGACCTTCGACTTCTCCCGGTCCGCCGCCCGCCACCGCCCGGCCAACTCCTCGACCAGCGCGACGCCCGCCGTACGGCGTTCCGCCGCGGCCCGCTGCGCCTCCGCCAGCTCCTCGCAGCGCGCCGCCAGTTCCTCCAGCTCGGCCGCCGCCTCGTCGACGGACGCCTGCACCTCCAGCAGGCTCGGCGCACCGGCCGAACCACCCTGCGCGAAGTGCGCCCCGAGCAGATCGCCCGCACCGGTCACCGCCATCAGCTCCGGCCGCGCGGCCACCAGGTCCTCGGCGTCCTCCAGCGTCCCGACGACCACGACATCCCGCAGCAACCGGGCCACGGCGGCCGTCAAATCCCCGGGCCCCCGGACCAGTTCCGCCGCCGGTACGGGCTCCGAACGGGGCCCGGGGACACGGTGCCCGGCCGATTCGGCCACCCCCGGCACCCCGGCCGCACCCTCACACACGTCCACCACGGCCCTCTCGACCGCTCCCGTGCCCCCTTCACCCCCACCGGCCGCACCAGCCGCACCAGCCGCGCTGGCCCCACCGGCCCCACGAACCGCCTCAGCCCCCTCAGCCCTACCAGCCCCACCCCACGCCGACATCCCGGCAGCATCACTGGCCCCCACGGCATCCGCTGCTCCGCCACCCCCGGCAGCCTCCACGGCCCGTGCGGGCGCGGGCACCGTTCCCGTCCCGCTCCGGCCCCCGCTTCCCCCCAGCACCATCGCCGCCCGCCCCGCGTCCTGCTTCCGCAGCAGCCGGATGGCCTCGGCGGCGGTGGCCGGGCCGGTGACGGCGACGGCGTCCGCGGCCGCGCCGAGCGCCGCCGCCACCGGGATCTCGAAGCCCGGCGTGACGGTCAGCAGTTCCGCCGCCGGCCCGAGCAGTCCGGTGAGGCGGTCCGCGGCGGCCAGCAGCGCACCGGTCCCGTCCTTGCGGCGCAGCCCGAGCGCCAGCGCATCATGCCGTGCGGCGGTCGCGGCCCGCTTGCGCTCGGCCGCGCTCAGCGCCTCGCGCGCGGCGGTCAGCGCGGTCTCCGTCTCCGCCAGCTCCCGGCGGGCCGCCTCGTGCCGCTCCGCGATCTCCTCGTCGTCCGCGTCCAGCCCGTCGACCTCGGCCTTGAGCTGCTCGTACTCCTCCTGGGCGGTGTCCGCCCGGCGCCGGGCGGCATCCCTGGCCTCGGCGAGCCGGCCGATCTCCGCCTGCGCCGAGGCGGCCCGCCCACGGGCGGCGGTGACCTGTCCGCTCAGCCGGGCCAGGCCCTCGCGGCGGTCGGCGATGGCGCGGGCCACGTCCCGCAGCCGCCGCTCCTCGTCCGCCAACTGCCGCTCCAGCCCGGCACGGTGTTCAACGGTGTCCTCCAGCGCCCGGCTCGCCGCCTCCAGCGCGGCCGTCAACTCCGCCTCCTGCTCGCGGATCCGGGCCGCCTCCCGCTCCATGTCCTCGGGGTCGCGCCCGTGCCGCTCCTCCGGCGGGGCCGCCGTGGCGCTCTTGACCCGCGCCTCGGCCAGCGAGATCGTGCCCCGCACCCGCTCCGCGAGCTGTGACAGCTCGTACCAGGTCTGCTGCGCGCGCTGCACCCGCGGCGTGAGCGTACGGACCTCCTCCTCCAGCGCCGCCTCCCGCTGCTGGGCGGTGCGCAGCCGGTCCTCGGCGGCCTGCTTGCGTTCCTTGAGCGCCGCCTCGTCCGCGATCTCGGCCTGCAGCGCCCGGCGCAGGGTGACGAGGTCGTCGGCGAGCAGCCGGAGCCGGGCGTCGCGCAGGTCCGCCTGGATGACGGCGGCACGCCGGGCGACCGCGGCCTGCCGCCCCAGCGGCTTGAGCTGCCGCCGCAGCTCGTCGGTCAGGTCCTGGACCCGGGCGAGATTGGCCTTCATCGCCTCCAGCTTCCGCAGCGCCTTCTCCTTGCGCTTGCGGTGCTTGAGGACGCCGGCCGCCTCCTCGATGAAGGCCCGGCGCCCCATCGGGTCGGCATGCAGCACGGAGTCGAGCTGGCCCTGCCCGACGATGACATGCATCTCCCGGCCGATACCGGAATCGGAGAGCAGTTCCTGGATGTCCAGCAGCCGGCAGGTGTCACCGTTGATCTGGTACTCGCTGCCGCCGTTGCGGAACATGATCCGGGTGAGGGTGACTTCGGCGTACTCGATCGGCAGTGCACCGTCGGAGTTGTCGATGGTGAGCGAGACCTCGGCGCGGCCGAGCGGCGGCCGCCCGGTCGTCCCGGCGAAGATGACGTCCTCCATCTTCCCGCCGCGCAGCGACTTGGCGCCCTGCTCGCCCATGACCCAGGACAGCGCGTCCACGACATTGGACTTGCCGGAGCCGTTGGGACCCACGACGCAGGTGATGCCCGGCTCGAAGCGCAGCGTCGTGGCGGAGGCGAAGGACTTGAAACCTCGCAGGGTCAGACTCTTGAGGTGCACGCCGTTGGACTCTACCGGCCGCTCCTCGGCGGGTGACCCCAACATTCCGGGCCGCTCCCCGGACCCGTACGGCCCCTGGGTATACCGCGCCGTTCATTTTCGGTTTCATTACCGAAAGTGCAGGGCACATCATGCGGTAAGGGAGGGCCGGCAAGGCCGAAGTGACCGCGTGGTTCGCAGGAAAGCCGCAGGACGAAGAGCCGGGGAACGACGAAGGGACGCCGAAGCGTCCCTTGCAGATCTTGAAGAGAGCGGTGCCTCAAGCGGCTGGCGAGCAGCCCTACCGGCCCTGAGGTTGGGGTCAGGTGAGCGCGGGCTCCGCCTGGGGTACGTCGATGTCGAGCATCGAGTCGTCGCGACGTGCGGCAGCGGACAGCATGTCGTTTTCGGCCTGCATCCGAATAAGCTCGGATTCAAGGTCTTGGACGCGCTGCTGAAGCCGTCGCATCTCGGAGAGGACTCGGGGGTCGGAGCCGCCGACGTAACCGAGAAGCGCCTTTGCCATGATGGATGGTCCTCCACAATGAGTGACCGACCGAAGCGGTGTGGGTCGTGAGGGATTCGCACCCGCGGTGCTTGTCATTCTCTGGTGTACTCAATGCCAAACAGCTAAGGTGCGCGGGGATTCCAGAGTCTCACCAAACGGTTTGACGGTCAACACGATCACACCCCGTATCCTCGGGCACCTGAGAGTGCGCGGCCGCGAGGGCGCTGCGCCGACTCCCCAGAAAGGTCCCGCGGGGGCGTAGAGATCATCCGTACAGCGGCAGCCTTGCACGGGTCGGCCGAGTTGGCAACCACCAGGCCTTATCTCCCGTAAGCAGCTGACAAAGACGCATCCGAAAGATCGCCTTTGACGGCCGTCCGGACCGTTCCGGCGGGCCGGATCAGCGAATCTCGAAGCCGTCATAACCCCCGCGGGGCGTGTCCCAGATCTCAGTGACTCCGTCGACCCGCCCGGGCGTGTCTCCGGTGCGGAGCCAGTCGAGCAACTGGTCGCAGTGATCCTTCGGGCCCTCGGCGACCACCTGGACACGGCCGTCACCGAGATTGACGGCAAATCCGGCGAGTTCGCCGATGCGAAGGGCATTGGCCCGGGTGAACCAGCGGAACCCGACGCCCTGGACCTGACCACGCACCCACGCGGTCACTCGGACAGCTTCATTCATGTGTGCACGCTAACCGGCCAATTGCTCAGGGGTCACTTCTGCCCCTTGCGCCATCGCGTACAGTCCCCCGACAGCGAGGCTCACTCGTATGGGTGAGCCGTCTTGACGCTGAGGACGGAAGGAAGACAGCGGATGGGCCGCCATCGACGCTCTGCTCCCCATGCCCCCGAAGCCCCCGGTGCAGGGCCTGTTGACGCACCGACGGCGGAACGGCACGGCGTGCCGGCCACGACGCGGCACCGCGGGCATCGCGCGGCGCGCGGCCGCGGTATGACGCCCGTCCGCACCGGACTGCTCGGCGTCTCGGCGGCGATGGCGATGGGAGCCGTGGCGGTCGCCTCCGGACTGATCCCCGGAAACGGCCAGTTCGACGGGGGCACGGGCGACCAGGACCGCGTCCGGGCCGGAGCGCTGCCGGAGGCCAGCCGGCCGCTGGGCGGCATCTCCGCGTCCCCGACCGACCGCGCCACGGACGAGGTGAGCCGCGGCAGCGCCCGCCCCACGGCCCCCGGCGCCGGCCGTGCCTCTTCCGCCACCACCCCTTCGGCGTCCCCGACTCCGCACCGGCCGTCCAAATCCCCCACCGAAAAGACCGATTCGCACCGGTCCGCCGGCCCCGCCGAGCGGCCGTCCTCGGCCGCGCCCGAGCGCACCGCGGCGGCGTCGAAGACCCCCGACGCCCAGTCGTCCGCGGAGACCCAGGTGCTGTCCCTGGTCAATCAGGAGCGCGCCCAGGCCGGCTGCTCCCCCGTGACGGCGGACAAGGAATTGGCCGGTCTCGCACAGGATTTCAGTGACGACATGGCCCGGCGCGGTTTCTTCGACCACACCGACCCGGACGGCGACACCCCCTGGGACCGCGCCCGCGCCGCGGGCATCGACGACCTCGGCGGCGAGAACATAGCCCGCGGCCAGGCCAACGCCCGGTCCGTCATGGACTCCTGGATGAACAGCCCCGGCCACCGCGCCAACATCCTCAACTGCGAGTACAAGACCCTCGGCGTCGGCGCCCACTTCGGGTCGGGCGGCCCGTGGTGGACGCAGGATTTCGGCTTCTGAATTTCGGCTTCTGAGGCAGCCCGCCCGGCGGTGACCCCGCCGCGTCCGCACGCACGCCCGCGCCGCCCCGTGACGGATCACGGGGCGGCGCGGGCGTTCTGCGTACCGGGCCCGGCGGTCTGCGGCCCGTGGTGCGCCGGTCAGACGGCGAGGGCGGCGCGGCCCGCGACGACGATGCGGGCCTGCTCGGCGATACGCCGTCCGAGGTGCTCGGCGGTGGCGATATCGGCCTTGTGGACCCCTTCGGCACCCTGATCGTTGGGCGACTGGGCGGCGGCGCCCAGGAAGAAGCCCAGCCGGTTGAGGTCGTTCTCGGAGGCGGTGGAGGAGTTCCAGCCGGGGAGCAGGTTGAGGCTGACCCAGCTCATGCCGTGCTGAGCGGCGAGCACCGTGAAGAACTGCAGGGTGTGCAGCTTGTCCCCGCTCTTGGAGGCGGAGTTGGTGAAGCCGGCGGCGAGCTTGTCCTGCCAGGCACGGGTCGCCCAGCGCTTGGCGGTCGCCTCGGCGAAGGTGTGGAAGGCGCCGGACGCCGTCCCCATGTAGGTCGGCGAGCCGAAGACGATCGCGTCGGAGGCGTCGAGCTGCTCCCACTCGGCTTCGGTGATCTCGTCGACCTTGATCAGGTGAACGGTGGCGCCGGCCTCGGCGGCGGCGGCCCGGACGGCCTCGGCCAGTACGGCGGTGTGGCCGTAGCCGGAGTGGTACGCGAGCGAGACGACAGGGGCGGGCAGGGCAGGCGTGGTCACGGCGGTTCTCCTCAAGGTCACGGCATCCCGGGACGGTCGGCGCCCGGGAACGCCGGGCTGCGATGAGGGAAAGAGAAGCACTAACTTTTAGAAAGCGCAACCCATTGGTTAGCGCTGCGCGAGGGTATGGTGTGCCCATGGCGACCGAAACCACCGGCGAGACGGCCGGGGAGCCCACCCCCGGCTGTACGGACGACCTGGCCTACGACGTCTTCGCGCGCGAGTGCCCGTCCCGTGACGCGCTCCGGCACATCACCGACCGATGGGGCAGCCTGACGCTCGGCGCACTGCTCGACGGGACCTTCCGCTTCAACGAACTGCGGCGCCGGGTGGCAGGGGTGAGCGAGAAAATGCTGGCCCAGACCCTGCACGCACTGGAGCGGGACGGACTCGTGCACCGCGAGGCACAGCAGACCAACCCGCCCCGGGTGGATTACGCGCTGACGCCCCTGGGCGACCAGGTCGCCCGTCAACTACGGATGCTGATCGACCTGGTGGAGGACCGGATGCCGCAGGTCCTCCAGGCCCGCGAGCGCTACGACGCACAACGCACGGCGGAGTGAGCCGCGGCCCCGCGGGTGAGCCGCGGGCCCGCGCTCAGGCGCGCGGCGGCCGCTGGCAGCGGGGGCAGAAGTAGCTGGAGCGGTTCATCCAGGGACGGCGGCGGATCGGGGTGCCGCAGCGGCGGCAGGGCTCGTCCTCGCGGCCGTAGGCGTCCAGGGAGCGCTCGAAGTAGCCGGACTCACCGTTGACGTTGACATAGAGACTGTCGAAGCTGGTGCCGCCGACGGCGAGCGCGGCGTTCATCACGTCCCGTACGTGGCCGAGCAGCTCGGCGGTGCGCGGACGCGTGAAGGTGGCGGTCGGCCGCTCGTAGTGGAGCTTGCTGCGCCACAGCGCCTCATCCGCGTAGATGTTGCCGACGCCGCTGATCAGCGTCTGGTCGAGCAGCGCACGCTTGACGGTGGTCCGGCGGCGGCGCAGCGCGTCGTGGAACGCGGCGTCGTCGAAGGCGGGATCGAGCGGGTCCCGGGCGATGTGTGCGATGACGTCGGGCAGGTGGTCGGCGTCGCCGGGGACGGTGTCGTGCAGCGAGAGGCCGCCGAAGGTGCGCTGGTCGACGAAGCGGAGTTCGGTGGCCAGGTCATCGGCGAAGCGGATGCGGATCCGCAGGTGCTTCTCGTCGGGGGCGTCCTGCGGCTGGACCAGCAGCTGGCCGCTCATACCGAGGTGGGCGAGGATCGCCAGCCCGTGGGTGACGGACGGCGTGACCCTCGGGGTGATGCCCTCCGCGGCGCTCTGGGCGGCCGGACCGCCACCGGTCACCGGGAGCCAGAGGTACTTGCCGCGCCGGCACGCCGTACCGAGGCGCAGCCCCTTGAGCCGGGCCGCGAAATCGGCCGCCCCGGCCGTGTGCCGGCGGATCGCCCGCGGATGCCGCACCTCGACGGCGTCGATCGTGCGGCCGCTGACCCAGCGCTCCAGTCCGCGGCGTACGACCTCGACCTCGGGCAGCTCGGGCACGAAGGGCTCCTTGGGAACGACGGTGGGGCGAAAGACTTCTGACCCCGTCCGGGGCGACGCGCGGCCGCCCCGGACGGGGTCAGAATCAGTACTTCAGTGTGCCGACGACGAACCGTCACCGGCGGCCGGAGCCGAAGGAGGCTGCGCGGCGGTGGCCGCTCCGGTGGAGCCGGTGCTTGCACCGGGTTCTGGCGACACCTCGTCGCCGGAAGCCGCCGCCTTGGCCGCCTCGTCCGCCGCGGCGCGAATCGCACGCCACGCGGACTCGGCCGCCTGCTGCTCGGCTTCCTTCTTGCTGCGGCCGGTGCCGGTGCCGTACGAGACACCACCGACGCGGGCGGCAGCAGTAAAGGTCTTCTCGTGGTCGGGGCCGGTCTCGGTGACCAGGTACTCCGGAACGCCGAGGCCTTCGGTCGCGGTGAGTTCCTGGAGGCTGGTCTTCCAGTCCAGGCCCGCGCCCAGGCTGGAGGACTTCTCGATGAGCGGGTCGAAGAGCCGGTGCACCAGCTCGCCGGCCGCGTCGAGGCCCTGGTCGAGATAGACCGCGCCGATCACCGCTTCAAGGGTGTCGGCGAGGATGGAGGCCTTGTCCCGGCCGCCCGTGCCCTCTTCGCCCCGTCCGAGGCGGATGAAGGCGCCGAGGTCGAGGCCGCGGCCCACCTCGGCAAGCGCACGCGAGTTGACCACCGCGGCCCGGAGCTTGGCCAGCTGGCCTTCCGGGAGATCGGGGTGGATGCGGTACAGCGTGTCCGTGACCACCAGGCCGAGCACCGAATCCCCGAGGAATTCGAGCCGCTCGTTGGTGGGCAGACCGCCGTTCTCGTATGCGTACGAGCGGTGTGTCAGCGCACGCACCAGAAGGGCGGACTCGAGCTGGTACCCGAGCCGCCCTTCCAGAAGCGTGTGGGACGAGGCTGTGTCCGCCGGAGTCGGTTCATCCCCGCGTTTGCGGGAAGTCGAATTGGCGTCTGACATGGAGCCTGTCACCAGCCGCTCAGACCTCGAGGACCTGACGCTTGTTGTAGGTGCCGCAGCTCGGGCACGCGATGTGCTGCAGCTTCGGCTCGTGGCAGCTAGCGCATGCCACCAGGGTGGGGACCGCAGCCTTCCACTGCGACCGGCGGTGGCGCGTGTTGCTGCGCGACATCTTCCGCTTCGGAACAGCCACGGCTACTTCTCCTGCTTCTCGTCGACGCCCGCTTCGGCGCCGCCCATGTTGTCCTTCTCGCCGTCCTTGACGGTCCCGGCGAGTCCCTGCAGTGCCGCCCAACGGATGTCGACGGCGTCGTGGTGGTGGTCCGGGTCGTCCGCCAGCCGCACTCCGCAATCGGAGCACAGACCCGGGCAGTCGTCCTGGCACACCGGCTGCATCGGCAGTGCAAGCACCACCGCGTCACGCAGCACGGGTTCGAGGTCGAACAGGTCGTCCTCGAGGAAGAGGGTGTCCTCCTCATCCTCGGCGTCGTCGCCGGCGTCCGCCTCGCGGACCCGGGCATCGGCGTCGGGGTAGGTGAACATCTCCTGGAAGTCCGCGTCGAGCTCTCGCTCCAGCGGCTCCAGACACCTTACGCACTCCCCCTTGACGGTTCCATGGCCGGTGCCTGTGACAAGCACCCCGTCCATGACCGATTCCAGGCGGAGGTCGAGCTCGATCGGTGCGCCCTCGGGCACACCGATGACCTCGTTGCCGAGGTCCCGGGGGGCCTCGACGGAGCGGGAAACCCTCTTGAGCGCGCCGGGACGCCGGCCCAGCTCGCGCGTGTCGAACACGAGAGGGGAACGGTGGTCGAGGCGGGCGTTGATGGCTTCCTGCTTTCTACGGGGTTTACGCGCCGCCCGTATTCCGGCTGTGCAGGATTCGGGCAGCAGAGATCGCGGAAATAGGCGCGACCGAAGAGCCAGGATACTGGACGGGCCCCGATAGGCCCAATCCGCTCCCGGCCGTCCCCCCGGTCCCGCGGGCAGGGCCGCCTACTGGCGCCGCTCCTCGTACTGCCGGAGCTGATCCAGGTCGATCATGCTGGTGTCGAAGAGGCTGGTCTCGTCCAGCGCACCGGGCTGGGCGGCGGGGTCGTGCGGGGCGTGCTGGGGCTGCTGGGGCACCTGCTGCTGGAGATACGCGTGGGGGTCGTAGCCCTGCTGCTGGGCCTGCTGCTGGGCCTGCTGCTGCCAGTCGTAGCAGTACGGATTCTGGTGCTGGGCGTCCTGGGCGTAGGGCGCCTCCTGCGGCTGCTGCTGATAGCCGTAGACGTCCTGCTGCGGGTAGGCCGCGGGGTCGGTGTAGTAGCCCTGCTGCTGAAGCTGGGGCTGGAGAGGCTGCTGGTGCTGGGGTTGTGTCTGGGGCATCGGGGGCACCTGGGGCGGCTGGGGGGCCTGGGGGGCCTGCGGTGCCTGGGGGGCCTGGGGGGCCTGGTCGGCGCCGATGTCCGCCAGTCCGGCGAGGTAGTCGGCGTCGGCCTGCGGATGCCCGGACCGCGGATCGCCCTGCGCCGCCAGATGGACGGCCAGCTCATCGATCGCACGGGCGCCCTGGAGCTTGTCGCGGCCCCGGCCGACCGCTTCCAGCGTCTTGGTCAGCACGGCCTGGAACGCCCCGAACTTGGTGTCCACATAGGCATCGGCGCGCTGCTTGAGGGTCTCCGGGTCGCCGCTGCGCTCCGGGGCCTCGGTGTCCTCGTAGCCCTGCTCGTCGAGCCCCGGGCCGCGGCCAAGCAGCTTCTCGCGGCCGCGGTCGACGGACCCGATGGTCTTGGTGAGCACGACCTCGAAGTTGGCGAGCTTGCTGTCCACGTAGTCGTCGGCCTCGGCGCGGATCTCCTCCGCCTCCCGGCGGGCCTCCGCCAGGATCCGGTCCGCCTCCTCCTGGGACTGCCGGGCGACCTCGGTGTCGGAGATCAGCGATCCGCGCTGGGCGTGCGCGGTCTCGATGATCCGCTCCGCCTCCGCCCGCGCCTGCTCGACCATCTGCTCCCGCCCGCCGAGCAGCTCCTGCGCCTGTGCGAGGGAGCCCGGCAGCGCCGCGCGCACCTCCTCCAGCATGGCGAGCAGCTCGGCGCGGTTGACCACGCACGAGGCCGACATGGGCATGGACCGGGCACCGCCGACGGTCGCGACGATGTCGTCGAGCTTCTTCTGCACGTCCACCTTGGACTCGCCACTCTCTGAAGGGTTTTGAACGACGGAACGGGACGACTGTACGTCCACCGGCCCTCCGCCCGACACCGCTGATGCCCCATCATTCCGGCATCGCGCAGGGGTGCGCCGAGTGCGGTGATCAGTCCTTCTTCCGCAGGCGCTCGGTGAGGGCTTCGAGGACGAACGGCGGGACCAGGTGGGAGACATCGCCGCCCCAGGCGGCGACCTCCTTCACCAGGCTGGAGGAGAGGAAGCTGTAGGTCGGATTGGTGGGGACGAAGAGCGTCTCCACCCCGGACAGGCCGTTGTTCATCTGGGCCATCTGCAACTCGTAGTCGAAGTCGCTGACGGCCCGCAGCCCCTTGACGATCGCGGGGATGTCGCGCTGCTTGCAGAAGTCGACGAGCAGGCCGTGGAAGGCCTCGACCTCCACGTTGCCGTACTCGGCGGTGGCGCGACGGATCAGGTCGATCCGCTCGTCGACCGTGAACAGCCCCTGCTTGGACTGGTTGATCATCACGGCGACGTGGACGACGTCGTACAGCTTGGAGGCACGGGCGATGATGTCCAGGTGCCCGTTGGTGATGGGGTCGAATGACCCCGGACAGACGGCGCGGCGCAACTCGGTTTCCTCGCTCTCCGATCCGGTCATGACACGCTTGCTGACGTCGATTCGGCGGACGTCGAAGCGGCGCGACCGTACCAAAGCGTCCCCTCGCCGTAGCGACGGGCCTTGATCGCTTCAAATCCGTCCGGCCATGGGAACGTGCCGCCTCTGGTGCTCCGCTCCACGGTGACGAGTGCCTGCTCCGCAAGCCACCCCTGACCACGGAGTGTGAGGAGGATCTCGCAGAGTTCCACGTCGGTCACCACATAGGGCGGGTCCAGGAAGACGATGTCGTAGGGCTCGCCCTGGGCGGGTACGGCGGCGGTCTGCTCGGCCTTGCCGGCCCGGACCTCGACGCCGGGGAGGCCGACCACACGGACGTTGTCCCGGATGGTGCGCACGGCGCGGGCATCGGCCTCGACCAGCAGGACATGCGCGGCGCCGCGGGAGAGCGCCTCCAGGCCGACCGCACCGGAACCGCCGTACAGATCGAGCACCCGGGCACCGGCCAGCGGTCCGTCGAGCGACTCCCAGGTGGAGAACATGCCCTCGCGCGCACGGTCGGAGGTGGGGCGGGTGCCGTTTCCCGGTGGTACGGCCAGGCGGCGGCCGCCGGCCGTACCGGCGATCACGCGGGTCATGGGCCCGTCCTTACGTTGCGCGTGGTCGGTGTACTGAGGGGGAGCCGGGCAGGCTCCGCACCTCCACGATATTCCGTCAGCCGACGGCCGAGGCCCGGCCGGAGCGTCCGGGGAGCGCGACGTGCGGTGATCGATCTCACGTGGCGGCGGGCCGCCGGCCCCCTCCGCCCCGCCCCGCCCTCGCCGCGGCGTCTCTCATCCCTTGTCCAGATACTGCTCCCGTTCGTCGTCCAGCAGGGCGGACAGGGCGATCCGCAGCTCCGGATATCCGGCCAGCTCGGGGTCGGCGGTGACGAGCTCGGTGGCCTCGTCGCGGGCGGCCGCGATCACTTCCTCGTCGTCGATGACCGCGAGCATCCGCAGCGAGGAGCGGACGCCGGACTGGGCCTGGCCGAGGACATCGCCCTCGCGCCGCTGTTCCAGATCGATACGGGAGAGTTCGAAGCCGTCGAGGGTGCCGGCCACGGCGGCGAGCCGGGCGCGGGCCGGGCTGGCCTCGGGCATCTCGCTGACCAGCAGGCACAGGCCGGGCGCCGTGCCACGGCCGACCCGGCCGCGCAGCTGGTGCAGCTGGGAGACGCCGAAGCGGTCCGCGTCCATGATCACCATGGCGGTGGCGTTCGGCACGTTCACCCCGACCTCGATGACGGTCGTCGCGACCAGCACATCCAGCTCGCCCGCGGCGAACCGGCGCATCACGTCGTCCTTGTCGTCCGGCGCCATCCGGCCGTGCAGCACCGCCACCCGCAGGTCGTCGAGCGGCCCCGTGGTGAGCTGCTCGGCGATGTCGAGCACCGCCAGCGGCGGTCGCTTCTCCGCCACGTCCTCCGGTGAACTCTCCTTGGCCGCCGCACCCTTGGAGCCTGCCGCGCCCTTCTTCGCCCCCTTGGGCGCGTCCTCCTCGTCGCCGATCCGCGGGCACACCACATAGCCCTGGTGCCCGGCCGCCACCTCTTCGCGGACCCGCTCCCAGGCGCGCGCGAGGAAGTGCGGCTTGTCCTTGGCGGGCACCACATGGCTGGCGATGGGCGAGCGTCCGGCGGGGAGCTGGTCCAGGACGGAGGTCTCCAGATCGCCGAAGACGGTCATGGCGACCGTGCGCGGAATGGGCGTCGCCGTCATCACCAGCAGATGCGGGGGCTGTTTGCCCTTGCTGCGCAGCGCGTCCCGCTGCTCGACGCCGAACCGGTGCTGTTCGTCGACGACGACCAGCCCCAGGTCGTGGAACTGCACCTTGTCCTCGATCAGGGCATGGGTGCCGACGACGATCCCGGCCTCGCCGGTGACCAGATCGAGCAGCGCCTGGCGGCGGGCGGCGGCGCCCATGGAGCCGGTCAGCAGCACCACCTTGGTGCCGCGCTCCGCGCCGCCGAGCATGCCGCCCTCGGCCAGCTCGCCCATCATCTCGGTGATCGAGCGGTGGTGCTGCTGGGCCAGGACCTCAGTCGGCGCCAGCATCGCGGCCTGGCCGCCGCTGTCGACCACGCCGAGCATGGCGCGCAGCGCGACCATGGTGTTGTGCGTGACAGTGAAGTGGTCGGTCACATAGGCGTGGCTGGAGTGTCCGACGCTGATGCACTGGACGGGTTTGCGGCCGACGTACTCGATGGCGTGGATGGGGCGCCGGAAACCGGCGCCGTCCTCCGGGCGGCCGTCGGATCCGCGCGGCGCCGCATGGTCACGGGCCCGGTCGCGGAAGGGCGGATACCCGGCCGGCAACGCCACCGAGACGTCGTACGCGCCGTCCCGCAGGGGATGGAGCTGGGCCCGGCCGCCCAGGGAACGCACCAGCCAGGCCAGGTCACGGGCCAGGGGGGCGGCCGCCGCGCGGTACAGCGCGGCGCCCCCCGCGGGCATGCCTCCGGCGTCCATCAGGCCCTGCACCACGGCCAGCCGGTCCTTGAGCGGGGCGTTGCGGTACCCGGCCGGTACCCGGTCCGCCGGACGGTCGCCGCCGGCGTCGCCCAGTGCCCTGCCCACCGCGTAGGGGTCGAGCGGCCGGGCCGCACCGCCCTCCAGGTCCACCGGCGTGGCCGGGGGGATGGACCACTTGGGCCGGCCGTCGGCCCGCAGCAGATCGCCCCGCAGCTCACGCGTGGTGAGCACCCGCTCCCCCGTGCCGCGGGCCCCGACGATCCACAGATGCTCGTCGTCGCACTCGACGGTGCTCCCGTCGGCCAGCACGAGGCGCCACACCTCCCGCTCGCCCTGCGGAAAGACGCCGTCCACCACGGCGCGCTCCCCGCTCGGCACCACCACTTCGGTGCCGACGGTCATCTCCCCCATGGGACGGAAACCGCGCGGCGTCAGCACCAGTGCGTCCAGCGGCTGGGCCTTACCGGAGCCCACCTCGCCCTGGAGGAGGCGGTGCATGGGGTGCTCGGTCGCCAGGTCGTCGAAGATCTCCTGGCTGACCTTCTGCTGGCCCTCGGTGAGCGTGAAGGGCAGCTTGGCGTCGAAGGCGTCGAGGATGCCGCCCTCGGCCAGGGTCCGTGCCACGGCGGGGAGTTGGGTCTCGGCGCGGCGGCGCCGGGCGAGCGCGACCTGCAGCACGAAGGCCTCGTCCCACTTCAGCCGGGCCCGCGCATCGGCGATATCGGCCTTGGTGGCCGGACGGTGGATCTTCAGCAGCGCCTCGGTGAGCGGGACCAGCGCCCGGCCCTCGCGCAGCGATTCCGGCAGCGGGTCGACGGCGTCCTGCGCACTGGGCAGTACCGCGTCGACCGCCTTGGCGATCTTCCAGGACGCCATCTGCTGGCAGGCCGGGTAGATCGGCATGAGCTGGTTGGCGAAGGCGCTGACCGCGTCGTCGCCGTCCTC
The DNA here is from genome assembly GCF_040650675.1 of Streptomyces sp. NPDC048637. NCBI lineage: Bacteria > Bacillati > Actinomycetota > Actinomycetes > Kitasatosporales > Streptomycetaceae > Streptomyces > Streptomyces sp. NPDC048637. The sequence goes on from NZ_JBEZHQ010000020.1 coordinate 99,944, forward strand.
GGCCGTGCGGTCGAGGAGTTCGTATTCGGGGTGGGCGAGCTGCAGTTTGCGGTTGAAGACCGAGACCTTGCCGGCGAACATCGCGCGGCGCCCCGGGAGCAGCTCCTTGTGGGGCTTGTGAATGCCCTTGCCGAAGAAGACCAGCCGGAGCCGGCCACTGCCGTCGGTGAGCGTCACCTCCAGGCGCTGTCCCCGGCCGCCGTTGAATTTCAGCACCCGGGCGTCCGCGACCTGCGCGACGACCGTGACGTGCTCGTCCAGCGGGAGGTCCGCGAGGCGGGTCAGTTCACCACGCTCGGCATAGCGGCGCGGATAGTGGTGCAACAGGTCGCCGACCGTATGCAGGTCGAGATGCTCGGCCAGCACCTTCGCGGTGGTGCCACCGAGGATTTTCTTCAGGGGTTCGTCGAGCGCTGCCACGCATCCATTGCACACCACACCTGTGACAATCGGGGCTCACTCACCGGTCCGGGGCGCTCACTCCACGCCGATGAGCAGCGGCGCCGCGTGCTGGCCGCCCTCGTAGACGACCGTGTCCACGGCGAGATGACGCTCGCGCACATGGCGCTCCAGCCGCTCGGCGAGCGCGTCGGGCGCCTCCGCGCCGAGGACCAGGGTGACCATCTCCCCGCCCGCGGACAGCATCCGGTCGAGCACGGTCATCGCGGTGCGGAGGAGGTCGGAGCCGATCACCACGACATCGCCGTCGATCAGGCCGAGGACGTCCCCGGCCTGGCAGACCCCGGCCATCGTCCACGACTGCCGCTCGGCGACCGCCAGCTCGGCGTAGCGGGTGGCGCCCGCCGCCGCGGTCATCGCGACCACGTCCTCGTCGAAGCTGCGCTCCGGTTCGTGCACGGCCAGCGCCGCGATGCCCTGCACGGCGGAGCGGGTGGGGATGAGCGCGACCCGGACACCTTCGGTGCGGGCCTGTTCGGCGGCGGCCGCCGCGGTGTGCCGCAGATCGGGGTCGTTCGGCAGCAGCATCACCTCGCGGGCGTGCGCCTGCCGGATCGCCTGCACCAGTTCGCCGCTGGCGGGCGGCTCCCCCGGGCGTACGGCGACCGGTGTCGCACCGGCCTCCGCACACAGGCCGGCGAGCCCGGCGCCCGGCACCACCGCGACCACGGCCCGCGCCGTCATCGCCGGCTCCTTGGTGCGGGAGGCGCCGCCGAAGTGCGTGATGCGGACCCGGTACGGGCGGCCCGCCTCGATGCCGGCCTCCACCGCGGCGCCCGCGTCGTCGACATGGACATGGACGTTCCACAGGCCGTCCCCGCCGACCACCACCAGGGAGTCGCCGAGCCCGTCGAGCCGGGTCCGCAGCCGCGCCACCGCCGCGTCCCCGGCCTCCAGCAGGTAGATCACCTCGAAGGCGGGACCCTCCGGATCCCCGCAGCCGTCCGCCGCCCCCCCGTCCGCGACCTCGCAGCCGGCCGCCTCGGGGAGCGGGGCGTCCGCCCGTACGGCGACCGGTGTCGCCGAGACCTCCCCGGACAGCGCGTCGGCGAGCGCCCCCAGCAGCGCGACCAGGCCACAGCCGCCGGCGTCCACCACACCGGCCCGGCCGAGGACCGCGAGCTGGCCGGGGGTCGCCTGCAGCGCGGTGCGGGCGCCCTCGTGGGCGGCGCGGGCGACCCCGGCGGCACCGGCGGCCCCGTCGGCGGCCCGCTCCGCGGCGTCGGCGGCGGCGGTCGCGACCGTCAGGACGGTGCCCTCCACGGGGTGGGCGACGGCCTCGTACGTCGCTGCGGCGGCCCGGCGCAGCGCCCGCCGCAGCGCGTCGGCCGAACCGTCGGTGGCCGCCAGCACCTCCGTCATCCCGCGCAGCAGCTGCGCCACGATCGTGCCGGAGTTGCCGCGCGCCCCGATGAGCGCGCCGTGGGCCATGGCGCCGATCGCGTCGGCGAGGCAGGGGGCGGTGCCGGCCGAGGTGTGCCCGTCGAAGGCGGCCTCGACCGCGCGGGCGGCGGATTCGAGCGTCAGATAGAGGTTGGTGCCGGTGTCGCCGTCGGCCACCGGGTAGACGTTGATCGCGTCGATCCGCTCGCGTTCCCGGCCGAGCGCCTCCAGAGCCAGCCCGCACCAGGAGCGGACCGCGGCGGCGTCGAGCGGGTACGGCACGTCGTCCTCCTGGGTCGCGGGATGCACCGCACAGTAGCCGCGCTCCGGCAGGGCGGCCGGGGCGGGGGCCCGGGGGTGCGTGGTAGTTTCGTTCTACGGGAGCGGTCGTTGTATGCTGCTCCGGTTGCCCGATGAGAATCGGGCCATTCCTCTCCTGACGGTGCCGGTAGGGCAATGCACTCGGCTCGTTGGGATTTCACCGTAAGTGCATCTGAAGTCTTTGGAGTGACCCGTGGCTGCCAACTGCGACGTCTGCGGCAAGGGGCCGGGCTTCGGCAAGAGTGTCTCGCACTCGCATCGCCGTACCAACCGTCGTTGGAACCCCAACATCCAGACGGTGCGTGCAGTGATCGGGCGCACGCCGAAGCGGCTGAACGCCTGCACCTCGTGCATCAAGGCCGGCAAGGTCTCGCGCTGACGTCTTAGCCGTAGCGCAGCCCAGCCGGTTGCTTGCGAAGCCGGTCCACCTTCTGGGTGGACCGGCTTCTGCCTTTCCGGGGGCGGGCCCGGCCCCGGCGGCGCCGGGCCGCAGCGCCGCCGTGCGCGGTGTCAGTGCGCGCCGCGCGAGCGCCAGCCGTGGTCCACGGGGCCGATCCCCGCGCCCAGCCGGAAACCGGCCGCGATGGCGCCGGTGACATAGGCCTTCGCCGCCGCGGCGGCCTGCGGGACGGTGTCCCCCTGGGCGAGCTGCGCGGCCAGTGCGCTGGCGAGGGTGCAGCCGGTGCCGTGGGTGTGCCGGTTGTCGTGGCGGGGCGCGCGCAGCCAGTGCTCCTCGGTGCCGTCGGTGAGCAGATCGACGGCGCTGTCGCCGGACCCGTGGCCGGCGGTCAGATGGCCGCCCTTGATGAGCGCCCAGCGCGGCCCGAAGTCCAGGATCGCGGCGGCCGCCCGCCGCATGTCGGCCTCCTCCTCGACCCGTACGCCGGTCAGCTGGGCGACCTCGTCCAGGTTGGGGGTGGCAACGGTGGCCGTCGGCAGCAGCGCGCCGCGGACCGCGTCCAGGGCGGTGGCGGCGAGCAGCGCATCACCGTGCTTGGAGACCCCTACGGGGTCGACGACGACCGGGACCCGCAGTCCGGCGAGCAGCTCCGCGACGGTTTCGACGAGTTCGGCCGAGGAGAGCATTCCGGTCTTCACCGCCTGCACGCCGATGTCGTCGACGACGCTGCGGAACTGGGCCCGTACGGCCTCGGCGGGCAGCTCCCACGCGCCCTGCACGCCCAGGGAGTTCTGCGCGGTGACGGCGGTGAGCACGCTCATGCCGTGGGTGCCGAGCGCCAGCATCGTCTTCAGGTCGGCCTGGATGCCCGCGCCGCCGCCGGAGTCGGACCCGGCGACGGTCAGGACGCGTGGAGGTATGTGCATACCGCCGAATCTACTCGGCGGCACACCTCGGTCCTGCGGGCGCCCGTATCGTGCCGCCCGTATCCCTCACGGGACTATTCGGCGTCCCCGTTGTCTCCGAAGTGGTCCCAGCCGGCCTTCACCCACGGGGCGCCGTCCACCGTCACCTGGGGCAGCGCGGAGGGGTGGAGCACCTCACCGATGACCTTCCACCGGGCGGGCAGCTTCACATCGGGCGGGAAGGTGGCCACGATCGCATGGTCCTCACCGCCGTTGAGCACCCACTGCATCGGGTCCACGCCGACGGCGGTGCCGATGTCGGACATCTGCGAGGGGATGTCGATGCCCGCGGACCGCAGATCGATCCGGACCTTGCTGGCCTCGGCGATGTGCCCGAGGTCGGCGACCAGCCCGTCGCTGACGTCCGTCATGGCGGTGGCGCCGAGTCCGGCCGCCGCCGGTCCCGCGTGGTACGGCGGCTCGGGGCGGCGGTGGGCCTCCACAAAGGCGCGCGGCGAGCGGAAGCCGCGGGAGAGGACGGCGTGCCCGGCGGCGGACCAGCCGAGCCAGCCGGTCACGGCGACCACGTCGCCGGGCTGGGCGCCGGCCCGGGTGACCGGCTCCTGGTTGCGCAGGTCGCCGAGTGCGGTGATGGCGACGGTGATGGTGTCGCCGCGTACGACGTCCCCGCCGACGACCGCGGCGCCCGCCACCTGGCACTCGTCGCGCAGCCCGTCCATCAGCTCGGTCGGCCAGGTCGCGGGGAGTTCCGCGGGGACGACCAGGCCGAGCAGGATCGCGGTGGGCACCGCGCCCATCGCCGCGATGTCGGCGAGGTTCTGCGCGGCGGCCTTGCGGCCGACGTCGTAGGCGGTGGACCAGTCGCGCCTGAAGTGCCGGCCTTCCAGGAGGATGTCGGTGCTGGCGACCACCCTCCGGTCCGGCGCGGTGACCACCGCGGCGTCGTCACCCGGCCCGATCCGTACGGCCGGAGTGGAGGTGAGCCGGGAGGTGAGCTCCCTGATCAGCCCGAACTCCCCCAGCTCGCCCACGGTGCCCTTCATGCTGTTGCCCTTCCCATGTGTACGGACGGTCCGTACGTGGCTGACGACTGTGCCGTACTTGCCGAGTTCACCGCGCGGGTCTCCCCGCTCCGCTCGGTGACGCGGTACCGTGGCGTCCCTTCTTCCCACATGATCCTCGTAGCCGCCCTGGAGGTTCCGTGGTACAGGCCTACATCCTGATCCAGACCGAGGTCGGCAAGGCCTCGGCGGTAGCTGAGGTGATCTCCAAGATCCAAGGCGTGCTGCAGGCCGAGGACGTGACCGGGCCCTATGACGTCATCGTGCGCGCACAGGCCGGCACCGTCGATGAGCTGGGTCGCATGGTGGTCGCGAAAGTCCAGCAAGTGGAAGGCATCACCCGCACCCTTACCTGCCCGGTCGTGCATCTCTAGCTCCCCCGTATCCTCGGCCGGGTGATCTCTGCGCGCCGTCGGCACCTGGCCCTGCCCGCGCTCACCGTGCTGTTCGCCGCGGTGAGCTGTTCCCCTTCCGAGGACGTGGCCGTCCCCTCCCCCAAAGGTGCGGCGGCGCGGTACTGCAAGGCGCTCCACGAGGAGTTGCCGCATACCGTGGACGGGCTGAAGCGGGCCACCGCCGAGCCGGTCTCCGACTTCACTGCCATGTGGGGCGATCCTGCCGTGAAACTGCGCTGCGGGGTACCGAAGCCCGACGTCCTGACGCACGGGAGTGAACATTACAACCCCTACGCCGACGCGGCGGAAGTCAACGGGGTCCGATGGCTCTTCGAGAAGCAGGACGACGGCTATCGCTTCACGACCGTACTGCGCAAGGCCTATGTCGAGGTGACGGTGCCCGGGAAGTACGCCCCCGAGGTCGATGCCCTCACCGACCTCGCGGGCGCCGTGAAGAAGACCGTTCCCGTAGGGATCTAGAGCCGGTCCGCCGGATCAGGGCAGGACCGGCCCCGGGCCGCCTGCGAGGCTCAGCGCAGCCCCGTGGAGCGGTGCAGCGCGGCCTGGAGCAGCCGGTCGATCAGCTCCGGGTAGCTCACACCGCTCTCCTGCCACATCCGCGGGTACATCGAGATGGGCGTGAATCCGGGGAGCGTGTTGATCTCGTTGATCACGAACTCGCCGTTGTCCTGCAGGAAGAAGTCCGCACGCACCAGGCCCTCGCAGGACGCCGCCTCGAAGGCCGCGACCGCCAGCTCCTGGACCTGCGCGGTCTGCTCGGCGGTCAGCGGCGCGGGCACGATCCCGTCGGCCGAGTCGATGTACTTGGCCTCGAAGTCGTAGAAGTCGTGCGCGGTGACCGGCGGGATCTCGGCCGGCACGCTGGCCCGCGGGCCGTCCTCGAACTCCAGCACCCCGCACTCGATCTCGCGGCCGCGCAGCAGCGACTCCACGAGGATCTTGGGGTCGTGCCGGCGGGCCTCCTCGATCGCCTCGTCCAGGCCGCCGAGGTCGTCGACCTTGGTGATGCCCATGGACGAACCGGCCCGGGCGGGCTTCACGAAGAGCGGCCAGCCGTGCTCCGCGGCGAAGTCCACGATCTTCCGGCGGGCGGCTGCCGGATCCTTTTCCCACTCCCGCGGGCGGATGACCTCGTACGGGCCGACCGGCAGCCCGAAGGAGGCGAACACCCGCTTCATGTAGTCCTTGTCCTGGCCGACGGCGGAGGCGAGCACGCCCGAGCCGACGTAGGGCACTCCGGAGAGCTCCAGCAGACCCTGCAGGGTGCCGTCCTCCCCGTAGGGGCCGTGCAGGACGGGGAAGACGACGTCGACCTCGCCGAGCGCCTTGGGCACCGAGCCCGGCTCGCTGTAGACGACCTCGCGGTTGGTCGGGTCGACGGGGAGCACCACGCCGCCCTCGGTGGACTCGGCGAGCTCGGCCACACTGGGCAGCTGCCGGTCCGCGATGGCCATCCGCTCGGGGTCGTCGGCGGTCAGCGCCCAGCGGCCGTCCGTGGTGATGCCGATGGGCAGCACGTCGTACTTCTCACGGTCGATGGCGCGCAGCACGGCGCCGGCCGTGAGCACGGAGATGGCGTGCTCGGAGCTGCGGCCGCCGAACACAACGGCGACGCGGGGCTTGTGGGAGGAGGTCTCGCTGCTCATATCGGGTTGAGGGTACCTGCTGACCGGCGCGGAGTCAGTGCTGCGGCGGCCGTTGGTGGCGTCGCGCCGGGGTGCCGTGGGCGACGGGGCCCCGGCGGACCGCGCCGGACGGGACATTTCGGCGCCGTTCTCAGTGCCGCTCGGACTTGGCGCTGCGCGACATCAGGTCCTTGAGGGCGACCATCGGCGGCTTGCCCTCGTGGACGATCTCCACGACCGTCTCGGTGAGCGGCATGTCGACACCGTGCCTGCGGGCCAGATCCAGCACGGATTCGCAGGACTTGACGCCCTCGGCGGTCTGCTTGGTGACCGCGATGGTCTCCTGGAGCGTCATTCCCCGGCCGAGGTTGGTGCCGAAGGTGTTGTTGCGCGACAGCGGCGAGGAGCAGGTGGCGACGAGGTCTCCCATGCCGGCCAGGCCGGCGAAGGTGTGCGCATCGGCCCCCATGGCGAGGCCGAGCCGGGTGGTCTCGGCGAGACCCCGGGTGATCAGGGACGCCTTGGCGTTGTCGCCCAGGCCCATACCGGTGGCGATACCGACGGCGAGCGCGATGACGTTCTTGACCGCACCGCCCAGTTCGCAGCCCACCACGTCGGTGTTGGTGTACGGGCGGAAGTACGGGGTGTGGCAGGCGGCCTGGAAGCGCCGGGCGACCGCCTCGTCGGCGCAGGCCACGACCGCGGTGGCGGGCTGCCGGGCGGCGACCTCCTTGGCGAGGTTGGGGCCGGTCAGCACCGCGACCCGCTCCGCGGGCACCTTGGCGACCTCCTCGATGACCTCGCTCATCCGCTTGGCCGTGCCCAGTTCGACGCCCTTCATCAGGGAGACCAGGACCGTGTCGGCGGGCAGCAGGGGCGCCCATTCGGCGAGATTGCCGCGCAGCGTCTGGGCGGGGACGGCCAGCACGGCGAACTCCGCGCCGCGCGCCGCTTCCGCCGGGTCGGTGGTGGCCCGTACGGACGCGGGGAGCTCGACCCCCGGCAGATAGTCGGGGTTCGTACGGCCGTTGTTGATGGCGTCGACCAGGGCCGCGCGGCGCCCCCACAGGGTCACCTCGCATCCCGCGTCGGCGAGCACCATCGCGAAGGCGGTGCCCCAGGACCCCGTGCCGTAGACGGCGCAGCGCGTCACTTGCTTTCATCCTCCTGTGCCTGCTGGGTGCTTCGGGCCTGCTGCGGGCCGACGGCCGGTTCGGTGGCGGCGGCCGGTTCGGCGGGGGTCCTGACCGCTCCGGCACCCTGGGTGGCCTTGGCGGCTTGCCGGGCGGCGCGGCGCTCCCGGGCGATCGCCTTGCGCCAGTCGTACGGTTCGGCCGGCGCGGGCTCGCCGCGGACGGCGGCCAGCTGCTCGGTGATCGCGGCCATGATGACGTCGGTGGCGGCCCGCAGCACCTCGGCGGTCGGTTCCCGGTCGTAGAAGGCGCTCAGGTCGACCGGCGGTCCCGCCTTCACCCGCAGCGTCTTGCGCGGGAGGAGACGGAGCTTCTTCTCCTTGGCGTACGGCGGCATCGCGTCGTTGGCGCCCCACTGTGCGACGGGAATGACCGGCGCCTTCGTCAGCAGTGCCACCCGCGCGGCACCCGTCTTGCCCTGCATGGGCCACAGCTCGGTGTCGCGGGTGAGGGTGCCCTCGGGGTAGAAGGCGACGCATTCGCCCTTGTCGATGGCGGTGACGGCGGCGCGGAACGCGTTGGCGGCGTCGGTGGTTTCCCGGTACACGGGGATCTGTCCGGTGCCGCGCATCATCAGGCCGACAAAGCCGCTCTTGAAGAGTCCGGCCTTGGCGAGGAATCGGGGGACCCGCCCGGTGTTGTACTGATAGTGCGCATACGAGAGCGGATCGAGATACGAGTTGTGGTTGACCGCGGTGATAAATCCGCCGTCGGCCGGAATGTGCTCCATTCCCTGCCAGTCCCGCTTGAACAGAACCAGGAGCGGCGGTTTGCAGATGACCGCGGCCAAGCGGTACCAGAAGCCGATTCTGCGGCGGGACACTGGGACACCCTCCTTGTGGGACCTGCGAAGCTGCTGCGGGCCGGCAGCCGCACAAGTGTCGCCCCAGGTACCCGCTATGTCGAGGACACCGTAACCCCGACGCTCCCGGAGAGCGGCGGCGGCAGGTGAGAATGGCGCCGATGCGACGAGACGGAGCGGATGTGGGCTGGAGCCTGGTGGTGCCGCTGAAACCGCTGGTGCGGGCCAAGAGCAGGCTCTCCCGGGCGGCGGGTGAGGAGTTCCGGCCGCGGCTGGCCCTCGCTTTCGCCCTGGACACCGTACAAGCGGCGCTGGCCTGCGCGAACGTCCGGGATGTGGCGGTTGTCACGGATGACCAGCTGGCCGGGGAGCGCCTGGCGGCGCTGGGCGCGCGGATCGTGCCCGATGCACCGGCCCGCGGACTCAACGCGGCGCTGACCCATGGCGCGAGCGCGGTCCGGGCGCGTCGCCCGGGCGCGGCGGTCGCCGCGCTGAACGCCGACCTTCCGGCACTGCGCCCCGCCGAGCTGGAACTGGTGCTCCATTCCGCTTCGCTATTTCCCCGTGCATTTCTCGCGGATGCGGCGGAAATCGGGACAACACTTCTGACCGCGACTTCCGGAGTGGAATTGGAACCGGCATTCGGAGGTGCGTCGCGGGCCCGTCACCTGGCGTCCGGAGCGCAGGAGATCACCGGGCCGGAAGCACCCTCGGTACGCCGGGACGTGGACACCGGCGAGGATCTGCTGGCCGCGCTGGCGCTGGGCGTGGGCCCGCACACGGCACTCCAGGCACCGGGTTCCGCGCCGGGGACGGCCGCGCCGGAGGGGGCTGAGCGGCTGCGGCCCCCGCAGGTCAGAGCGTCTGGAGCGTGATCAGGGCGATCCGCCGGGCATCCCCTTCGCCGGTGAGGTCGATACGGACCCGCTGACCGGGCCGCAGCAGCAACAGACCGCCGGCGTCGAAGGCCGCCGCGTCGAAGGGCAGCGGGGTGCCGTCGTCCAGCAGCACACTGCCGGAGCGGGTCTCGGAGTCGTACGTATACGCGGTGGCCTGCATGGGAGAGAGCCTAGACGAGGAGGTCCCAGGCCCCTTCGGCCGCCCGTACGGCGCCGAAAGGGCCTGGGGCCCACTCGTCCGGACGGCGGCCGGACACACCGCGGGCCGGGCTCCCCGAAGGGAGACCGGCCCCACACGTGGCGTCGCCGCTGAGGGATTACCGCTTGCGGGCGGTGGTCTTCTTGGCGGTGGTCTTGCGTGCGGTGGCCTTCTTCGCGGGGGCCTTCTTCGCCGTCGTCTTCTTCGCGGGGGCGGTCTTCTTCGCCGTCGCCTTCTTCGCGGGGGCGGCCTTCTTCGCCGTCGTCTTCTTGGCGGTGGCCTTCTTGGCCGTGGTCGCCTTCTTCGCCGTCGTCTTCTTGGCGGTGGCCTTCCTCGCCGCGGTGGTCTTCTTCGCCGCCGCCTTCTTCGCCGGTGCCGCCTTCTTCGCGGCGGCCTTCTTGGCGGTGGCCTTCTTCGCGGCGGCCTTCTTGATGGCGCCACCGCCGGAGAGGCTGCCCTTGGGCGCCTTCTTGACGGAGACCTCGCCCCCCTTGGGGAGCTTCTTCGAGCCGCTCACCAGGTCCTTGAAGCCCTGACCGGCGCGGAAGCGCGGCACCGAGGTCTTCTTGACCCGCACGCGCTCACCCGTCTGCGGGTTGCGGGCATAGCGAGCAGGGCGGTCAACCTTCTCGAACGAGCCGAATCCGGTGACCGAAACGCGGTCGCCGGAGACAACTGAGCGGACGATTGCGTCCAGTACGGCGTCCACCGCGTCCGCGGCGTTCTGGCGGCCGCCGAGCTTGTCGGCAATGGCTTCTACGAGCTGCGCCTTGTTCACGTCTTCCCCTTCGGAGACATTGCTGGAACGAAAGTTTCCAAGCTTTTTCGCACGTTAGGCAGATATATACCGCAAATCAAACACGAAACGGGCTAATCACCCTTGTGCCGCAACGAACTCGACCTTCACGGACTTCCGTCGGCGTGCACATCTTCGGGATAACGACCTTCGTCGAGGTCAGCCATGAACCACTCCAGACGCCTTGCCGCGTCCGCAAGATCGTGTTTAGCCGCGGCCGTGATGACGAGCAGCTTCCGGGTCAGCGCCATCCGTACGCCCTCCGGGACTTGCAGTGTCCGCACTCTTGTATGTGCGTCCTTGAGCCGGTCGGCGACGAGACCGTAGAGCTTGAGTTGGTCGTCGCGTTCCATGCGCTAATTGTGCCATCTGCGGCGAGTTGTCGCTTCACGGGGCCTCAACAGCCGCCTCGACAAGCAGAAGCGCCCCCTGCCAACTGCACAGGGGGCGCATCGTACGCAATATAGCTTTGAGCCATAAAACCCGAGGTCAGACCTCGATGGTACGCGGCTTGAACGGCGGCCGGTTCGCCTCGTACTCCACGATGGACGACTCCTCCCGAAGGGTGAGGCTGATGTCGTCCAGCCCCTCCAGCAGCCGCCAACGGGCGTTCTCGTCCAGCTCGAAGTCGGCGGTGATGCCCTCGGCGCGGACCTGCCTGCCGACGAGGTCGACCGTCACCTCGGCGGCCGGGTCGGCCTCCAGCAGCGTCTGCAGCCGGTCGACGGTCTCCTGCGGCAGGACCACCGTCAGCAGCCCGTTCTTGAGGGAGTTTCCGCGGAAGATGTCCGCGAACCGCGAGGAGATGACGGCCTTGAACCCGTAGTTCTGCAGCGCCCAGACGGCGTGCTCACGTGAGGATCCGGTGCCGAAGTCGGGGCCGGCGACCAGCACCGTGGCGCCCTTGTACCGCTCCTGGTTGAGGACGAACTCCGGGTCCTTGCGCCAGGCCTCGAACAGCCCGTCCTCGAAACCGTCGCGGGTGACCTTCTTCAGCCAGTGGGCCGGGATGATCTGGTCGGTGTCGACATTGCTGCGGCGCAGCGGGACGGCCCGGCCGGTGTGGGTGGTGAAAGCTTCCATGGTTCAGACTCCCGCGGGCGTGGCGACGGCGACATCGGACAGATCGGCCGGTGAGGCCAGATGGCCGAGAACCGCCGTTGCGGCGGCGACCTGCGGTGAGACCAGGTGCGTACGACCGCCCTTGCCCTGCCGGCCCTCGAAGTTGCGGTTGGAGGTGGACGCGGAGCGCTCACCGGGAGCCAGCTGGTCGGGGTTCATCCCCAGACACATCGAGCAGCCCGCGTGCCGCCATTCGGCGCCCGCCGCGGTGAAGACCTTGTCCAGCCCCTCGGCGACGGCCTCCAGGGAGACCCGCACCGAGCCGGGGACGATCAGCATCCGTACGCCGTCGGCGACCTTGCGGCCTTCCAGGATTCCGGCCGCGGAGCGCAGGTCCTCGATACGGCCGTTGGTGCACGAACCTACGAAGACGGTGTCCACACTGATCTCGCGCAGCGGCTGACCCGCCGTCAACCCCATGTACTCCAGGGCCTTTTCGGCGGCGTACCGCTCCGAGGCATCCTCGTACGAAGCCGGGTCGGGGACGTTCGCCGAAAGCGGCGCGCCCTGGCCGGGGTTGGTGCCCCAGGTGACGAACGGCGCCAGCGAGGAGGCGTCGATGTGCACCTCGGCGTCGAAGACCGCGTCGTCGTCGGTGCGCAGCGTCTTCCAGTACGCGACCGCGGCGTCCCAGTCCTCGCCCTGCGGGGCGTGGTCACGGCCCTGCAGATAGCTGAAGGTGGTCTCGTCCGGGGCGATCATGCCGGCCCGCGCGCCCGCCTCGATCGACATGTTGCAGATGGTCATCCGGGCTTCCATCGACAGCTTCTCGATGGCCGAACCGCGGTATTCCAGCACGTAGCCCTGGCCGCCGCCGGTGCCGATCTTGGCGATGATCGCCAGGATCAGGTCCTTGGCGGTGACGCTCTCGGGCAGCTCACCGTCGACGGTGATCGCCATGGTCCTGAAGGGCGCCAGCGGCAGCGTCTGGGTGGCCAGCACATGCTCGACCTGGCTGGTGCCGATACCGAACGCCAGCGCGCCGAAGGCTCCGTGGGTGGAAGTGTGGCTGTCACCGCAGACCACGGTGGTGCCGGGCTGGGTCAGTCCCAACTGCGGTCCCACGACGTGGACAACGCCCTGCTCGACATCGCCCAGCGGGTGCAGCCGGACCCCGAACTCCGCACAGTTCTTGCGCAGCGTCTCCAGCTGGGTGCGCGAGATCGGGTCGGCGATCGGCTTGTCGATGTCGAGGGTCGGGGTGTTGTGGTCCTCGGTGGCGATGGTCAGGTCCGTACGGCGCACCTGGCGGCCGGCCTTGCGGAGGCCGTCGAACGCCTGCGGGCTGGTGACCTCGTGCAGGAGGTGGAGATCGATGAAGAGGAGGTCGGGCTCGCCTTCCGCGCGCCGGACGACATGGTCGTCCCAGACCTTCTCCGCGAGTGTCCGTCCCATCGCTTTCCCTCCGGCCGGCCGCAGTGCCGGCCTTTCTCGTCTGTGCGCGATGCCCGCAGAAATCCCCTTGCCGGGCCTTACGCCGAGCCCTGGTCCAGGGCCACACCTACAGATTGACGACTTCCCTGGAAAATTGAACTTGCGTTTCACAGTGTGAGACGCGAGTATCGTTGCATGGACAACTCTAGCGGCGTCGGCGTTCTCGACAAGGCAGCTCTGGTTTTGAGTGCCCTGGAGTCCGGTCCGGCCACCCTCGCCGGGCTGGTCGCGGCGACAGGGCTTGCACGACCCACGGCCCACCGGCTGGCCGTGGCTCTGGAACACCACCGGATGGTGGCGAGGGACATGCAGGGCCGGTTCATCCTCGGCCCGCGGCTGTCCGAGCTGGCCGCGGCGGCCGGTGAGGACCGCCTGCTGGCCACGGCGGGTCCGGTGCTCACCCACCTACGCGATGTGACGGGCGAGAGCGCGCAGCTCTATCGCCGGCAGGGCGATATGCGGATCTGCGTGGCAGCGGCGGAGCGGCTGTCCGGACTGCGGGACACCGTCCCGGTCGGCTCCACGCTCCCCATGAAGGCGGGCTCGGCCGCCCAGATCCTGATGGCCTGGGAGGAGCCCGAGCGGCTGCACCGCGGTCTGCAGGGCGCGCGCTTCACCGCCACCGCCCTGTCCGGCGTCCGGCGCCGCGGCTGGGCCCAGTCGATCGGCGAGCGGGAGCCGGGCGTGGCCTCGGTCTCCGCCCCCGTGCGCGGCCCCTCGAACCGCGTGGTGGCCGCCGTATCGGTCTCCGGCCCGATCGAGCGGCTGACCCGTCACCCGGGCCGGATGCACGCCCAGGCGGTCATCGACGCGGCGGCCCGCCTCTCCGAGGGCCTGCGGCGCACCGGCTGAGCGCCCCGCGGGGCACCCCGCAGGGCACCCCGCGGCGGGGCGGGGCGGGGCAGGAGCCGTGGTCGGCTGCGGTCACGACGCCGGAAAGGGGTGGCCCCGCGCGGACAGCGCAGGGCCACCCGGGCCCTCAGGCCGCCATCCGGTCCGCGGCCCGCTCGCCGCGGCGGCCGACCGGCACCGTCCCCAGGGCCTCCCCCAGCCCGAACGACGGCATATTGACGTAGACGCTCTCGTACGAGCCCGCCGGGACCACATAGGTCTCGTGCCAGAAGCCGACCTTGTTCCGCCCCTCCCGCGCCCGCCGGTTGAAGGCCGCCCAGGCCGGCCGGTGCTCGCCGCTCCGATCCGCGGCGTAGGCGAACAGCTTCTCCTTCGAGTCCCAGTACTGCAGGACGGCGAAGTTCCTCGGCAGTCCGGGAAGCAGCCGGTAGCCGATCATCCCGCTGTCCGGATCCCGGGCCAGCTCCTTGATCATGCGCGGCATGGCGAGGAACACCGGCAGCCAACTGCGCACCGCGCGCCAGCTGTTGAAGCGCATTCCGATGAGGAAGACCACCACCTCCCGACCACCGTCCGCCGTCATCCGTCCCTGCACCGGCTTGCCACTCATGGCAGCTCCTTCCCATACTGGATAGCGTAACTATCCATGATTAGATAGTGACACTCTCCAATGGAAGGTGCAAGGGGTATGCGACTGGCGGAGCTGAGCGAGCGCAGCGGGGTGTCCACCGCCACGATCAAGTACTACCTGCGCGAACGGCTGCTGCCGCCGGGCCGCCGGATCACCGCCACCCGGTCCGAATACGACGAGGAGCATCTGCGGCGGCTGCGGCTGATCCGGGCCCTGATCCAGGTCGGCCGGATCCCCGTGAACACCGCCCGGGAGATCCTGGCCGCCGTCGAGGACGACTCCCAGGACCAGCTCTCCCGCCTCGGGATCGCCGTGGAAGCGCTCCCCCACGGCCCGGAACCCGACGAGAGCACCGCCTCGACGGCCGTCGCCCGGCGCACGGCCACGGAGCTGCTGAGGCGGCTCGACTGGCACTTCAACCTGGAGATCGCCGACAGCTCCTGCGCCTTCGGCATGCTCGTCGCCGCCCTCGCCGCGCTGCACCGCCTCGACTACGCCTGCGATATCCCGCATCTGCTGCCCTATGCCCAGCAGGCGGCACAGCTCGCCGTCGTCGACCTGGATCTGGTCGAGGAGTTCGAGACCCCGGCGGAGCAGGTGGAGGCGGCGGTCGCCCTGACCGTGCTCTATGAGCCGGTGCTGCTCAGTCTGCGCCGGCTGGCGGAGGCCGAGGAGGCCAACAGGCGCTTCGGAAGCGGCAGTTGACACGAGAAGGCCCCCCGCGTGATGCGGGGGGCCTTCTCTTCTTGTACCCCCGACCGGATTCGAACCGGCGCTACCGCCTTGAGAGGGCGGCGTGCTAGGCCGCTACACAACGGGGGCAAGTTTTCCTGCAGTTGGACGTGTCCTGAGGACACACCGCGCTGGGCTACCAGGACTCGAACCTAGACTAAATGAACCAGAATCACTCGTGCTGCCAATTACACCATAGCCCATGGTGGTTTAGACCAGTACCCCCGACCGGATTCGAACCGGCGCTACCGCCTTGAGAGGGCGGCGTGCTAGGCCGCTACACAACGGGGGCCCTAGCGATCCTGCATGAGCGACAGCGGGTGCGACCCGGACTGTCTCCCTGGGAAGGATCTGTACCCCCGACCGGATTCGAACCGGCGCTACCGCCTTGAGAGGGCGGCGTGCTAGGCCGCTACACAACGGGGGCTTTGCAGATAAGCTCTGCGAGCTGGCCTACCAGGACTCGAACCTAGACTAACTGAACCAGAATCAGTCGTGCTGCCAATTACACCATAGGCCATCAAAGCGCAACCCCCCGTAGGGGGTTTCATTTTGACTTACGCTTCCCGGCCGGGCCTTTCGGCCCTCTCGGGCGGCGCAGGAAGAACATTACCTGATCGTGGACGGCGCACCAAAACCGATAACTCCGCGCAACAGCTCGGGGAGCTCCGCCAGGCTCGCGATCCGGCGCACCCCCTCGGGCGGCTCCTCCCCGGTGCCCGCACGGTCCAGCCATACGGCGGTCAGCCCGGCGTCCCGCGCGCCGAGCGCGTCGATGTCGAGCTTGTCGCCGATGTGGAGGACCTCGCCGGGGGTTAGGCCGAGCGCCTTACAGGCCCTCTTGAAGGCTTCCTCGGCCGGCTTGGCGTGGCCCAGTTCATCGGCGCAGAACACCGCCTCGAAGCGCGTACGGATCCCCAGGACGGCCAGCTTGCGCTCCTGGTTGGCGGTGGAGGCGTTGGACAGCACCGCCTGCCGTACCAGCGGGGCCAGGGCCGCCAGTGCGGGCGCGGAGTCCGGGAAGAGCGTCCAGGACGCCTCGTAGTGCGCGATGTACCGGCCGAACCAGGCGTCCGCCTCGGTGTCGGAGAGCGGCGTCCCGAGAAACGTCCGGGCCCGGCCCCTGCGGTGGTCGAGAAAGCCCACCTCACCGGCGAGGAAGCGGGCGAACTCGGTCTCCATGGCCGTCCGCCAGCGCTCCAGAGCGACCTCCTCGCCGCCATACGCGTCGAGGATCCCCTCCGTCCGCAGATGTCGCAGCACACCGGCCCGGTCCGATCCGGTGTAGTCGAAGAGGGTGTCGTCGAGGTCCCACAGGACGGCGCGCAGGGGCATGGTGGCAATCTAGCGAAGTGCTCCGGACATGCCACGGGCCCGGAAGCCGTGCGGCGTCCGGGCCCAGGGGCACAGGGGGGTCAGCCGGCCAGCTTGGCCAGGGCCGCGTCGATGCGCTGGAGGGTGCGCTCCTTGCCCAGGATCTCCAGGGACTCGAAGAGGGGCAGGCCCACCGTGCGGCCGGTGACGGCCACCCGGACGGGGGCCTGGGCCTTGCCGAGCTTGAGGCCGTGCTCCTCGCCGGCGGCCAGGACGGCCTCCTTGAGGGGCTCGGGGCCGGAGGTCCAGTCGGCGGCGTCGAGCTTGGCGCGGGCGGTGGTGAGCAGGGCCGCCGGGTCGCCCTTCATCGCCTTCGTCCAGGACGCCTCGTCCTCGACCGGCTCCGTGCGGAAGAGGAAGTCGACATTGGCGGTGATGTCGGAGAGGACCGTGAGGCGGGTCTGGGCGTGCGGGGCGATGGCCCGCCAGGCGGCCTCGTCGAAGTCCTCGGGGGCCCAGTTGGCGTGCGGGGCCTTCAGCCAGGGCTCGCAGGCCTTGATGAAGGAGTCCAGGTCCAGGCGCCGGATGTGGTCGGCGTTGATCGCCTCGGCCTTCTTCAGGTCGAAGCGGGCCGGGTTGGCGTTGACGTCCGCGATGTCGAACTTCTCGATCAGCTCCTGCACCGAGAAGAGGTCCTGGTCGGCGGAGAAGGACCAGCCGAGCAGCGCAAGGTAGTTGAGCAGGCCCTCGGGGAGGAAGCCGCGCTCGCGGTAGAGGTTGAGGTTGGCCTGCGGGTCGCGCTTGGAGAGCTTCTTGTTGCCCTCGCCCATGACGTAGGGGAGGTGGCCGAAGGCCGGGATCTCCTTGGCCACGCCCAGCTCGATCAGGGCCTTGTAGAGGGCGATCTGGCGGGGGGTGGAGGAGAGCAGGTCCTCGCCGCGCAGGACGTGGGTGATCCCCATCAGGGCGTCGTCGACCGGGTTGACCAGGGTGTACAGCGGGGCGCCGTTGGCGCGGACGATGCCGTAGTCCGGAACGTTCTCCGGGGTGAAGGTCAGCTCGCCGCGCACCAGGTCGGTGAAGGTGATCGGCTCGTCGGGCATCCGGAAGCGGACGATGGCGGAGCGGCCCTCGGACTCGTACGCGGCCTTCTGCCCGGCGGTCAGCTCGCGGCAGGTGCCGTCGTAGCCGGAGGGCTTGCCGGCCTTGCGGGCGGCGTCGCGGCGGACGTCCAGCTCTTCGGTGGTGCAGTAGCAGTGGTAGGCGTGGCCAGCGGCGAGGAGCTTGTCGGCGATGTCCTTGTAGAGGTCCATGCGCTGGGACTGGCGGTACGGCGCGTGCGGGCCGCCGACCTCGGGGCCCTCGTCCCAGTCGAAGCCGAGCCAGTGGAAGGACTCCAGCAGCTGGTTGTAGGACTCTTCGGAGTCGCGGGCCGCGTCGGTGTCCTCGATCCGGAAGACCAGGGTGCCCTTGTTGTGCCGAGCGTAGGCCCAGTTGAACAGGGCGGTACGGATCAGGCCGACGTGGGGGTTACCGGTCGGGGAGGGACAGAAACGGACGCGGACGGGGGTCGCGTTAGCCACGCTTGATCACCTTGTTGGTGAGAGTGCCGATGCCTTCGATGGTGACGGCGACCTCGTCGCCGACGTTGAGGGGGCCGACCCCGGCCGGGGTGCCCGTGAGGATGACGTCGCCCGGGAGCAGGGTCATCGCCTCGGTGATGTGGACGATCAGGTCCTCGACCCGGCGGACCATGTCGCTGGTGCGGCCGAGCTGGCGCTGTTCGCCGTTGACCGTGCACTGCACGGCGAGGCCGGCGGCGATGTCCTCGGGGGTGAGCCCGGTCTCGACCCAGGGTCCGAGCGGGCAGGAGCTGTCGAAGCCCTTGGCCCGTGCCCACTGCTTCTCGCGCTGCTGCACATCGCGGGCGGTGACGTCGTTGGCGCAGGTGTAGCCGAGGATCACGTCCTTGGCGCGCTCGCGGGGCACCTCACGGCACATCCGGCCGATGACGACGGCGAGCTCCGCCTCGTGGTGCACCTCCTGGGAGAAGGAGGGGTACGCGATGGGGTCGCCGGGGCCGATCACCGAGGTGGACGGCTTGAAGAAGACGAGCGGGGCGTCCGGGACGGCGTTGCCCAGCTCGGCGGCGTGTTCGGCATAGTTGCGGCCGACCGCGACGACCTTGTTGGGCAGGACCGGCGGCAGCAGCCGGACCTTGTCGAGGGGGACCTTCTGGCCCGAGCGCTCGAATTCCGCAAAGGGATGACCCTTGATGACGTCGAGTTCGTCGCCTTCGAGGACGCCGAAGCCGACGTTGCCGTCGATGGAGAATCTGGCGATGCGCACGGGTTGCTGTTGCCCCTCATTGATCACTGGCCGGAGTTGACACTCCAGGCTATCGCGGGGCCGCTGCCGGTCCGTCGCCGAATTACGCCGTGACGTCCTGCTGGGGGGCGACCATCAGGACGGTGCGGCGGGGGTTGGCCGTCTGGGTCGGCAGGTCGACGGTGTGCTCCGCTGCCTCGGTGCCGAGCTCTCCGGCGTCGTCGAGGTGGGCCAGGGTGGTGCGCCGCGGGTTGGCTATGTTGCGGAACATCGTCGTCGTCTTCACTGCTGCATGCCTCGCGTCATCGAAGTCGGGAAAGGGCTTGCGGAAAGCTGCCTTGTCATTCTTGGCAACTGTGTAAAGCGTCAGGCTAAGCGCGCTATTCCCTGCGACGTGCGGGGGGACTCAATGATCTTCCTGTGAGTTTGCTCACGAACTGTGTGACAAATGCCGCATTTCCCATGATCAACAACCCTGGGCGAATCGGACAATGGCGGATTGAAGTGCACGTTCCGCTCCCGATCACCGCACCTGGGACAGCCTGGAGGGACGGCCGACTCGCGGATAAAAGTCCGTTATCGACGGCAGAACCTTCTACAAGTCGTGACGTGCTCCGTACATTGCGTCACCCAAGTCACAGTGCGGGGCTCCGCTCTTGTTGGAGATCCTGCACTGTGCTGGAATTCCACGGACCGCCGCACGTTTCAGCCGGCGCGCAGGGCGCAACGAAGCGCCGCGCGGTGGTGCCGTTCTCTTCCGACCGGAGAGGGCAGCCCGCCGGTCATTCACGACCGCCATGGGGGGGGCTTAGCGGTCCCCCATACGACTCGACACCGTCCCGCCGAGGTGGGACGCCTGGTCCAGAGGTTGCGACGCTAGTGCAGGGACGTTTCAAGAGGGATGGCAGCGCTGCGGCGGACCCGGAGCTGCGCGGCGGAAGCGACCGCGCCTCCTCGCCCCAGCGCGCCCAGGGCAACGGTTCCGCCGGGGGCAGCACGCTGCCCGTCGACGGGGGCGGCCAGGCGCCGGGCAATGACGCCGCGGACAGCGGTAAGCCCAAGGTGTCGAAGGGTCCCAGTGGCCCCGGTTCGCGAATAGCGCTGCGCAACTGGCGCATCAGTACCCGTCTGGTCTCCCTGCTCGCGCTGCCCGTGGTCGCCGCGACCACGCTGGGCGGCATGCGCATCGGCACGTCGCTGGAGAACATCGACCAGCTCGACAAGATGCAGCTGCTCACCGAGATGACGCGGCAGGCGACCGAGCTCGCCGACGCGTTGCAGGTGGAGCGGGACAAGTCGGCCGGTCCGCTGGCCGGCAGCGGGAACGCCAAGGACGATGCCAACGTCGTCGCGCCGCGCGAGGCGACCGACCGCGCCCGGCTCTCGTTCAACGAGGCCACCGATGACATCCGGGGCCAGGACGCCACGATGACCGGTGTCCGGGCGACCGTCCTGGAGATCACCCGCCAGCTCAACACCCTGAACGAGATCCGCAACAGCGCCTACAAGGACGAGGACAACGCGGCGCGGACCATCACCAGCTACAACCAGCTGATCGACTCCCTGCTGTCGCTCTCGCAGGACATGGCGCAGGCGACCAGCAACCCGCAGATGATCCGCAGTACCCGTGCGCTGGCGGCGTTCTCGTCGGCCAAGGAGTACGCGTCGATCCAGCGCGCCCTGGTCAGTGCCGGCCTCGCCCACGACGGCGGCCCGCAGCTGTCCTCCAACGACCGGCTGTCCGGCCGCAGCGCCGAGGACAACGAGAAGGCGGCCCGCGACCGCTTCTCGCAGATCTACACCAGCGACGGCGAGAACAGCGCCGGCGCGCTCACCCGCGGCCTGGACGGCAACAACGCCGAGATCAAGGCCGCGGTCGCCTTCGCGCACCGCGCCTTCGCCAGTGGCTCCGGCATCCGCAGCCAGGACTACCGGTACCTCGACTGGTACGACTCCGACACCATCAAGATCGATGAGATGTCGCGCATCGAGACCACGCTGCTCTCGGAGATGGAGCAGAAGTCCCGCGAGCTGCGCAACGAGGCGACCCAGACCGCGATCATCAGCGGTGCGCTGATCCTGCTCGTCCTCGGCGTCTCGCTGGTCGGCGCGTTCGTCGTGGCGCGGTCCATGGTCCGCTCGCTGCGCCGGCTGCAGGACACCGCGCAGAAGGTCGCCCAGGACCGGCTGCCCGAGCTGGTCAAGCAGCTGTCCGAGTCCGACCCGCAGGACGTGGACACCTCCGTCGAGTCGGTCGGTGTGCACAGCCGGGACGAGATCGGCCGGGTGGCCGCGGCCTTCGACGACGTGCACCGCGAGGCGGTCCGCCTCGCCTCCGAGCAGGCGCTGCTGCGGGGCAACGTCAACGCGATGTTCACCAACCTCTCGCGCCGTTCCCAGGGCCTGATCCAGCGTCAGCTCTCGCTGATCTCCGAACTGGAGTCCCGCGAGGCCGACCCGGACCAGCTCTCCTCCCTCTTCAAGCTCGACCACCTCGCCACCCGCATGCGCCGTAACGGTGAGAACCTCCTGGTCCTCGCCGGTGAGGAGCCGGGGCGCCGGTGGACGCGGCCGGTGCCGCTGGTCGACGTGCTCCGTGCCGCCGCCTCCGAGGTGGAGCAGTACGAGCGGATCGAACTCAACGCCGTACCACAGACCGAGGTCGCGGGCCGGGTCGTCAACGACCTCGTGCACCTCCTCGCCGAGCTGCTGGAGAACGCCACCTCGTTCTCCTCGCCGCAGACCAAGGTCAAGGTCACCGGCCACGCGCTGCCCGACGGCCGGGTGCTGGTCGAGATCCACGACACCGGCATCGGTCTGTCGCCCGAGGACCTGTCGTCCATCAACGAGCGGCTCGCCAGCCCGCCGACCGTGGACGTCTCGGTGTCCCGGCGCATGGGTCTGTTCGTGGTCGGCCGCCTGTCGCTGCGGCACGGCATCCGTATCCAGCTGCGGCCCTCCGACTCCGGCGGCACCACCGCGCTGGTCATGCTGCCGGTGGACCTCGCCCAGGGCGGCAAGAAGCCGGCGCCGAGCAACGCCAAGGGCGGCGGCGACCACGGCGGCGGGCAGTCCAGCCGGCTCGCGGGACTGCAGCCGCGCGGTCAGGTCGGTTCGGGTCCCTCGGCCGGCGGGCGCCCTGCGCTGCCCGGTCGCGGTGGCCCCGGCGGCGGTGCGCCGAACGCCTTCGGTGCCGCGGCGCCGTCCGGCCGTACGGCCCCTCCCGGCGCGAATCCTCCCGGCGGGGGCTCCCCTGGTGCCCCGGCGCAGGGCGGCGACGCACGCCCGGCCGCCGGCCGTCCCGCCGGCTCACGTCCCTCGCTGCCCACCCGCGGCGCGGACAACGGCCCGGCGCCCACCGTGGCACCGCCGACCGGCGCCCCGCGCCGCGAGGAGCGTCCGCAGCTGCCGGCCCGCGGTCCCGCGGCCGAGCTGCCGGGCGGTCCGCCCGCCGGCGGTCAGGGCGGCCAGGGTGCTCAGCAGCCCGGCGGTACGAGCTGGGGCGCACGCCGTGACCGCGGCGGCTCCGACGACTGGCCGCTGACGCCCCGCGAGACGCAGGACCGGCCGCGTGGCCACGAGGAGCCGGAGAGCACCGGCAGCTTCGAGCGGCCCGCGCCCGGCGGCGGCCCCGGTGACACCGCGGCGTTCGCCCGTCCCGACTTCAACGGTCCGCCGCCCGCCGCGGACGGCTCCCAGGGCGGGCGCCGCCCGCAGGGCGCGCGTCCGGTCGGCCAGGGCGCGGCCAACGGTCCCGGGGACACCGGGCAGTTCGCCCTGCCGGACCGCGACACGGGGCAGTACGAGACCGGCCAGTACGAGACGGGCCAGTACCGGCGCCCGGACAGTGACACCGGGCAGTACCAGCGGCCCGACAGCGACACCGGCCAGTACCAGCAGCCCAACAGCGACACCGGCCAGTACCAGCGACCCGACGGCGACACCGGGCAGTTCGACACCGGCCAGTACCAGCGGCCGGACGCCGACCGTGCCGCGTACGCCGACGCGTCGCAGGGCACCGGGCAGTTCCCGGTGCCGCAGTCGCAGGACAGCGGTGCGCCGTCCGCCGATGTGCTCGGCGATGCGGACGCCGGTCCCGGTGACGGCCGTACCCCGATCTTCGACACCATCGAGTCCAACTGGTTCAACCACCCGGCGGCCGCCGCTGCCGGTGTACCGCCCCAGGACGCCGCCGAGCCCGACGCCCCGCGGCTGCCGCGCCGCGGGGCCGCGCAGGACGGCGCAGGACGCGGCGAGGCACGCAACGACGCGCGCAGCGAGGCACCGGCCAACGGCGGGCGCAATGACGCGCCGGTCAACGGCACGCGCAACGACGCAGCGGTCAACGGTGCGCGCAGCGCAGCGCCGGCCGACGCCGCCAGCCAGTGGCGCAGCTCGCCGAACGACGAGACGTGGCGGCAGGCGGAGCAGATCCGCCAGCCCGCCGCGGGCGGGATCACCACCTCCGGACTGCCCCGCCGGGTCCCGCGCGCGAACCTCGTCGCGGGCACCGCACAACAGCAGCAGTCCACCCAGAGCGGTCCCCAGGTCTCGCGTGCGCCCAGCGATGTGCGCGGGCGGCTGACCAATCTCCGTCGGGGTATTCAGCAAGGCCGGCAGGCCGGGACGTCGTCCACCGGCACCCACGGCATTGTCGATCCCACTCACCAGCAGGAGCGTTAGTTGAGTCCGATGAGCCAGGCGGCGCAGAACCTGAACTGGTTGATCACCAACTTCGTGGACAACACCCCCGGGGTGTCGCACACGGTGGTGGTCTCCGCGGACGGTCTGCTCCTCGCCATGTCCGAGGGCTTTCCCCGCGACCGTGCCGACCAGTTGGCGGCGGTGGCCTCCGGCCTGACCTCGCTGACCTCCGGCGCGTCCCGCATCTTCGAAGGGGGAACGGTCAATCAGACCGTCGTGGAGATGGAGCGGGGATTCCTGTTCATCATGTCCGTCTCCGACGGATCGTCGCTGGCCGTACTGGCGCACCCCGAGTGCGACATCGGCCTGGTCGGCTACGAAATGGCTCTGCTGGTCGACCGCGCGGGCACGGTACTGACGCCGGATCTGCGCGCCGAACTGCAGGGCAGCCTGCTGCACTGAACGGCGCCCGCAGCGCCGCTCCGTCCAGCACCAACCATCCATGTGCCGCACCCCCCACCGGCCCAACCCGACGACAGTCAGTTGTCCCGCCCGGAGGACCCATGACCCCGCCACCTGCCACTTCCGGCCCGTACGGCGCCTATAGCCAAGCGCCGTACGGGAGCGAAGGTGACCAGCCGCTGGTGCGCCCGTACGCCATGACCGGAGGCCGGACCCGGCCGCGCTACCAGCTCGCCATAGAGGCGCTGGTCAGCACGACCGCCGACCCCTCTCAGCTGCCCGGGCTGCTGCCCGAGCACCAGCGGATCTGCCATCTGTGCCGTGAGGTGAAGTCGGTCGCCGAGGTCTCCGCACTGCTGCACATCCCGCTGGGTGTGGCGCGGATTCTGGTCGCGGACCTGGCAGAGGCCGGCATGGTGGCGATCCACCAGCCCGGCGGCAGTGGTGAGGCCGGTGGCACGCCGGACGTGACCTTGCTCGAGAGGGTGCTCAGTGGACTTCGCAAGCTCTGACAGCGGTTCGGACGGGACTACGGCCCGCGCCACGACCTCCGCCAAGATCGTGGTGGCGGGGGGCTTCGGCGTGGGCAAGACCACGTTCGTCGGGGCCGTCTCAGAGATCAACCCGCTGCGCACCGAGGCCGTGATGACCTCCGCCTCGGCGGGCGTCGACGATCTCAGCCACGTCCAGGACAAGACCACGACGACCGTGGCGATGGACTTCGGCCGGATCACCCTGGACCAGGACCTGATCCTGTACCTGTTCGGTACACCGGGTCAGGACCGTTTCTGGTTCATGTGGGACGACCTGGTCCGTGGCGCGATCGGCGCGGTGGTGCTGGTCGACACCCGCCGTCTCGCCGACTGCTTCCCCGCGGTCGACTACTTCGAGAACAGCGGACTGCCGTTCGTCATCGCCCTCAACGGCTTCGAGGGATACCAGCCCCACACGCCCGACGAGGTGCGTGAGGCGCTGCAGATCGGCCCGGGGGCCCCGATCATCACCACGGACGCCCGGCACCGCAACGAGGCCAAGAGCGCGCTCATCACGCTCGTGGAGCACGCGCTGATGGCGCGGCTGCAGTAGCTCGCCGGACCGGCCCGCCCCGCGTCCGGCGCGGGCCGTACGGCAGTTGTCACCGCCGGGGGTGCGCCCCCTGCCCCGGACCGGTTTCCGGCATCCGTGAGTGGATCTGTGTCCTTCGACACGCCCACAATTTTGCTTCATAACGTTTCGACAGTGAATCAGCAGGCTTTCGACACCCCGCGCGCATGCCCGGCTTCGCTGCGCTCACAATTCTCCTGCATTTTGGCGCGGCTCGCCCTTAACGCCCCTTTTATCTGAGGCCCTTTCGCGCCCGCTCCGCCTTTAC
This sequence comes from Streptomyces sp. NPDC048637, assembly GCF_040650675.1. NCBI lineage: Bacteria > Bacillati > Actinomycetota > Actinomycetes > Kitasatosporales > Streptomycetaceae > Streptomyces > Streptomyces sp. NPDC048637. Next base: position 125,315 of record NZ_JBEZHQ010000020.1, read on the forward strand.
CCAGTGTTTGGAACGCACCGCCCTGACGTGCTGAAATTCGCTGAACTCCGGAGTAGGAACGCCCAGAAGAAACGGCACAGCAAAACAGTGCCGGCGCCGAGAGGTTGTTGGTCGAGTGAGGCGAAGCAAGGCGAGCCCCGAGCCGCAGGAACCGCGGCGGGGCAACTTCACCCCGCCACCCAGAGGTGGCCTACCGGCTTCCGACGCGCCCGAAAATACGGTCGCGAAGCCTCCGGTCAGTGGCGGTAAGTACTCCCCGCGCAACTGGCGCGTGGCGACCCGCCTGAACGCCATTCTGCTCATCCCCGTGCTGTTGGCCCTGGTCTTCGGCGGTCTGCGGGTGGACAGCTCGTTCGCCACATGGCAGGAAGCCCAGGACGCGGAGAACACCGCGAAGCTCGTTCGCGCCGCGCTTTCCTACAGCAATGCCCTGATCGACGAGCGGGACCGCACCGCGGCGCCGCTGCTGAAAGGCAAGAAGGACGACCCGGCCGTGCTGGGGGCGCGGGACGCCACCGACGCCGCCGCCGACAAGTTCCACCAGGTCGCCAAGTCCATGCCGGACAAGCCGGGCCTCAAGCGCCGTCTCGCCTCGTTCGAGAAGGTCGAGCCCAAGCTCCAGCAGCTGCGCCAGGCCGCCTACACCTCCAAGCTGCGCGGTGTGCAGACCGAAGAGGGCTATGTCGAGGTCCAGCACCCGCTGATGGAGTTCGCCAACGAACTCGGCCTGGGCACCGGCAACATCACCTCCTACGGCCGCACGGTCTACGCCGTCGCGCTGGCCAAGGCGGCGGAGTCGCTCGAGCGCTCCATCGGCGCCCACCTCCTGGTCGACCCGGCGTCCCCGCAGGGCGGCAAGGAGCACAAGCTTCAGCTGACCGCCTTCGCGTCGTACCGCTACCTGGAGGGCATCGCCATCGGCGAGTACACCTCCGGCGGCACGCCCGAGGACGTCGAGCGTCTCAAGACGGACGCCGCGGCGCTCAAGCAGGCCGCGCAGCAGAAGATCGCGCGGGCCAAGGAGCAGGCCCAGGCCGCCGGCCGGCCGTTCCGCACCCCGCCGTCGATCGACCAGATGGGCACCCTGATCGCCACCGGCGCGGCGCCGGAGTCGCTCAGCCTGCGCGGCATCACCTCCGACACCTACTTCGCGGCTGCGACCGGCAAGTTCGACATGTACCGGTCCATCGAGAAGGACCTGGCGGACAAGGCCGTGAACGAGGCGGCGCAGATCTCCGACGACGCCCGCCAGTCGACCTTCATCGACTCCGGCATCGTGCTGGCCGCGCTGATCATCGCGTTCGTCGTGGCCGGTCTGATGGCCCGCCGGATGAGCCGCAACATGCGCCAGCTGCGCACCGCCGCCTTCGGCATCGCCGAGCAGCGGCTGCCGATGCTGGTCGACCAGCTCTCGCGGACCGACCCGGGCCGGGTCGACACCCGCGTACAGCCCATCCCGATCTCCACCACCGACGAGATCGGCGAGGTCGCCCGCGCCTTCGACCAGGTGCACCGCGAGGCCGTCCGGCTCGCCGCCGAGCAGGCGCTGCTGCGGGGCAACGTCAACGCGATCTTCACCAACCTCTCCAGCCGCAACCAGGGCCTGATCGAGCGCCAGTTGGAGCTGATCACCGACCTGGAGAACAACGAGGCGGACCCGGACCAGCTGGAGAGCCTCTTCCGGCTCGACCACCTCGCCACGCGTATGCGGCGCAACGGCGAGAACCTCCTGATCCTCGCGGGCGAGGAGCCCGGCCGCCGCTGGAACCAGCCGGTGCCGCTGGTCGACGTCCTGCGGGCGGCGATCAGTGAGGTCGAGTCCTACGAGCGAATAGACCTCACCGGTGTCCCCGAGAGCGAGATCCACGGCACCGCCGTGACCGACCTCGTGCACCTGCTGTCCGAGCTGCTGGAGAACGCCACCACGTTCTCCTCCCCGCAGACCAAGGTGCGGGTGGCCGCGACCCGGCTGCCCGACGGCCGGGTCATGATCGAGATCCACGACAAGGGCATCGGGCTCACCCCCGAGGACTTTGCGGACATCAACCACAAGCTGGCGAACCCGCCGAGCGTGGATGCCGCGATCTCCCAGCGCATGGGCCTGTTCGTGGTCGGCCGGCTGGCCGACCGGCACGGGATCCGGGTGCAGCTGCGCCCCTCCGGCGAGCAGGCGGGCACCACGTCCCTGGTCATGCTGCCCGAGGCGATCACCCACGGCGGTGGCGGCGAGGAGCAGTTCGAGGACGACTTCACGGTGTCCCGGATCGTGCCGGAGCAGCAGCAGCACACGGCGTACGAGAACCATCAGCGCACCGCCGCCGAGCTGGGCTTCGACGACAGCCGCTACGGCCGGCCGGACTCCGGGGACCTGGACATGATGGGCCGCTCGCTGCTCCGTGAGGAGCGCCGGGCCGCCCTGGAGGCCCAGGCGTCCGGTGAGCAGGCCGCCGAGTACCAGCAGGGCGAGCGTCCGCTCTTCCGTGACGAGGTGTCGTCCGGCGGCGCGTACCAGGACTACCCCGGCCAGGCATATGCGGAAGCCGATCAACCGCTCTACGACGACCGGTCGCACGGCACCCAGGCGTTCGGCGAGCCGAGCTTCGCGGAGACCACGGGCCAGCAGCCATACGTCTCCCACGAGGCGGCACAGCCGGACGAATGGGCCGAACACCCCGCATTCGAGGGCTACTTCGGGACCGAAGCGGAATCTGACCGGAATACAACTGCCGCTCCCACTGGCGCCGCTGAGCGCGTACCATTCGAGCGTCCGGGCCCCACACCGAGCGACGCCCACGCGCTGACGGACGCCGGCCTTCCGCGCCGCGGAGGCCGCGACCAGCAAGCACCGCAGGTGCAAGAGCAGCGGAGCGCGCCGGAGACCGGCCAGGACGGCTCGGACTGGCGCAGCTCCAACGACGAGCGCTGGGAGCGGGCGGAGCAGCTGCGCGAGCCGAAGGCGGGCGGAGTCACCTCCTCCGGCCTCCCCCGGCGGGTGCCCAAGGCCAACCTGGTCGAAGGTGCCGCGGAGCAGACCCCGCAGGGCGGCCCCCAGGTCTCCCGCGCCCCGGAGGACGTCCGCGGCAGGCTGAGTAACCTGCGCCGTGGTGTCCAGCAGGGACGCAGCGTCGGCACGGATCCCTCCGGGATCCCCCAGAATGACCAACAGGGCTACGGCCCCGGCAGCACCTACGATCAGGAGCGTTAGTGTGAGCCCGATGAGCCAGGCGGCGCAGAATCTGAACTGGTTGATCACCAACTTCGTGGACAACACCCCTGGGGTGTCCCACACGGTCGTGGTCTCCGCGGACGGTCTCCTCCTCGCGATGTCCGAGGGCTTCCCTCGTGACAGAGCCGATCAGTTGGCGGCGGTGGCCTCCGGGCTGACGTCGCTGACCTCCGGCGCGTCCCGCATCTTCGAGGGCGGGAGCGTCAACCAGACCGTGGTGGAGATGGAGCGTGGTTTCCTCTTCATCATGTCCGTCTCCGACGGATCGTCGCTGGCCGTACTGGCGCACCCCGAGTGCGACATCGGCCTGGTCGGCTATGAGATGGCCCTGCTGGTCGACCGCGCGGGCACGGTACTGACGCCGGATCTGCGCGCCGAACTGCAGGGAAGTCTTCTCAACTAAAAGACAGGCAGTGCGTTTCCCGCCACCGCGCCTTATGGTTCGGTGGCGCGACCGGCGTCAGACAGGCAAGTTGGAGGAGGAGACGTGGCAACGCCCCCGAGCGGATACCCGTATGGTTCCGGACAGGAGTCCGGGCCTGTGGGCGAGACCCATCACAACCGCTTCAACTTCCCGTCTGCGCCGAGCCCCCGGCCGCAGCGGCCCCCGCAGCAGCAGCCTCGGCCGTACGACTCCCAGCCGTACGAGCCGTCGGTGTACGACCAGCCACGGGCACCGCGCATCCAGCCGGTGCAGCCGCAGCGGCGCGCGTCCGAGCCCGCCCCCACCGGCGCGAACAACCCGCTGGTGCGCCCGTACGCCATGACCGGAGGCCGGACCCGGCCGCGCTACCAGCTCGCCATCGAGGCGCTGGTCAGCACGACCGCCGACCCCTCCAAGCTGCAGGGCCAGCTGCCGGAGCACCAGCGCATCTGCCACCTCTGCCGCGAGATCAAGTCAGTAGCCGAGATCTCCGCGCTTCTCTCCATCCCCCTCGGCGTCGCCCGGATCCTCGTCGCCGACCTGGCAGAGGCCGGACTCGTCGCCATCCATCAGCCCGGCGGGGACGAGACCGCCGGCGGACAGCCAGATGTGACACTGCTCGAAAGGGTGCTCAGTGGACTTCGCAAGCTCTAGCGGTGCAGCCCGCTCCACCACCTCCGCGAAAATCGTGGTGGCGGGCGGCTTCGGCGTGGGCAAGACCACGTTCGTCGGGGCCGTCTCAGAGATCAACCCGCTGCGCACCGAAGCCGTGATGACCTCCGCCTCGGCGGGCATCGACGACCTCACGCACGCGCCGGACAAGACGACCACGACCGTGGCGATGGACTTCGGCCGGATCACCCTGGACCAGGACCTGATCCTGTACCTCTTCGGTACACCGGGTCAGGACCGTTTCTGGTTCATGTGGGACGACCTGGTCCGTGGCGCGATCGGCGCGGTGGTGCTGGTCGACACCCGCCGTCTCGCCGACTGCTTCCCCGCGGTCGACTACTTCGAGAACAGCGGACTGCCGTTCGTCATCGCCCTCAACGGCTTCGACGGACATCAGCCCTACACGCCCGACGAGGTGCGTGAGGCGCTGCAGATCGGCCCGGACGCGCCGATCATCACGACCGATGCGCGGCATCGCAGCGAGGCCAAGAGCGCGCTCATCACGCTCGTGGAGCATGCGCTGATGGCGCGGCTGCGCTAGCCGGATGCGTCCGGGCCCCCGTGCCCGCACGCGCGCCATGACGAAAGGCCCCCACACCGTTCAGGTGCGGGGGCCTTCGTCGTGCCGTGGGGGCCGTACGCACCGGTGTACGGGCCCGTCGGCGTCCCGGCGTCAGCGGCGGCCGGGGCACTCCTTCCATGCGAAGTGGTACAGGGTGTTGATGCTGCCGTCGGTGGAGTCCATGGCCATGTAGCTGGTGGACTTGGGGTCCGCCGACTTGGCGTCCACCCTCATCTCGGTGTTGATGTTGAAGTAGCGCTCCTCGCCGCAGGGTGCGTACACCAGCGCGTCGATGTCGGTCTCGTCCGAGGTCTGCCAGTTGGAGTCGTAGGGGCCGGAGAAGGAGTGGCTCTTACGGGCCGTCTGCTGCTGGCCCTGGAAGTAGTAGCCGGCCGTCTCCAGCCCCCTGGCGCCCGGGGCCAGGGAGGCGTAGCCCCGGTAGTCGGCGCGGGCGATCGCGTAGGTGAAGCCCTGTGGGACGTGGACGTTGAGCGCGATCTGGCAGTTCTTGCGGGAGTCGGTGGGCTTGCTGCCGCTGCCCGCCTGGGCGAGATATTCGCTGTACGTGACGGTGAAGGCGGTGTTGTCGGGGGCGATGGCCACCGCGGCGCTGCCGGGTCTGCAGCCCGAACCGTTGACCGTGGCGACGGTTATGGTGATCTTGCCGGTCGGCGGATCGTCGCCGAACCGCGCCGTGGTGGTGGGGGATGCCGATCCGGTGAGGAGCAACGATGCCACTGCGGCACCAGCACTCAGCGTGCTAAGCATGGGCTTTCCTTCCGGTCGTCCTAGGCCCGCGGGCGGGAACACCAGGAGATGGATGACGAGCGCATGCCAGCATGGGGATCACGGCTTGAACAGCTCTGCTCCCCAGGGTTGAGGCGAACCTACGCCTTGATCCGGACGCGACATACCAAACCGGAACACCACGTCCGGAAAGCGTCATGTCGCGTTGCGGGCGGCGGTGTTGTGGCTGGGGCGCGTGGTGCCTGACCGGGTTGGTGGTGGCTGGGGTTGGTGGTGGCTGGGGTTGGTGCCGGGTTGGCGTGGGCTGGGGGTGGCGCGGGTTGCCGTGGGCTTCGGGCCGGTGCGGGTTGCCGTGGGCTGGGGGCGGTGCGGGTTGCCGTGGGCTGGGGTGCGGGTGCGGGTTGCCGTGGGCTGGCGCCGGTGCGCCTACGGGCGGTGGGTGGCGGGTCGGAGGGGACGCCCGGTAACCCGTCCTCGGCGCGGGCGACGCGGATCCCTGAGGTTCCTCGCCCCGTTGTTCGCTCCGGGTCCTGCGGGCGGCTCACCGGACATCCCCTCCGACCTCCGTTCGTGGGCGGCCCTCCCGCCGTACCAATCACCGTCACAAGCCCGTACGGCACCTCTTGGCAGGGACCTGGCCAGGCCACCGATCTTTGGGCGCGGCCACGTCTGGCCGATCCTTGGGCGCGGCCACGTCTGGGCCGTGACGGACGGTGTCACCGGGCGGCAGCCGGCAACGCCGGACGGTTGGAGGGGATGTACCGGTGCCCGCCCGCAGGACTGGAGCGAACGCCGGGGCAATCAATCGCACGGAGCCGCGTCGCCCGCGCCGTGGGGGCACCTCCCGGCCGAAGGCTGGGGGAGGGTACCGGTGCGTCCCCTCCAGCCCCCGCGGCAACCACCCACCCCGCAACACCCCAACCCCCACCACGCCGCACCGCCCCAGAAGCAAGTGACGGATCGGCCGCGCCACGAAGGGGCGCGGGGAACTGCGCGCCCAGCCACAACACACCCGCAGACACACAACACGCCCCAGAAACCCCGAAAGGGACCCCGCACCACGCGGGGCCCCTCGTCGGCGGCATCAGCGAAGCGTCACCGCTGCCAGCTCGTCGCTCCGTGGAAGCCGTTCTGGCGCTCCAGACGGCGCCAGCGGGCGGCGGTGGCGCGCGGGCGGGCGGGAGCGGCGGCCGGCTGGTGGGCGGCGCGGGCCAGCAGGACGGCGGTCAGGGCGGCGAGCTCTTCCTCGCTGGCCTGGCCCTTCTCCACGCGGATGGGATCGGTGCGGTGGGCAGAATTCACGGTGTCTTCTCCGTCGTCGCGGTGGGCGTAGTGCCTGGTGCGGGTGCGGGGTGCGGTTACTGGGGCGGATTGCCGTGCTTGCGGGCGGGCAGGTCCGCATGCTTGGTGCGCAGCATTTCCAGGGCGCGGATGAGGGTGTGGCGGGTTTCGGCGGGGTCGATGACGTCGTCGACCAGGCCGCGCTCGGCCGCGTAATAGGGGTGCATCAGCTCGGACTTGTACTCCTTGACCATGCGCACCCGCATGGCCTCGGAGTCGTCCGCCTCGGCGATCTGCTTGCGGAAGATGACGTTGGCGGCGCCCTCGGCGCCCATCACCGCGATCTCGTTGGTGGGCCAGGCGTACGTCAGGTCGGCACCGATGGACTGCGAGTCCATGACGATGTAGGCGCCGCCGTAGGCCTTGCGCAGTACGAGGGAGATCCGCGGGACGGTGGCGTTGCAGTAGGCGTAGAGCAGCTTGGCGCCGTGCCGGATGATGCCGCCGTGCTCCTGGTCGACGCCGGGCAGGAAGCCGGGGACGTCGAGCAGGGTGACGATCGGGATGTTGAAGGCGTCGCACATCTGGACGAAGCGGGCGGACTTCTCGGACGCCTCGATGTCCAGCACACCGGCCAGCGACTGCGGCTGGTTGGCGATGATGCCCACCACGCGGCCGTCGAGCCGGGACAGCGCGCAGATGATGTTGGTCGCCCAGCGCTCGTGGACCTCCAGGTACTCGCCGTCGTCGACGATCTCCTCGATGACCTTGCGCATGTCGTACGGGCGGTTGCCGTCGGCGGGGACCAGGTCCAGCAGCGCGTCACCGGAACGGTCGGCGGGGTCCTCGCAGGGCACCGTCGGCGGGTTCTCCCGGTTGTTCGCCGGCAGCAGCGAGAGGAGGTAGCGGACCTCCTCCAGGCAGGTGGCCTCGTCGTCGTACGCGAAGTGCGCCACCCCCGAGGTCTCGGCGTGCACATCGGCACCGCCCAGGCCGTTCTGGGTGATCTCCTCGCCGGTCACCGCGCGGACCACGTCGGGTCCGGTGATGAACATCTGCGAGGTCTCGCGGACCATGAAGACGAAGTCCGTCAGGGCCGGGGAGTAGGCGGCACCGCCGGCGCAGGGGCCGAGCATGACGGAGATCTGCGGGATGACACCCGAGGCCTTGGTGTTGCGCTGGAAGATGCCGCCGTAGCCGGCGAGCGCGGAGACGCCCTCCTGGATACGGGCGCCGGCGCCGTCGTTCAGCGACACCAGCGGCGCACCGGCCTGGATGGCCATGTCCATGATCTTGTGGATCTTGGTGGCGTGGGCCTCGCCCAGCGCACCACCGAAGATCCGGAAGTCGTGCGCGTAGGTGAAGACGGTCCGGCCGTGCACGGTGCCCCAGCCGGTGATCACGCCATCGGTGTAGGGCTTCTTCGCCTCCAGGCCGAAACCCGTCGCCCGGTGCCGCCGCAGCGGCTCGACCTCGTTGAACGAACCCTCGTCCAGCAGCAGCTCGATCCGCTCGCGGGCCGTCAGCTTGCCCTTGGCACGCTGCGCTTCGGTGGCACGCTCGCTGGGGCCTCGCCGAACCTGCTCACGGATGGCGTGCAGTTCGGCGACGCGCCCGCGGGCGTCGTTGGCGCCGGCGGGCACATCTTCGACAGTGGTCATGTATCGACGGTACGTGGGCGAGGCGCCCCACACCGATGTCGGTTTCGTACAACGTCGCATGCGATTTGGTGGGCAGGCAGTACAGAACCACGCTGTCCGCGCCCTGCGTCCCGGCGTCCGTTCGGGTGGCGGAGCCGTTCCACGTCTGTATGGGCCCCACAAACCGTGGCGGCGCGATGTTGTCGTGACCGGCTGGTCGGACGGGCCGGTTTCCGGTCACCGCAACCGCACCGTGCAGGTGTGGGTGGCGCAGCTCGTGCCGGGGGTCAGGCGCAGCCGCAGGGTCTGTCCGGTGGCCAGCACCTCGATCGCCGGGTCGTGGGCGAGCACCGCGCGCACCGGCTGTGACCAGGTGATCTCCAGCGTATCGCCGGAACGGTCGGGGGCGGCGAGGCACAGCCGGGCCGTGCGGCCGCGGCCCGCCGGCCGCCCGCGCCGGCGTTCCCGGACCAGCACGCTCGCCGGGCCGCTGCTGGTGAGCGGCCCGGCGCTGCCCGGGCGCCAGAAGTTGGCGGCCGTTACGCCGAGCGGGTCGACGGCGATCGCCTGCCGGTCCGCGTCGTTGGCGAGCACGGTCAGCCAGCGCCGGTCGGCGGCGCGGGCGGCGAGGGTGCGGGGGGTGGCGCCCGGCATGAGGAGGTAGGCGTAGCAGGCGTCGGTGGGGTCGGTGCCGTGGTCGTGCCAGAGGGTGAGATAGCGGCGGGTGAACGGCTGCGGGGAGGAGGTGCTGTTGATGTCGTGCCAGGAGCCGGTGCGGGCCTCGCGCAGCACCTTGAGGGGAGCGCCGCCGGGGGATCCGGGGAAGACCCAGCCGCCGTGTCCGGCGAGGTGGGCCCAGTGGGCGCGGTGGAAGGCGCGGGTCGCGCCGGGCGTGCCGGGCTGCGGTACGCCGTCGACGGTGAGCACCGCGGTGCCGGACTCGCCCAGGCAGCGGTTGTCGACGACGGTCTCGGCGGGCACCCCGTCGCGGGCGGTGATGCCGGCGCCCAGACAGACGACGCAGTCCGCCAGCGCGAACCAGGACTTCCTGGCGGTGAGGGTCGAGGCCAGACCGCGCAGGTCCTGGCCGATGGTGGCGAATTCGCCGTCGGTGGTCCCGCCGACCCAGCGCGCGGCGGGCTTGGGCTCGCCCCAGCCACCGCCTTCGTTGTCGGCCAGCCGCTTGGTGGACACCGTCGTGCCGGGGAGTCGGTAGGGGTCGACGGTGGGCCAGAAGGCGTCTGTGTACTGGTCGCCCCCGAAATCCGCGCCCCACCAGGAGAGCATGCCGGCGCCGGTGTGCCAGCCGTGCGGGTTCTCGCCGTTGCCGTTCTCGTAGTACGCAATGCGGTCGGAGGCCATGGCCAGACCGGCGGCCCAGCCGGGGCGGCGGTGCACGGCGCGGTCCATGGCGGGGAACAGCCGGTGGCCGACGGGTTCGGGGGCGGCGGCGCCGGAGCTCCCGGCGATCGTGTGGAGCCGGGCGAGGTCGGCGACGGTGTACTGCCGGTCGGTGAGCACCGGCAGCGTACGGTCGCGGGCGATCCAGCCCTTGATCATGGCGTGCCAGCGGTCCCGCTCGGCGCTGCTCGCGCTCCGGGCGAGCAGCGCGACGGCGGCGATCAGCGCATGGCCGTGGTAGTGGTCGCTGCGCAGGACATGCCGTTCGTCGCTGCGGAGATAGCCGCGGCTGATGGCGCGGCCGTTGACGCTGTCCATCATCAGGCCGTTGTGGAGCAGCGGTGCGTAGGCCCGCTCGACGCTGTCGAAGATGATCTGCCGGGCCGGGTCGGTGATCTCCCAGGACGAGCCGCCGAGCAGGGTGAACAGCCGGCCGAGGCCGTCCAGCAGGACATAGCCGTAGGTGCCGGAGTAGGCAACCCAGGTGTGCTGGATGAAGGAGCCGTCGGCGTAGAGGCCGTCGCCCTTGGTGACGTACGGGAAGACCGGTGAGAGGGCGTCACTGGCCAGGGCGATCTTGTCGGGGGCGCGGCCGAGGACGCCGCGCAGCGCGACGACCCGGCACAGGTCGACGCGGTTGGCGCCGGTGCTGGTCCCGGTGTAGTCGCCGAGCAGGGTGTCGGGCACGAAGTGGTCGACGGCGGCCAGACAGCGGGTGCGCAGGTCGTCGGGGAGGCCGCCGCCGTCGGGCAGCCGCTCGTCGAGGAGCGCGACGGTGTCGAGGAGGAGTCTGGGGCTGCCGATCTGCCACTCCCACCAGTTTCCGTAGCGGGTGGTGGCGGTGTTGTAGACGGTGGCTTCGAGGTGGCCGAGGCCGGTGACGAGGGCCTCGGCGAGGCCGGGGTCACCGGTACGGCCGGTGCCGGGCTGGGCGTAGGCCTGGGCCATGGTGTGCAGCCGGCTGTAGCTCTGGGTGATGCCGGACGGCGGGTCGTAGCGGCAGTCGGGCCAGAGGGAGCCGGCGGCCGGGCGCATGCCCGCCTGGAAGGTGCTCGCGAGGGCGCCGGTCTCCTGGAGGGCGGCGGCGTAGGGCGGGGCGGTGGGGTCGAAACCGGTGCCGAGGGTGAGCTCGCACCAGCGGCGGCGGAGGGCGGTGAACTCGTCGGCGGGGGCGGCCGGCCCGGGGGCGGCGTGCGCGGGGCCGGCCGCGAGGCCGAGCGCACCTGCGGTGGAGACGGCGAGAAATCCTCTGCGTGACCAGACGGGCAGGGCGGGGACTGGTGGCACGGTCGGTCCTCTCCAGAGCGTCAACTGGGGGGTGGCGCTGCGCACTTGGGAGTTCCCGATGGTCTAGCACGGGCCGTCGGCGAGCGGCAATGACCGCGCCGGAACACCGGCCGCCACCCGTCCGGCGGAGCCCGGCCGAGGCGAGAGAGGTTGAACGTTGAACCAGATAGGGCTACCGTAAATCTCGTTGAAGCTTAAACAAAATGTCGCGCACGCCCCGTGCACCGTCTTTGAGGAGGAGCCATGGCTCTGTTCCACCGCAAGCGCACCGCCAACACCGCCGACACCGCCCCCGCCGCCACCGCTGCCGTCCTCGAACCGGATCCCGTGCTCGTGCCGCTGACCGGCGACTACACCATCGACCCGGCACACAGCAGCATCGGCTTCACCGTCCGGCATGCCATGGTCACCAACGTCCGCGGCTCCTTCGGCGCGTACGAGGGCACGCTCCACCTCGACGGCACCGACCCGTCCCGCTCCACCGCGTCCCTCGACGTCGAGATCGCCGGCATCGACACCGGGATCGCGGACCGCGACGGCCATCTGCGCAGCGCCGACTTCTTCGACGCCGAGTCCTTCCCGCTGATGACCTTCCGCAGCACTGCCGCCGAAAGCGTGTCCAGGGACCGCTGCAGCATCACCGGGGACCTCACCCTCCGGGGTGTCACCAAGCCGCTCACCATCGACCTGAAGTTCCACGGCGCGGCCACCGATGTCTACGGCGCCGAGCGGGTCGGCTTCGAGGGCAGCGCCGAGATCCTGCGCTCCGACTGGGGCCTGACCTGGAACGCCGCGCTGGAGACCGGCGGGGTGATGGTCAGCGACAAGGTCCGGCTCACCTTCGACATCTCGGCCGTCAAGGCGGCCCCGCAGGCCTGAGCCCGCCGCTCCGCCCTGCGACCGCGGCCCCGCGCCGGCCTCTCCCCCGAGGGCCGGCACGGGGCCGCGGTCGCACCGTCGCCGTGGCGGTCACTCCTGCGGCTCGACCCCGGCCCGCAGCAGCCCGTACGCATAGGCGTCGTCCAGCGCCTGCCAGGACGCGGCGATGACGTTCTCCGCGACACCGACCGTGGACCACTCGCTCCGGCCGTCGCTGGTGGAGACCAGGACCCGGGTGATCGAGCCGGTGCCCAGGGCGCCCTCCAGGATGCGGACCTTGTAGTCCACCAGCTCCATGTGGGCCAGCTGCGGATAGATCCGCTCCAGCCCCACCCGCAGCGCCCGGTCCAGCGCGTTGACCGGGCCGTTGCCCTCGGCGGTGGCGACGATCCGCTCCCCCTTGGCCCACAGCTTCACGGTCGCCTCGTTGGCGTGCGTACCGTCCGGGCGGTCCTCGACGATCGCCCGCCAGGACTCCACCGTGAAGTAACTGCGCGCCCGGCCGCCCTCCGCCCGCTGGAGCTCCGCGCGCAGCAGCAGCTCGAAGGACGCATCGGCGGCCTCGTACGTGTAGCCCGCCAGCTCACGCTCCTTGACCCGCTCGACGACGCGGCCGACCAGCTCACGGTCGCCGCTCAGATCGATGCCCAGCTCCTTGCCCTTGAGCTCGATGGACGCCCGGCCGGCCATGTCGGAGACCAGCATCCGCATGGTGTTGCCGACCAGCGCCGGATCGATGTGCTGGTAGAGATCCGGGTCGACCTTGATGGCGGAGGCGTGCAGTCCGGCCTTGTGGGCGAAGGCGGAGACGCCGACATAGGGCTGGTGGGTGGAGGGGGTGAGGTTGACGACCTCGGCGATGGCGTGCGAGATCCGGGTGGTCTCGGCGAGCTTGCCCTCGGGCAGCACCTGGCGCCCGTACTTGAGCTCCAGGGCGGCGACGACCGGGAAGAGGTTGGAGTTGCCGACCCGCTCGCCGTAGCCGTTGGCGGTGCACTGGACGTGGGTGGCGCCCGCGTCCACCGCGGCCAGGGTGTTGGCGACGGCACAGCCGGTGTCGTCCTGGGCGTGGATGCCCAGCCGCGCACCGGTGTCCGCGAGGACGGTCCGTACGACGGCGGTGACCTGCGCCGGGAGCATTCCGCCGTTGGTGTCGCAGAGCACCACGACATCGGCGCCGGCCTCGCTGGCGGTGCGGACGACCTGCTTGGCGTAGACCGCGTCCAGGGCGTAGCCGTCGAAGAAGTGCTCACAGTCGAGGAAGACCCGGCGGCCCTGGTCGCGCAGGTACCGGACGGTGTCCCGCACCATCGCGAGGTTCTCCTCGGGGGTGGTGCGCAGCGCCAGCTCCACATGCCCGACATGGGACTTGGCGACCAGCGTGATGACCGGCGCCCCGGACTCCAGCAGCGCGGCGACCTGCGGATCGTCCTCGACACGGACACCGGCCTTGCGGGTGGCGCCGAACGCGACCAGCTGGGCGTGCCGGAAGTCGATCTCCTCGCGGGCCCGCTGGAAGAACTCGGTGTCCCGCGGATTGGCGCCGGGCCAGCCCCCCTCGATGAAGCCGACCCCGAATTCTTCGAGGTGCCGGGCGATGGTCAGCTTGTCGGCGACGGTGAGGTTGATGCCCTCGCGCTGTGCACCGTCGCGGAGCGTGGTGTCGAAGACATGGAAGTCGTCGGACACCGCGTCGGCGGGACGAGGGGTGGGCAGCGGGGAGGGCTCGGGTGCGTCCGTCATGCTGGTCTGGCTCCTGTCGGGATCTCGGTCTACCGGAATAACCGGTTCCACCGTCCCTCCATGATCCCTCGCGCTCCGCCTCCGGTGAGATGTGGGCCGGAAACGAAAAAACCTCTCGCGGGTGCGAGAGGTCTGCGCGCGGGTCTGGGACGACGGTGGCCACGCCGTACTCGGTTCGTACGGGGCGGTCACTGCGGACCGGCGCGCCTGCTGCCAATAATCATGGCGAACGAGAGCACGGTCCGCAGTGTGCCACACCCCCGGGCGGCCCAGCGGGACGTCTCACTATACGGGCGGGCCTTCCATCTGAGCGGTCCGCCCGTCCACACCCGCCCAGTGACGGAGCGCGGCGGTGGCCCGCGCCCGGTCCCGGGGCGCCAGCTCGGCGATGCTGACGACATGACTGGTGTCCGGCGCCAGGTAGACGTGCGCGTCCCGGCTGCCGCCGCCGGTACGGAACGGCTCGGCCCGCGCGGGGTCGTTCTGGCCGTACACCAAGCTCAGTTCGCTGCCGTGACGCCGGACCCAGCGGTCGATATCGGGCATCGCGCCCGGCTGGAAGCGCAGCGGAATACTGCGCGGCACATAGGTCCGCATCCTCTGGATGCCGGGGTAGCGCAGCTTGCCGGCCAGCTGTGGGGCGGCGAGTTCCACGAAGCCGAGCTGGGTGCCCAGCTGGTAGAAGGACGCGGTGACGGGCGAGAGACGGCGGTCGGTGTAGCCGGGGAGGCCGACCGTGCCGTTGAACCAGAGGTACAGCGCGTCGCTGTCGGCGGAGGGCCGGGGGATACGGTCGCAGCCCGTCTCACCCGCCCGCATCCAGAAGAGCATGGGCAGTTGGAGCACGGTGAGCTCCAGGACGCGGTCGGCGCTTCCGATGGTGCGGAAGGTGTCGCCCCCGCGGGCGGCCCAGCGGGCGAGGCGGTCCGCCATCTCCGCTCGCCGGGGGCCCAGCAGCGCGCGCTGCACGGCGGTGAGTGCGGCCCGGCAGGCGGGGCTGCCCCGCTGCGCCAGGAAGCGGTCCACGGCGGTGTCGTCCCGGTCGTCGGTGTTGTTCGGGGCCGAGTACGCCACCGAGCCGGCCACGTCGTGCGGGTAGAAGCGCCGGTGGTAGACGGTGGCCATACCGCCCTTGCTGCTGCCGGTGGAGATCCACCGTGCGCGGTAGAGCGGCTTGAGCGCCTGGATCAGCCGGTGGTGGTCGCTCGCGGCCTGCCGGATGTCGAGCTTGGTCCAGTCGGTGGGACGGGGGCGGGAGGTGCCGAAGTACCGCTGTTCGGTGCTGATCTGGTTGCTGTCGAGGATCTCGGTCGGCTCGGCGCGGAAGCCGGGGCCCTGGTAGTTGAGGTCATAGCCGTTGGTGTGGAGGACCATCGGCCGGGCGGTGGACCGGTGCAGCAGGTTCAGCCGCTGGGCGAAGGTGCCCCGGTCGGGGTGCCGGTGGTCGACGGGCTGGCGGTAGGTCAGCGCGAAGGCGCGGTAGCCGGCGGGGGCCGGGTTCTCCTTGACCACCCGCATACCGGGCACGGCCGCGAGCCTGGCGCGGATGTCGTCGGCGGCCGGGCGGGCCGCGGCCGGGTGCGCCCCGCCGGTCCGGGCGGTCGCCACGGACGGCGCCACGACGCCCGACGTCAGCAGGCCCGTCAGCAACAGCGGCAGGAGTAAACGCTTCGTGTATGTCATGCCGTCCAGCCAAGCCGTCCGGCGCCGGATGCGGATCCCCCGGGAACGGCAAACGGCCTCCCCCGGGCGGGGGAGGCCGTTCCGGACCGGGACAAACCCTCAGTCGGCGACGGGTGTCCCCACCGGCGCCCGGCCGGCTTCCGCGCCGTCCGCCGGCTTGCCGACCCGGTGCAGATCGATGGTGCGGGTCTCGCGCATCGTGATGTAGACGATCAGCGAGACGGCGGCGCAGCCGGCGACGTACCAGTAGTAGCCGGACTCGATGCCGCCCTCCTTGAACCACAGGGCGACATACTCCGCGGTGCCGCCGAACAGCGCGTTGGCGATCGCGTACGGCAGGGCCACACCCAGCGCACGGATGCCGGTCGGGAACAGCTCGGCCTTCACACAGGCGTTGATCGAGGTGTAGCCGGTGACGACGACCAGGGCGAGCAGCGAGAGCCCGAGGGCCGGCCAGAAGCTGCCGGCGTGCTGGAGCAGCGTCATGATCGGCACGGTCAGGAACGTCGAGCCGACCGCGAAGGTGATCAGCAGCGGACGCCGCCCGATCCGGTCGGAGAGCTTGCCGGCCAGCGGCTGGATGCACATGAAGATGAAGAGCGCGCAGAAGCTGACCAGGGAGGCGGTCGGCTTGTCCAGACCGGCGCTGCCCGAGAGGTACTTGGTGAGGTACGTCGTGTACGTGTAGTACGCGACCGTGCCGCCCATGGTGAGCGCGATGACCAGGAACGCCTCGCGCTTGTGGGCCAGCAGCGCCTTGATGGTGCCGCGCGCCGGGTCGGCGTTGGCGCTGTCGTCCTCGGCGTACACCTCGGTCTCCAGCATGTTGCGGCGCAGATAGAAGACGATCGCGGCGCCCAGCGCACCGATGATGAACGGGATCCGCCAGGCCCAGCTGTGCAGCGCGTCCTCGGACAGGGTGCGCTGCAGCACGATCTGCAGACCGAGGCCGAGCAGCTGCCCGGCGGTCATCGACACGTACTGGAAGCTGGAGGCGAAGCCGCGGTGGCCGGGCGCGGAGGCCTCGGTGAGGTAGGTCGCGCTGGCCGCGTACTCCCCGCCGACCGAAAGCCCCTGCAGCATCCGCGCGACGAGCAGCACGGCCACCCCGCCGTAGCCCGCCACCGCGTAGGTGGGTGCGACGGCGATCAGGATCGCCGAGGCGGACATCAGCGTGACGGTCAGCGTGAGCGCGGCCTTCCGGCCCTTGCGGTCCCCGATCCGGCCCAGCACCCAGCCGCCGACCGGGCGCATGAAGAAGCCCACGGCGAAGATCCCCATGGTGTTCATGAGGTTCGCGGTGTCATTCCCCTTCGGGAAGAACGAATCCGCAAAATAGACTGCAAAGCTGGCGTAAACGAACCAGTCGAACCACTCGACCATGTTGCCGGCCGAGCCGACCCAGATCTTCTTCCATTGCTCTCGTCCCATAGCCGGTTACGGTCTCGGAACCGGAGGCCCCGGGCAAGAGCGCAGGCGGCAACGATCGCAGCTACTTGCGTGCGTTGTGGTCATGGGGGCGCGGAGGCGGCGCACGACCGCCCCCGGTCAGCCCTGCGGGCCGGCGGACAGCGCCTCGTCCAGGAATTCCCGTACGTGGTCCAGGACTTGCTCGCGGTCCGTGCCCAGGAGGCCGACGACGAGCTGGGAGCCGAAGCCGTCGAGCAGGGCGCGGGTGCGGGTGGCGAAGCGTTCGGCGTCGACGGGGCGGAACTCGCCCTTCGACACGCCCTCGACGAGCAGGGCCACCAGGTCGCGGTGCCAGGCCAGTTCCAGTTCCAGCTGGCGTTCGCGGGTCTCGTCGTCGGCGTTCTGGGAGCGGTTCCACACCTCCAGCCACAGCGTCCAGCGCGGGTCGCGGTGGCCGTCGGGGAGGTAGAGGGCGACCAGGGCGTCCAGCCGTTCGCGGGCCGGGACACGGCGGGAGAGGGCGGCCCGGCGCTCGGCGCCGAGCTGCTCCTCGCTCCACTGGAGGGTCTGCAGCAGCAACTCGTCCTTCGTACCGAAGTAGTAGAGAATGTGGCCGCTGCTCATGCCGACCTCGCGGCCCAGTCCGGCCATGGTCAGCCGGTCCAGGCCCTCCGCGGCGATGGTCGTCATCGCCGCGGCCAGGACCTGCTCGCGGGGCTGGTTGAGCCGGCGCCGGGGACGGCGCGCGGGACCGGGCACGGGGACCTCCGGGGTCGGCTGGGGCAGGTCTGCGGATCAGGCCTTCGGCTGCTGCTGGGTGATGCAGTGGATACCGCCACCCGCTGCGAAGATCGTACGGGCGTCCACGAGGGTCACCGTCCGGCCGGGGAAGAGCCGCCGGAAGATCGCGGCCGCCTCCTCGTCGCGCGGGTCGTCGAAACCGCACAGCACCACGCCATCGTTGCAGAGGTAGTGGTTGATGTAGGAGTAGTCGACCAGCTCGCCGTCCTCCTCGATGACGGTCGGCGCGGGCACCTCGATGACCTCCAGCTCCCGGCCCCTGGCGTCGGTGGAGCCGCGCAGCAGCTTGGCGATCTCCTGGCAGATCGCGTGGTCGGGGTGGTCCGGGTCGGGCTGGGTGTGGACGAGCACGGTGCCGGGGCGGGCGAAGGCGGCGACGATGTCGACATGGCCGCGGGTGCCGAACTGCCCGTAGTCGGCGGCCAGGCCGCGCGGCAGCCAGATCGCCTTGGTGGTGCCGAGGTGGGCGTGGATCTCGGCCTCCACCTCCTCCGGTGTACGGCCGGGGTTGCGGCCCGGGTCGAGCTGGACGGTCTCGGTGAGCAGGACGGTGCCCTCGCCGTCGATGTGGATGCCGCCGCCCTCGTTGACCAGGGGGGTGGCGTAGCGGCGGGCGCCGGCCAGCGCACCGACCTGCTCGGCGATCTTCTCGTCGAGGTCCCAGCGGGCCCATTCCTGGGCGCCCCAGCCGTTGAACACCCAGTCGGCGGCAGCGAGTTGCCCGGCGCCGTCGGTGAGGAAGGTGGGGCCGATGTCGCGCATCCAGGCGTCGTTCAGCGGGCGCTCGACGATCTCGATGTCCGCACTGAGCAGGGCGCGGGCGCCGTCCGCCTGGCCGGTTCCGGCGACGACGGTGACCGGCTCGAACCGGCGGACCGCACGGGCGACGGCCGCCCAGGCGCGGCGGGCCCCGGCCAGCGTCTCGCCGCCCTCCTCGCCGAAGGTGAAATTGGGGCCGGGCCAGGCCATCCAGGTGCGCTCGTGCCGGGCCCACTCCGGGGGCATACGGAAGCCGTCGGCGACAGGGGTGCTCATGCGGGGGTCCTCAGGGTCTGGAGCGGTGTGCGTGTGACAGGCGGGAGGTTCACGAGGGGCAGCCACAAGGCGTGGTAACAGGAAGTGACGCGGTCGCACGAAGTGACGCGGCCACAGGAAGTGACGTGGTCAGAGGAAGTGACGCGGCCACAGGAAGTGCCGTGGTCACAGGAAGTAGAGCCGGGACAGCGACACGGTGTCCGCCGGATCCGAGCGCATCGGATCGCCGTCGAGGGTGACCAGTCCGCTGCTCCCGTCGACCTGCACCTGCCCCACCCGGGAGTTGTGGACGAGGTTGCCGGGGCCGATGCCACGGGTGCCGCGGACGGCGACCCGCCGCCGGCGGGTGGGCATACCGTCACCGCCCTGTTCGGCCGCGGCACGCGCGACGAAGGCGACGGAGATCTCGGCGGGGGTCGCGCCGTACGCCCCGAACTGCGGGCCGAGTACCAGGGGTTCGCAGGTGTCGGTGGCGGCGTTCGGGTCGCCGGTGACGCCGTAGGCGGGGAATCCGGACTTCAGCACCAGCTGCGGTTTGGCACCGAAGTACTGCGGCTTCCACAGCACGACGTCGGCCATCTTGCCGACCTCGATCGACCCGATCTCGTGCGAGAGACCGTGGGCGATGGCGGGGTTGATGGTGAGCTTGGCGATGTAGCGCAGCACCCGTGCGTTGTCGTCATGGGCGCCGTCGCCGGCCTCCCCGTTTCGGGGAAGAAGGGGCCCGAGCTCCGCCTTCATCTTGCCCGCCATCGCGAAGGTACGGCGTACGGTCTCGCCCGCGCGGCCCATGCCCTGGGCGTCGGAGGAGGTGATGCCGATCGCTCCGAGGTCGTGCAGCACATCCTCGGCGCCCATCGTGCCGGCCCGGATGCGGTCGCGGGCCATGGCGGCGTCACCCGGCAGATCGGTCTTCAGGTCGTGGACCGAGACGATCATGCCGTAGTGCTCGGCGACCGCGTCCCGCCCGAAGGGGAGGGTGGGGTTGGTGGAGGAGCCGATGACGTGGGGGACCCCGGCCATCTTGAGGACGTTGGGGACATGGCCGCCGCCGCAGCCCTCGATGTGGAAGGCGTGGATGGTCCGGCCGTCCAGGACGCGCAGGGTGTCCTCGACGGAGAGGCACTCGTTGAGGCCGTCGCTGTGCAGCGCGACCTGGACGTCGTGGTCCTCGGCGACCCGCAGTGCGGTGTCCAGGGCGCGGGCATGGGCGCCCATGTCCTCGTGCACCTTGAAGCCGCAGGCGCCGCCCTCGGCGAGCGCCTCGACCAGCGGGGCGTCGCCCGAGGAGGAGCCCCGGCCGAGGAAGCCGATATTGACCGGCCAGGCGTCGAAGGCGCTGAAGGCGTGCCCCAGCGCCCAGGGGGAGTTGACGCCGACGCCCCAGACCGGCCCGAATTCCTGGCCGATGACGGTGGTCACGCCGGAGGCCAGCGAGGCCTCCATGACGCGCGGCGAGAGCAGATGGACATGGGTGTCGACGGCGCCCGCGGTGGCGATCATGCCTTCACCGGAGACGATGGACGTCCCCGTACCGACGACGACATCGACACCGTCGAGGGTGTCGGGGTTGCCGGCCCGCCCTATGGCGTGGATGCGGCCCTCGCGGATACCGATGGACAGCTTGCGGATGCCCTGGACCGCGTCGATGACCAGGACGTTGCTGATCACCACATCGCAGGTCTCGCGGACCGCGGCGGCCTTGAGGTGGAGCCCGTCGCGGGCGGTCTTGCCGAAGCCGGCGAGGAACTCGTCACCGGGCTTCTGGGCGTCGGACTCGACCCGGACGACCAGGCCCGAGTCGCCGAGGACGACCCGGTCGCCGGCCCGCGGGCCGTGCACGGACGCGTACTCGTGGGGGTCGATGCTGCCCGTCATGCCTGTTCCTCCGCTCCCAGGTAGCCGCAGGCGGCGGCCCGCCGCAGCGCTTCCGTCTTGGCGCCCGGCGCATCCAGCGGGCCGTCGACGAGACCGGCGAAGCCGATCGCGATCCGGTCGCCGCCGATCGGGACCAGACCGACCTCCGAGGCGCCGCCGGGGTCGAACCGCACCGACGAGCCGGCCGGGACGCACAGCCGCATGCCGTACGCGGCGCCGCGGTCGAAGTCCAGCCGGGGGTTGGCCTCGAAGAAGTGGAAGTGCGAGGTGACGCTGATGGGCACCGTCGCGGTGTTGCGCACGGTCAGTACGGCCGCGGGCGCGGGCTCGGGGCCGGCCGGGCCGGGGAGTACCGCGCCGGGCGCGGGGGTCCCCTCGCTCCCCCCGGCCGACGGGCGGGCGCCGATCGGGTCGCTGACCACCGCGAGCCGGGAGCCGTCGTCAAAGACGGCTTCCACATGCACCTCGGTGACCACCTCGGCCACGCCCGGCAGCACATCGTCCGGACCGAGCACACCGCGTGCCGCCTCGATGGCCTGAGCGAGGCGGCGCCCGTCCCGCGCCGCCTCGCAGACTGTGTCCGCGATCAACGCGGTCGCCTCGGGCACATTCAGCTTCAGTCCGCGGGCCCGGCGCGTCCGCGCCAGCTCGGCCGCGCCGAACAGCAGCAGCCGGTCGCGTTCCGTCGGGGTCAACCGCATCCCGTCACACCTCCACCTCGATTTGAGCATCACTCTAACCATGAAAATCGTCAACGGGAAAGCATTGACCGCTGACATAGGCATGAGTCACATTGAGCGCTGCTCTAAATATGCGGTGAATAGAGCACCGCTCTAAATGATCTCGCAGCGGGCACCGCGCCCGGCGAGCACTGTCCACAGCCCGGAGCACTGCACGGAGCGCTGCTCCGAG
This sequence comes from Streptomyces sp. NPDC048637, assembly GCF_040650675.1. NCBI lineage: Bacteria > Bacillati > Actinomycetota > Actinomycetes > Kitasatosporales > Streptomycetaceae > Streptomyces > Streptomyces sp. NPDC048637. The sequence goes on from NZ_JBEZHQ010000020.1 coordinate 146,896, forward strand.
CACTGCACGGAGCGCTGTTCACACACTGTTGTCCGGCCTCTCAGGGGAGCCCTCATGCCGATCGAACAACGCGGAGTCGACACCATCCCGGACGAGGAACGCACCAGCGGCCCTCGCGACCTGATCGCGATCCTGCTCGGGTCAAACCTCGCCCTCGGCGTGGTGATCTTCGGCTGGCTCCCGGTCTCCTTCGGCCTCGGCTTCTGGCCCTCGGTGACCTCCCTGGCGGCGGGCACCCTCGTCGGCACCCTGCTGACCGCGCCGCTCGCCCTGGTCTCGCTGCGCAGCGCCACCAACCTCTCGACCAGCAGCGGTGCCCACTTCGGCGTGCGCGGCCGGCTGATCGGCTCGGTCATCGGCCTGCTGCTGTCGCTGGGCTACACGGCGCTGACCCTGTGGGTGGGCGGCGACGCGGTGGTGGGATGTCTGCACCGGCTGACCGGGCTGCCGTCGAGCGGCGCGACCTACGCCCTGGTCTACGCCCTGCTGGCGGGCGCCACCGCCGTCGGCGCGGTCTACGGCTACCGGGTCCTGCTGCGGCTGAGCAAGGTGCTCGCCATCGGGCTGACCGTCCTGCTGGCCATCGGCGTCGTCGCCTACGCCGACACCTTCACCACCGCCGCACCGCCCGGCAGCGCGTACGTGCTCGGCGGCTTCTGGCAGACCTGGCTGCTGGCCGCCGTCTCCGCGGGCCTGAGCGGCCCCATCGCCTTCATCACGCTGCTCGGGGACTACAGCCGCTATATCTCCCCGCGGCGGCACAGCTCCAGGAAGGTCTTCGGCGCCACCTGTCTGGGCCTGGTGGTCGGTCTGCTGGTGCCGCAGCTCTTCGGTACGTTCACCGCGCTCGCGGTCGGCGCGGGCGCGGACTACGCGGGCCCGCTGGTGGCCGGCGCGCCGCTCTGGTACCTGGCGCTGCTGCTGCTCAACGCCTCGGCCGGCTCCATCGGCAATTCCGGTCTGATGCTCTACAGCATGGGCCTCGACCTGGACGCGATCCTGCCGCGCGCGACCCGCACCCAGGCCACCTATGTCGTCGCCGCGCTCGCGACCACGCTGGTCTACGCCGGCCACTTCCTGTGGGCGGCGCAGGAGGCGATGACCTCGTTCGTGCTGCTGATGACCGCCGTGGGGACGCCCTGGGCGGTAATCACCGTGATCGGCTTCGTCCGCTGCCGCGGCGCCTACGACCCGGAGTCGCTTCAGGTCTACAACCGCGGCACGCGCGGCGGCGTGTACTGGTACCGGGCGGGCTGGCACGTCCGGGCGACGCTGGCCTGGGCGCTGGGCTCCGTGTTCGGCCTGCTGGGCGTGGACACCCCGCTCTACCAGGGGCCGCTGCTCCCGCTGACCGGCGGCATCGACCTCAGCTTCGTGCTCGCGGCGGCCGTGGGCGCCATCGCGTATCTGGCCCTGACCGCCCGGGACCCGCGCCCGGGCGGTCAGGGCCTGCGCACCGTACCGCCCGCTCCCCCGGCCCCGGCCGCAGAAGCCGCCGCGGAGGTCGGCTGAACCGGCCCGGACAGGACCGAGGCCGCCCCCCCCCGGGGGGAGGGGGGGGGCGCGGTGCGGTGCCGGCCCC